>CADCQT010000085.1 GCA_902803645.1 uncultured Lachnospiraceae bacterium | reverse complement strand
CTTGCAATATCGATCCAGCTGTCTCCGGAGAGAGCCTTGGCAATGCCCTCAGGAAGCTTTTCAAGCTTCTCATAGGAATCTTCTGCCCTCTTCTTATCGAAATAGATGGCGATCTTAAGGATCTCATCCATTTCTAGGGCATCCCTAAGGTCTGCTACTGCCTTGTGGTGATCGTAGTACATCTGAAGATTACGCATGAATTCCCCATCCGCTCCATCCAGGTAGTAGGCAGAGTTTACGCCGCAGAGGATGATACCGGTGTAGGGGATCTTCTCAATGGCCTTAAGGCAGGCGGTGACGGATTCCTTTGACATCACATTTTTGTACAGGACCTGATCCTGTTGCATCACAAGACCTCCGTTTTCTGCGATGAAGATAAGCTCATCGCAGATTTCCGGAAAGTCCTTGATCAGGGTGTAATACTGCCGTCCGCTGGCAATGACGCAGCGGATATCAGAGTGGGATTTGACCCAGGGGATAAAGTCAGAGGGCAGGTTCTTCTTGTTGTCTAAAAGGGTGCCATCCATGTCAAAGGCGATGATCCTGATGTTGTTCTTCATAAGTAGTTCCTCATTCTATGTTGCAAAGCTCGAATTCTTCCGGAAGGAAACGGGGGCAGACATTTTCCTTGGTGGCAATGACCGAGGAGGCAAGTCTTGTGCCGATGGCGCAGGAATCCGCCATATTCTTGCCGTAGGTAAGTCCAATGGCAACCCCTGCAAAAAAAGCGTCTCCGCAGCCTGTGGTATCTACTACAGTGACTCTCTGGGGTGGGCAGACGCCGCAGTTTCCCTCCTCCATAGCCCAGACGGATCCCTTCTCTCCCATGGTCACGATCATTCGTGGAATGTGGGCCAGCTTTACTTTTTTGGCAATGATCTCGGCCAACTCCTGGGGTGTCTTATCATCATAATCCTCAGAGAAAAGAAGGCCGGCTTCACTCTGGTTACATACCACGCAACCGGTCTTTTTCAACAGATCCCGTCGCTCCATGGCGATGGACATGTTAGAGACTACGGCATAGACCTGTTTTTCGTACTTTTCTGCCAGCTCAAAGATATGCTTTAAGATGGCGGAATCCATGTCGATCTCCACCACGATGCTGTCTGCTCCGGATACGATCTCATCTCCGTGGTTCTTAAAGATCTCTCCGATGGGGGACAGGTCCGGCCGTTTGGAAATGGAGGCGACCACATCCCCGTCATTATCAAAGACCGCAAGCCAGGTTCCCAGGCCGTCTTCGGTCTTTTCCACATAGGTGGTGTCCACTTTGTGACGGTTTAACTTATCGATGACATCCTGAGAAATGGCGGTGTGATCCACGACGCTGACAAAAGAGGGCTTTAGCTCCACATTGGCGATATCCTCCACCACGTTTCTTGCAACGCCTCCATGAACATGGAGGACATTACCTACATTACGGCCTGCCGGAATATACTGCGCCAGGGGGTAGCCCTTGATATCTACCATAACGGCTCCTGCAACAACAATACCCATAGAATTCTCCTTATTACAGTTGATAGAAAACAGGACCCCTAGGGTCCTGTCCTGATCATATCATAGTTTTCTTATTTGTCGGAAAGATAAGCTTCGTTTTCCCGCAGAATGCTTCGAATCTTGGCAGATACAACGTCAAAAGCCACATCGTTCATTCCGCTGTTTAGGACAACGTCAGCAAGGGCACGGGTGGGCTCCACGTAGATATAATGCATGGGCTTTACCGTTGTCAGATACTGGTCCACGATGCCCTGGAGATCACGGCCTCTTTCCTGTACGTCCCGGATAACTCTTCGAAGGATACGTTCATCCGCATCGGCATCCACATAGACCTTGATGTCCATCTGATTCCGAAGCCGCTCATCCTGAAGGACGAGAATACCCTCGATGATGATGACGGGATTTGGTCTTATGATCTCCACCTTATCAGAGCGGGTGTGCATGGTGTAATCGTAGATGGGACACTCCACTTCTTCTCCTGCCTTTAATTTCTCAAGGTGCTCTAAGAGAAGCTCTGTCTCTAGGGCATTGGGATGATCGTAGTTTTGCAGCTTACGCTGTTCAAAGGGCATATCATCCTGGGCCTTGTAGTAGTTATCGTAGTAGATGACAGAAGTGTGTTCCGGAAAGGCATCCCGGATCTTGTTTGTAAAAGTAGATTTTCCTGAACCGGTACCACCGGCAATTCCAATAATAATAGGCTTCAATGTTTTATCCTTTTTATGATGGTTGATATTATCTTGCGCCCTTGTCATAAGGAATTCCTTCTGCCTTTGGAGCCCGGGAATTCTTAGAGGTCAGGGCCAATACGATAAGTGAAACAATGTAAGGGAACATATTGTAGATGGTTCCCGGAATATGCAGGTTTGCCAGGAAGTCAATTCCTCCGTTGACATTGGAAAGGGAACGGAAAACCGCAAAAAGCACGGCGGACCATGCGATGCGTTCCGGCTTCCACTGACCAAAGATCATAACAGCAAGAGCCAGGAAGCCGGCTCCGGCTACACCGTAGTCAAAGTGCCAGGTGGAGTTGGCGGCAGCAATATAAATGATGCCTCCCAATCCTCCAAGAAATCCGGAAAGAAGTACACCGGCGTAGCGCATGGCATATACATTGATTCCCACAGAGTCTGCCGCCTGTGGATGCTCACCGCAGGCACGAAGGCGAAGGGCAAACTTGGTTTTGTAGAAAAATACAGTGGAGCATATTAAAAGCAGAGCTGCCACAATAATAAACCAGGAGACCTCCAGCTCTCCGATATGGATCAGAAAAGCCTTATGACCGGTGACATAGTCAAGCTTGGCAGAGAAGTCGGTTCCATCGGAACGGCTTGTGTTGAAAGCTTTTACAATAACGGTGGCTGATGCTGTGGCAAGCATATTCAAAGCGGTTCCGATAAGGGTCTGATCTGCCTTGAAGTTAATGCAGGCTACGGCGATAAACAGGGAGGAAAGCATTCCTGCCACTGCTGCTGCCACCAGGGTCAAAATAATAATGGTAGCCTTTGAGGCATGGGAAGGCAGTAAGACCATGACCATGGCTCCTGCCATGGCACCGAAGACCATAATGCCTTCAAGCCCCAGGTTAATGATACCGCTTCGCTCGGAAAACATTCCACCGAGTGCCACCAGAATCAGAACGGCGGCGAAGATAAGGGTATATTGAATTAAAAGAATCATATCTTACACCTCCTTGTCTTTTTCATCTGTCGTGGTGTTCTCTTCGGTCTCTGCATTGACATTGGTCAGGGCCTTGGCCTTGCCCTTGTTCATCAAATGCTTGAAGAAGAGAACAAATCCGCAAAGGTAGATGATAATGGCAACCATCAGGTCTGCGACCTGTGGGTTGAAGTAGTTGGTATCCAGGTACTGGCCACCCATGGTCAGATACTCGATAAACAGTCCGGCAACAATGGCTCCGATTGGATGAAGGCCTCCTAAGAAGGCAACGGCGATTCCATTAAATCCCATACCCGGTACAGAGGAGGCCAGGGTGTATTGCTCGATTCCTGTCAGATAGAACATGGAAGCGGCAAATCCTGCGATTCCACCGGAGATCACAAGGGTAAGGATAACGTTTCTTGTGGCATTCATGCCGGCGTACCGGGCGGCTTCCTTATTATGACCGGTGGCTCTTAATTCGTAGCCGAAGGTGGTCTTGTTCAGTACAACAAGGAGGATAATGGCTACGATCACCGTAACGGGAAGAGCGATGGTCATATACTGGTTATGACCGAAAACATTTGCCAGGAAGGATGGTAAAAGAGCATCCGGATTCTTGGAAAGGATGTTATAGGTCTTAGAGGTACTCTGATCCATGACCTTCTTGCTTCCCAATACAATGTTGGTCAGGTACAGGCCGATCCAGTTCATCATGATTCCGGCAATGACCTCGTTGACGTTGAAGACGGCCTTGAAAAATCCGCTGATAAATCCCCAAAGGGCTCCGGCAGCAATGGCTGCAAGAATGCAAAGCCACCAGCTCCATCCCAAAGCGATGGAGGTATAGAGGCTGGCCATGATACCAACGGTATACTGTCCTGCTACTCCGATATTGAAAAGGCCGGCCTTATAGGCAAAAAGAATTGCCTCGGAGCAAAGGATCAGAGGAACCGCCTTTACCAGTGTTGAACCAAAATAGTACATAAGAGTGGTAGAACTCTGGTCATATTTTAAGAAGTTACGAAGGATGGCTGTCATTCCCTCCACAGCATGGGAAGGGTTCATGGCCAGTAATATAAGAAATCCTACGAGGATTCCAAGGATGGCACAGATGATCGATGCCAGGACGGTCTGTACTCCCGGTCTTCTGAAAAATGATGGTTTTTTCTCCACGATCTTACGCCTCCTTTCCTGTATCTTTTTTTGCACCGGACATATAGAGTCCTAATTCCTGCAGTGTTGTCTTCTTGGGATCCACCTCTCCTACGATCTCACCCTCGTACATAACAAGGATACGGTCGGAAAGGTTCATGACCTCGTCTAATTCCAGGGATACCAGAAGGATGGCAGATCCCTGATCTCTTTCATTTACGATGGCCTTGTGAATGTACTCAATGGCGCCTACATCCAGTCCTCTGGTGGGCTGAACGGCGATGAGAAGCTTGTGGTCACGGTCCATTTCCCGGGCAATGATGGCCTTCTGCTGATTACCACCGGACATGGAACGAACGACGGTGCGGGCTCCCTCTCCGGATCGTACATCAAACTGCTTTGTCAACCGGTCGGAGTAGCTTCGGATGGTATCCCGCTTTAAAAGGCCAAACCGGCTGAACTTCGGCTCATAGTATCTCTGGAGGACCATATTGTCTTCAAGGGAATAGTCAAGGACAAGACCGTGCTTGTGCCGGTCTTCCGGCACGTGACTGATTCCGTGGGTATTCTTATAGCGGATGGACTTTCTGGTGATGTCTTCTCCGTCTAAGAGGATCTGACCGCCGCTGATGTTCTCAAGTCCTGTCAGTCCGCCAATCAGCTCTGTCTGACCGTTTCCGTCGATACCTGCGATACATACGATCTCTCCTGCCTTTACATCAAAGGAGACATTATGGACGCAGTCCTTGTTGTGAAGTTTGCTTTTTACGCAAAGGTCTTTGATTTGTAAAACAGTATCTGCCGGCTGTGCCTCTTTTTTGTCGACCTTAAGAGAGACAGAGTGGCCCACCATCAGGGAGGACAGTTCTTCTTTGGTGGTATTTTCCACATCGACGGTGCCGATGTACTTACCCTTGCGCAGGATGCTGCAGCGATCTGCAACTTCCTTGATTTCGTTCAGCTTATGTGTAATGAAAAGGATGGACTTGCCTTCTGCAGCCAGCTCCTTCATGATCTTCATCAGCTCGTCGATCTCCTGGGGGGTGAGGACAGCGGTAGGCTCATCGAAGATCAGGACCTCGTTGTCACGGTAAAGCATCTTCAGAATCTCCACACGCTGCTGCATGCCTACGGTGATATCTTCGATTTTCGCATCCGGGTCTACCTTCAGATTGTATTTCTCGGAGAGCTGGATGACGCGCTTTCTTGCAGCTTCCTTTGTAAGGAAACCAAACTTGTTTGGCTCGGCACCCAGGATGATATTGTCCAGAACCGTGAAAATATCTACCAGCATAAAATGCTGATGTACCATACCGATTCCCAAAGCGGTAGCGTCATTTGGATTCTTGATCCGAACTTCCTTACCGTTTTTCTTGATGATTCCCTTCTCCGGGGTATAGAGACCGAAAAGAACACTCATGAGGGTGGACTTTCCGGCGCCGTTCTCACCAAGGAGTGCGTGGATCTCTCCCCGCTTTAACTGCAGAGTGATATCATCGTTGGCTACGATGCCCGGGAATTCCTTGCGGATATGCAACATCTCAATTACATAATCGTCTTTATCCATACCTTAAGCCTTTCTGGTTGTTTTTATCTACAAAAAGAGAAGGAAGAAAATACTTCCTCCTCCTCTTAACGAATTTGATTACAAATGATTAGTGAATCTTATCAAAGGTCTTAACCTTGATGGATGTCTTAGGTGCGGTCTTTGTATCGTTAGAAACTGTAACCTTACCGTCGAACATATCCTTAACGAGTGCCTTGTAATCATCAACAGTGAAGTTCTTCATAGACCATGTGTCGGTTGGAAGCTGAACATAGTTCTGGGATGGATCGTCACCGGATACAAGTCCTAAGTTTGTGTACTTTCCGGAGTATGTATCCCACTTGCCATCGAAGATTGCCTGAAGTGTTGTATTAACAGTTGGTGTAAGTCCCTTCATAGCAGATGTGATGCAAAGGGAATCATCACCGTATGTCTTGGCAATTGTGCCGGACTGATCGGAATCAACACCGATGACCTTACCGCCGGCCTTAACTGCAGCCTCACATGCAGATGTGTAGATACCGCCGCCGCAGGCGAATACCACCTGAGTGCCGCCCTTGTACCAGGTATCCATTACAGCTGTGATAGACTCATCACCAAAGAACTGACCACCGTAGATGTACTTAACCTCTACATCTTTGGCAACGCCCATCTCTACTGCTGCTGCGTCCGCACCCTGGATGAATCCGTAACCGAAACGGATAACAGCAGGAACGGCCTGTCCGCCTAAGTAACCAAGCTTTTTGTAGCCTTCCTTAACAGCTGCGTAACCAGCCATGTAACCGGATAACTCCTCAGCGTAGGTGAAGCAGCAAACGTTGCTTGGAAGCTTGTAGCTGCCGTCCTCGGAGAAATCGAACTTGCCACAGTCCAGGGCAACGATCTTAACGTCAGGGTTAGCCTCTGCAACAGACTTGATCATGTTGGCAAAAAGATAACCAGGTACGACTACAATGTTATAACCGTCAGCTACAGCATTGTTGAAAGAAGCGATACGAGCCTCATCGGAGTCCTCGGTTGGCTTGTAATAAGAGAACTTCGCGTCGTGCTCCTTGGCAAAGGCCTTGGATGCCTCGTAAGTCGTCTGGTTAAATGACATATCTGTGATGTCTCCAGAATCTGTGATCATAGCGATCTTATAGTCAGACTTACTGCTGTCCTCGCTCTTCTTGGAAGAGCTGCCACAGCCGGCAAATACTGACATTACAAGAGCTGCGATCACAACGAGTGATAATACATGTTTTTTCATACTGTTCCTCCTTGTGATAAACATAACAACAACAAGATTCTATTGCATAATACCAGTTTCCGCAAGCCAAAATTTAACAAAGTATACAAAAAAATACGTTAAACAGATATGAAAAAATGTCTATTATTATACATCTTTTCTTCTGGTTACATAATTATCTGTATTTGATCTCCTGAACATCCCCTTTTTTGAATCGTTCGAGAAATCCGGTGGCAGAATCTTCCTTTGATGTTCGTCTTTGTAGTTCGCTCTTTAAGTTGAAGATACACATACGACGGATATCTTCGGCACAGTCTTCTTCGAACCACTGATCAAAGGTGTCCTTAAGCTCATAGTCTTTAAGATCCATCTTCGGATGAAAGTCGCCGGAGTGGAACATGACTTCGGAAATGGCCCGCTCCTTCACCAGTGTCAGGATCTCGGGATCGATGGAGGATATCCCCTGCTCCTGCTGATACCTGGAAGTTTCTTCCCGGAAGATTCGGGTCGCAGCCTCTGTAATGAGCTTTGCGATGCTGGATAAGTAGTTCTCTTTGATGTTTTCTGCCATATTCCCCTCCTTTGTGTGAATGCCTGTATTTACTCTGTTACAGATATATCAATGTCTGGTGAGATCACAAAGCTATAGTCCGGATAGGTCTCTGCCATCTCCTGTTTTATAATATCAAGTCCCTCCTGGGGATCGATCTCGAAGTTTAAGACCACATCAAAACGGATATCCTTTGTCTTTAGATCTACATAGAAGCCATGGACCTGAATGGCCCATTCGTGGGAAGTAACCTGCTTGGAGATCTCATTGCGTAGGCGGGCAGCCTCATCATCGCCTGTATTGAAGGAATAGATTCCTACGGCTACGACCACGGTTCCGGTCTGTTCGTAGACAGCGGTCTCGATCCGTCGGGTGAGATTATCCAGTTCATTGACGGAGATGGTATCCGGTACTTCTATATGAAGAGAGACCATATCCCGGTTCGGTCCGTAATTATACATGACCAGGTCGTAGACTCCCCGTACCATCTTCTCTTTCTTGACGATGGCTTTGATCTTCTGAACTTCCTTGGGATCGGCTCTGACACCGATGATCTCATTTAAGGTCTCGGTCATCATCTCAATGCCGGATTTGATGATCACGATGGAGATGATGGCTGCCACCAGTGCCTCTAAGGAGACGCCTGTGGTCAGATAGATCAGAGCAGAAGCCAGAACGGAGGCAGATAGGATGGCATCAAAGCTTGCGTCGGATCCGGAGGCGATTAAAGCGCCGGAGTTGACCTTCTTACCCTGGGACTTAACGTACATACCCAGGAAAATCTTCACAAGAACCGCTACGGCAATGATGATCAGTGTCACCGCCGAGTAATCCGCCTTCTGGGGATGCAGGATCTTCTTAACGGATTCTACGGCGGAGGTAATACCGGCGTAGAGTACGATGCCGGCTACCAGCATGGCACTTAGGTATTCGATCCTTCCGTGGCCTAAGGGATGCTTCTTGTCCGGCAGACGGTTGGACAGTTTGGTTCCGATTATGGTGATAATGGAAGAAAGCGCATCCGACAGGTTGTTGACAGCATCTAATGTAATGGCGATGGAATGGGAAAGCAGTCCAAGGGCCGCCTTAAATCCCGCCAGAAACAGATTGGCAATAATGCCAAGGATACTGGTTCTTACGATGATTTTCTCTCGTGTCTGTGGATTCATAATAAACCTTTCTAGTTTAGTTGTTTTCTACAGTAATGACATCCGATAGTATATAATGAAAAGAGGGAGCGGATGCATCCCGGTTCTCTGCATAGCCTGTGCGAAGGTCATAGATCATGGAGGAATTCTCCGGATCAACACCGATATAATCTCCCTTGAAGATCATCAGGTTTCCGGCTTTGATCTTTTGTGCGATCTTTTTAAGTTCCTCTTC
Organism: uncultured Lachnospiraceae bacterium; assembly: GCA_902803645.1. Taxonomy (GTDB): domain Bacteria; phylum Bacillota; class Clostridia; order Lachnospirales; family Lachnospiraceae; genus Weimeria. Next base: position 13,294 of record CADCQT010000085.1, on the reverse strand, counting down.
TGTTCCCTTTACTGCAATGACGTTATTTATATTGTTTATCATTACCCAGTTCTGGTCAAGTCCTGCCCAGCAATCTTGTCCTTTTGTATGGGATCTTTGGGTCTTTTCGATGCTGCGGTTTTGCAGAACGGCCCGGATGGCGCCCCGGATATAGGGCTTCCAGTTGATACTGCAGCTGATCAGGGTACTGGTGGGAGCCACATCCATCATATTGGAATTATAACCCACATAGTATATATTTCCGCCGGCAGCGGCCTTTTTTTCACAGACGGCCGCCGGTGCGGTGGTGTCTGTATGCTGGGCGATGATCACACATCCTTCGTCGAGAAGTTTTTGCGTCATGTCTGCTTCTGTTTCATAATTAAGCCACTCTCCTGTATACCGGACCCGCATGGTGGCGGTGGGAACGATAGAACGCACTCCCAAAAAGAAGGCGGTATAGCCGGAAATGACTTCGGCAGTTTCCTGGGATCCCACATAACCGACCCTGGCGGTATCTTCACGCACCTTATTTTCGTGGATCATCTGAGCGAGCTTAAGTCCCGCTGCCACCCCCGTGAGATACCTTGCTTCGTAGACCGTTCCCATAAAGGAATGGTAATTCTTAAGGACGGGAGAGGTATTGGCATTATCTGCAGTGGCTGCACAGATCTGAATATCCTGATTGTCCCTGGCGAAGTTCTTGGCCGCATTCTGATAGTCATAGCTTGTGGTAAAGATCAGACGGCACCCCTTTTTCTTAAGAGATTTCAGAGCAGTAAGGACATCGTCCTCCGGAATGTTGTACCGGTAGATCAGGTGAATCTTGTTGCCGAACTCTTCCTTTAAGGAGGAGGCTATCCGGACAAAATTATCGGTGTAGGCGGAACTTGCGTCGCTGTTGCAGACGAAGCCTACCTTCAGCTGATCGTATTTGGCATGAGGAATGAACCAGACCTGAAGGATGAATCCGGTCAGGATGGAGATCATGGTAACCGTTGCTGTTATGATATAAACCCTTTTCATTGGTTCTCCTCCTTACGAACAGGAATACTTCCGTCTTCGATCAGTTCCAGGAAAATATCCACAAGATGGGGATCGAACTGGGTCCCTCTTCCCTTTTTTAATTCTTCTAATACGTAGTCAAAGGGAAGTCTCTTGCGGTAGACACGATTGGCGGTCATGGCGTCAAAGGCGTCTGCAAGTCCGATGATCCTTGCGTTCAGGGGAATCTCCTCTCCTTTCAGTCCATGGACATATCCCTTGCCGTCATAGCGCTCATGATGATAGAGGGCTCCCTCCGCCACATTCTCCACCAGGGTGAAGTCCTTTAGAATCTCAGCTCCCGCTGTGACATGTGATTTCATCTTGGCGTATTCTTCGTCTGTCAGTTTGCCCGGTTTGTTAAGGACAGCATCCGGAATGCCGATCTTACCGATATCATGTAAAAGGGCTGCTTTGCGGATCTGCTCCTGTTTCTCCTCGGAAAAGCCAAGGCGTTTTGCAATCTGAACAGAGTATTCAGAGACACGCTTTGAGTGCTGGCTGGTGTTGGGATCCTTGGCATCTACGGTCTTAGCAATGGCAAGGATGGTCTCATTACCCATCCGAATCTGCTTGCGGGCAAGGGCAAGCTCCTTCTCCTGGAAAGCGATGGTGCGGCGCATCTGCATCCGGCTTATGAACCAGGTGAGCCAGATGATAAACATTGCCAGGACGGTGCCCATATACAGGTAGAACCACCAGTTATCGTAGATCTCCTTGGGCTTTTCAAAGCGGTAGATACTCTCTTCGATCACCCGGGAGGCATTGTTGTCCAATACGGACAGATGGAAGGTATAGGTTCCTACCGGCAGGTTGGTGTAGACAACACTGCCCAGCTCATTTTGCCGGACAACGGTAGGCTTTTTTTCGAAGCCTTCCAGGTAGTAGCTGACATAAGGGGCCTTAACGGAAAAATTAATGATCTCCGGCTGAATCTCCAGTCGGCGGACACTTCGATCAATCTTATTGATGTTGTTATGGTCAATGGGCTGCTGTTTGCCGTCTACCACCATGTTCCGGATGATCATGCGGTAGGAGGAACTTGTACTTGTGTATCTGGACAGATTCACCCGGCTGCAGCCGTTGCCGCAGGCCAGATAGAGGCTTCCGGTCCAGTCAAGGTAGTTCCAGGCGTTGGAAGTCAGGCTTCCCCGGAGTCCGTTCCGGTAATCCAGCAGCTCATAGTCAATAGACTGCCCCTTTAAGAGGGGAGTTTTGTCCACCACATAGATGCCGGCGCTACAGGGAACAAAGAGCTTGCCGTTTCCTGTGTCGATCACGTCAAAAACGTTATAGTATGGGAATTTCTCAAGGGGACGAAGGTTTCCCTTTGCATCGATATAATTTAATCCGTTTCCGGAAACAATGTAATAACCGCTGTTTGTAACATCCTTAACGATTCGCATGACCACACCGGAGGAGATGGAACTGTTGGATCTGTCATAGGATCTTACCACCCGGTGATCCGGAGACAGCAGGAAGACACCGCCACCGTCAGTGCCGGCTAAAATGGAATCGTCTCCTGTGGTAAGGAGGCAGAGGACCTTGGTGTTAAGGATACCTTCGGCTCTTCCTACAGTGTCAATGACCTTTCCCTGCCGGATATAGGTGATTCCTCCGTCTCCGCAGGCAACGATGGTATTGTCGGAAAGTTCTACGATGGTACGCATCTTATCTCCTAAGACCCCATCCCGGCTGGTGTAATGGTGGACGGTATTATCCCTGTCGATACAGTATAATCCGCTTCCGGAGGTGCAGATCCATAGGTTATTGGAAGAATCGGTATGAAGGGAGCGGATTCGGATGTCTCTTAGGAGGGAGATCAGAGGATCCTTTGTAACGGGGCGATCCCTATCATCAAGGATCTTAAGTCCCTCATCGGTTCCAAAGTACATTCTGCTCTTCCAGCGTATCTCGGTATTGACTACAGCAGGATCCAATCCGGTGGCATCGAAAAGCTCTGTAAAGGAGGACTGGGATAACTTAAGCAGTCCCTGACGGGAGGAGGTGAACCAGACATTTCCCTGGTAGTCGACTTCCATGTTATCGATGGAATTGTTGAATTCATTGGTGTTGATCTTATAGAAGGCCTTGTCATCTCCAATGTATCCCACACCGGTATCCGAGCAGATGAAGAGGACTCCGTCCTTCTTTTGGATGGACTGGATATTGGATAAGCCATTGCAGTGGATCTGCCGCTTCTCCTTCAAGTGATCTCCTTTGGTGCTGTAGACGATGATACGGTTATCGGACATGCCGGCATAGAGGCGTCCCTGGTCGTCAAAATAGGCACTGTTATAGAGGGCTCCGTCCTTTCTGCCGCTGATACTGCTCAGGATCTTATCGCCCTGAACTAAGAACAGGGCCCCGTCGTCGCCAACGATGGCCACTCTTCCCTGGTTGTCCGGGGACATACTGGAGGCATATTTGATGGAATCCAATCTTCCTTTGATCCGGATTTCGCTGTTTAGACGGACGATAGCCACACTGTCGGAGGTCCCGATGTAATAATTCCCCTGGGTATCGGAGGTCATGCTCTGGATGGAGTCGTTGGGAAGGCCACCTGTGGTGTCTAAAACATTGGTGATCTTCTCGTGGATCATAATGGAAACACCCCGGTCATTGGTTCCGATCCAGAGTCTTCCCTGCCGGTCCACATAGAAACAGTTGGCGTTCTTCACCGAGTCATACTGATCCATCCACTGGAATTCATTGCCGTTGTAACGGTAGAGACCACCATAGGATCCAATCCAGAGAACACCATCCCGGGTGGAGGCAATATCATTGACGGTGCATCCGGGGATCCCGTTGGTGCCGTCATAGACGGTTTGGGTGTATTCTTTGTATTTGTTATCGAAGTGCTCCGATGATCCGGCGGATCCTGATGCACTTTTGGCAGCAAAGGTAGGAGTTGCCACAGACAGACCAAGGCCTATGACAAGGAGGAAGGCAATGGGGGTATGGGTGGGGTGCTTGCCGGAAGATTCTCCTTTCCGGTGATAGAGACGAAGAAGATAGAAAAACAGCATAATGGTCAGGACACTGTCCGGGAAGGTTACGAAGAACTCTCCCACCAGGCAGCTTAAGAACCGGTTGATGCCGTTTTCTCTCAGGAATAAAATGACCCCGTCGCCCCAGCGGTTTCCTGTCATAAAGTGGTTGAAAAAAATATTGACAGGTACAGCCACGGCTGTTCCCACAGCTGTAACGATGGCACTTAGAGTGAATGCACCAAAAAAATGATCAAAATATCTCTTGCCGGAAAAGATCCCGATGGTATAACCGATGACGGCATTAACAATGGAAAAATAGAAGGTATAGTTACTGATGGTGGTGACACCATAAAGAAAGCTGACGGAACCGCCCACCATGGCACCGCAAAGAGGACCATACAAATAAGACACGATGATCGTGCCAAAGGTGTCGAGATAAAGCGGAATCCCGAAGTGCATGGAGAAGACCTTCCCCACAAAATTAAGCAGTACACAAACAAGAACAATCAGTGCAATCTCCCAAGACTTCTGATATTTCATACGGCCCCCAATCTGGTGTAGATAAAGGTAGAATAAGTTCATATACATGTCTAGCCTCTATTCTAATCCTTTTGGGGGCCGTGTTCAATTCTTTCCTGGTTTCCTCCGGATTGTCGTCATCTGTGTTATTGAATCATTACCACAGCAGGTCGATATCTCCCATGCTGTCCTTGATGCGGATGATATGTTCTGCGTCATTTTCCCTGGAATTGCAGTATTTATTGCCCTGATCCTTTTTGTTGACGGTAACATCACCAAGGCTGGTACGAAGGTCCATGGCAGCATCTGTAAGGTCGGTTTTGCTCTTTAAGGTACAATCTCCCATGCTAAGATCTGCAGAGAAGTTTCCGATTTCGATTTGCTTGGCAGACAGATCTCCCATGCTAAGGTCGGCATCCGTTGAGTGGATCTTACACTCTTTAATGTCGAAATCTCCCATGGAAAGCTTTGCTGTCAGTTCTCCGATATGGGAACCGGTCAGGGTCAGATCGCCGGCTGACAGGCCAAGGTCCATGGACTTTGTTCGAAGGCCCTTCAGCTTAAGGTCTCCCATCTTGCAGGATACCTGGACATTGTCTAAGCTGGCGTTGGAAGGAATATGAACCTTCAGACGGCTGATATGCCGGTGAAAACCAAAGAAGGTGGTTCCGAGGACCTTATTTTTTGCCTTCTGGGTGATGGTCCATACACCGTTCTTGTTATGCACGGTAGGTGTCAGATTTTTCCTGCCGTCGAAGGTGATTCCCGGCTTGTCGTCAGCGATAATTTCCACGTCGCTGACGTTGACCTGGATATCAAGACCTGTGAAGGGACCGGATAGGTCCTCCTTAGACCAGCTCTTCTCCTGATATTTCCCGTGGTCGAAGCCGAAGTCAAAACCGGTGCCGGTGTAATAAAAGGTACCGAATACAATGGCCGCAATGGTTACGATGCAAAGGATGACCAGATAAATGGTACGAAAGGTTGTAAAGCGGCTGTTCGTCTGATTCTTCATATTATTTCTCCCCTTGTCCGAATAAATTCTTGATCAGTAGATGAATGATACCTGCAACCGGCCAGATGATCCATGTATGTCCCCACTGGAAAGTGAGAAAGCTCCAGATCAGATAAAGGCATGTGATGGTAGGCCAGTAAAGGCTCATAATGGCAGTCAGCTCCTTACTGTTATACTGCTCTCCCTTGGCATTCTTGGGAACGTAACTTCCTGCAATGGTAGACTGGGAATTAAGGGAAAGGATCTCCTTATAGGCCTTCTCTCTTCCATTGGTTGAGACCAGAATCAGTACACCGGTTCCGATAAAGTAGAACATAACGGCTGCGCCAAAGCTGGTGAGGCTCTCGGAAATATTCAGGTAGCCCAGGATAGAAACCGGAAGAACACAAAGCAGGATCAAGATGATGCCCACTGCAGTCAAAAGTGCTGAGGTGCTGCGGTAGCTTTCGCTCTCCTGATAGATCTGTGTAGCGGTCTCTGCACTGATCTGGTAGGGCTCGTTTTTTAAAAAATCCCACTTGGACATCTTGATGTTCTCGAAGACGCACAGGCCGACGCCGGCAGCGATCATCAGGAACATGCAGACGGTTCCAAGTCCTGCGGATGCATCATTATCCACCAGGGAGGTGGCAACGATGGGGCCGGTACAGCAGCAGATAAAAAGAAGAACGGCGATGCCGATGACAAAAGCTCCCTTGGACTTCTCACGGACGAAGGCAAGGGCATCCTCAAGGCTTAAGGTCTTGGCGTTTGCCTGACGGGTCTGATTCATTGCCTGGCTGATGCCTAAGGTATCTGCCAGCTCCTCTAGGTTACCGAATTCGGCGATCACTGCTCCCACTGCTTCGTTCTCGGTCTTGCCGGATCCGATCAGATCATTATAGCGGTCTTCCATCATCTGCCACAGTTCGTCCTTGGCTTTCCAGACCTCCGGTGTGTTCGGCAGTTGAGCAAACATTGATTCCAGATAATTCTTGATAGTTTCCATAAATCTCTCTCCCTACTCTTTTCGTATAAAATGCTCTACTACATCCTGTGTGACCTGCCACTCCTCGCACTTGCTAAGGTAGTAACTCCGCCCTGCATCTGTGATCTGGTAATAGGTTCGTCTCTTACCGTTCTCAGCAGACTGATAAAAGGAAGTGACGAGATTCTCCTTCTCCATTCGCTTGAAGGCCGAATAAAGGGTAGTCTCCTTGATGTTGTACATGCCGTCTGTCATTTCCGAGATCTTCTTTGATATCTCATAGCCATAGGATGGTGTATCCCATAAAAGGTATAAGATCATGGTATCGTTGTAACCCCGGATGACATCACTACTGATCTGTATCATTCATAAAGCCTCCTTCCCGGTATACATGCTCTGACGTTGTATCGGCACACGTTGCATTGTCTGTCGTACTACGTCTGATGTAGTAAGTGTAACAGGAGATACTACGACTGTCAAGGTATCATATATATTTTTTTCAGACTTCTTATTTTTTCAGTTCTTCCAAGACCCTGATCCCCACAGGATCTCCCTTTCCTGCGGCGTATTTGGCCCATTTCATGGCCTTGATGTCATTGCGTTCGCAGTCGTATGTTCCCTTGGCATAACCTTCTGCCAGCAGGCCGGCTGCTTCGACCTCACCCTTTGCAGCCCGGTCGATCAGATCGAACTTGGAGCCTTTTTTAAATTTTACTGTGTTGGTTGTCTTTGTACTTTCGAAAATATGCATAAGTTACCTTTCTTAATAATCTGTAATTGTAAAAAAATCCACTCTCATCATACGGAAGGATGGAGTGGATTTCAATTTTTTGTTTTACTTTGTTTTATTTTCTTTTACGCCTTTTCATCTGCGCCGTTTTCCGGATATTCCTGTGAAGCTGTTGCCTCGGCAACGATCTTCTTCTCGTAACGGGTGTAGATGACCCATGCAAAGAAACCGAAGATGACAGGACCGGCAATGGACCAGAAGGTGGTCTTAAGGTCATTGTTTAAGGCCGGCTGGATGATGGCAAAGGTATTTGCAAAGCCTAAGACGCCGGTTACGATCACGCTCCAGATCACAGCAGAGGTCTGTGACTTGAAGATAACGAAGCTACGGTCGATGTTCTCAAGCTTCTTAAAGCCCGGGAAGGCGATGGAGATGAACATATATGGAATGGTCATTCCCACATTTACCATAGCTGTCAGTACAACGAAGAACTTGGCCATGGTATCACCACCGAAGGAGATGGCAAGGATCATAACACATACGATCAGGCACTGGATCCATAAAGCGTTCACCGGCATTCCGTCGGACTCTCTTACTTCTCCCATCTTGCCGGGCCATACTCTCTTATCGGTTCCTTCGATGAGCTGCTTTAATGGTGAATAGGTCAGTGTGAACAATGCACCAAGTAAAGCTAAGAGCATGATCAGTGCGTATACTCTTGCAAAGCCGTGGGCCAGTGCAATCTGTGTGGCATGGTTTGCACCAAAGGCAGCCCCGAAGGCAGATGCAAAGTTTGACATGATAACATAGGAAACATTTCCAAGTGTGATATCATCACCACCGAGGATCTTATTGTAATCGGTGAAGGATCCCACCAGTAAGATCAGAAGGGCGTAACCTACCACAATGACAAGGGCGGAGATCACAATACCCTTGGCAAAGTTCTTCTTGGGGTTTTCTGTCTGATCCACCAGTCCGCCTACTGCCTCGATTCCGCCGTAAGCAAACAGTGCATACACGATAAAGGATAAGGTCATGATCACACTACCCTGGTAGGAAGGGTTCAGAGGATGTGTCAGGGAATGAAGTCCCTTGAAATCCTGAGCCAGATGTCCGTGGTTGGCAAGGATCATGATAAAGGAGCCGATAAGTACCATCAGGTTAATGACTACAACGGCTGTTCCGCCAACGGAAGTTACCTTCTTGATCTTCTCGATTCCCTTGGTGTCAAAGAAGGTGATCACGATGAAAAATAGGATGGCCATCAGTCCAAGGAGTCTGGAACCGGAGAGGGCCTTGATGCCAAAGAGGGACCATGTGGCAGTTGTATCCTTACCGAAGAGTACGTTGGAAATGGGGACCCAGATTCCAGAAGATACATTGACCATCCATAAGACATAGGAGGTGTACCACATAAAGGTTCCGATAAAGGCGAACTTGGGGCCGACGCCCTTCTCCAGCCAGGAATACATTCCACCGGACTCGTTACGAAGGGCTGAACCGAATTCAGCTACCATGAAGGCGAAGGGGATAAAGAACAGGATCCCGGCCAGAATAAACCATGGAATTGCTGCATAACCCATCAGGTAGTAGGATCTTGGGATATTGTTAAATCCATACACGGATGTAAATATCATCAAGATCAGGGCAGTCAGGCCCAATTTTTTCTCTTGTTTTTCCATACGATGTTTTCTCCTTATGTTAGGTATTCGATATATGTGTACGCTTTCGTGGGATAGCGTAATAAATCAATCTTATTTTACTAGGGGAGATGGTGGGTGGTGACTTTTTTGCACTAAACGGTCGCATTGCTGTATTAAATTGCAACGTGTATCATAGGAGCATGATTAAAATTGCAATTTGTGAAGATGAAAATAATCTGGCCAACCTGTTGGAACAGTGCATTACCCGCACCCTCTCCTCCTATGAGGATATGCGGCTTGAAATGGATGTATTCAATAGCCCGGAGGACTTTATGGACCATGGGGAGGGGAGATATGATCTGTATTTTCTGGATGTGGAGTTTGCAGGCAGCCAGTTGAACGGACTGGATATCGCCCACTTTATCACCACAGGATCCGAGAATTTTGATGGACTGATCATCTTCGTATCTTCCCATCCGGATTATTCCATTGATTCCATTCCCTATCGGCCTTTTCGCTATATGGTAAAGCCGATGACCCAGGAGAAGATCGACCGGCTGTTTGAGGAGATCTTTTTAGAGTATGACAGGAAGCGACAGTTTGTGACCTTTAACAAGGGAAAGAGCTGTGTATATATCAATTGTCGGAATATCCTCTATATTACCAATGAGGACAACCGGAGGCTTCGGGTGCGGTATGCGGACGGATCCGAAGATGACCTGTTCTATTGCCGGTCCAGGGAGGCGGAGGCGAAGCTTTCTCCCCACTCCTTTGTCCGGATCAACAAGGGAATGATCGTAAATCTCCATTATGTGGAATCCTTTCGGGATTCCATGGTCACTATGAAGGGCGGGGATACGGATACCGTCAGTCGCAGTCAGAAGAAGAAATTTGAAGAAGCCCTGCATCACTTCCTCTTTGAGAGGATGCGTGGCAGGTAGCATGCATAGATAGAGAGCCAAAGATGTTGCAACTACTGTTATTTTTGTTACATATGATTGACGTTGTACTGCCGGTGGCCATGGCAGTGTTCTATTTCAGGGGCCAGTTTACCTTCCGGCGCCCTGCTTTTTTCTACAGCCTCTTTTGTCTTGGGGGGATCCTTTGTATCGCTGCCATTAACCCCGCCAGGATCAAGGCCCACTCCTCTCTTACCACCCGAAGCTTTCGGCTGCTAAATGCCTGGCAAAGGGACATCCGGCTTTTGATCTTTATTCTGGTCTTTTTGCTGGCTGCCTATATCTTTGTCCATGGAAGTTTCGCCAAAAAGCTTTATCATACCCTGCAGTTTACCTTTTCCTATATTATCTGTGAGTATGGTTTTGCTTTGACGGTGGAACGGGTGAAGAGTCGCTACGATGTGAATTCCACTGCCGGTGCGGCGTTTTCCCTGATGCAGTATCTGATTTTTTCCGTTATTGTCCTGGCTCTTTTTATGATCCAGCTTCGTTTCTTCCTGGAACCTTCGAAGGATATGACGGATCTGCAGTATGTCCTCATGAGTCCTATGCTTTTGATCCTTCTTGTCCTTATTATGATGTCCATCCGGATGAACAGCTATGTCTACAATATGACGTTTTTCATTCTTTCTCTGGTGATGAATCTGTGTATCCTGGGTCTCTACCGGAATCTTAAGCGTACCAGCGACCGGATCGCCACAGGTAAGCTGATGCTGAAGGAGACCCGTTTCTATCAGGAACAGCTGAAGGGACAGAGGGAGCTGAGACGGCTTCGCCATGATATGAAGAATATGCTACTCTCTCTTCGGGCAGATCTTGAACTTGGTCAATATGATGAGGCCTGCAGGAAGATCGATGCCATTGCCGATGATATTTCTGCCACCAATTCGGTTATTACCGGTGTTGTGTTTTTGGATGCTGTGCTGGCTCCGAAATTTGCCAGGATCAAGGAGGAAGGGATCCTTCTTAAGTCCCATTTTCTGCTGGAGCAGTCGGGGGATGAGATGGCAGAACTTAAGGATTATGCTCTGGATCTTTCCGCTATTCTTGGGAATCTTTTAGATAATGCCATAGAAGGGGTACTTCGTCTTCCTAAAGAGGAGCAGGACCTTCGGTTGATTGAGATCTCCATTACCCGTTCAAAGCAGGTGCTTACCATCCTGATCGCCAATGGTTCTTCGGAGGTGGAGATCTCCGGTTCTGGGCCCCAGCCTTCGGCGAAAGTTGCCGGCCGCAAAGGGATCGGGATGGAAAGCGTCCGGGAGCGCTGCGCCTCCCTGGGAGGATACTGTCACTTTCAGTGGCAGGAGGGGATGTTTGAGGTTATGGTGCAGATTCCGGTGTGAGATTTCTTGAGGAGTCCATGTATCTGTTCCGTGTATCTGTGCTTTTGCGGCTCTATTCTTTCTATGCCTGTATTTCCCCCGGAGATTCGATTATTATGGACTTCCGGGGGAAATTTCCCTGGCCGAGGTCTACCGGAGGAACATCTGCGAGAGTCAAATCCCCCGGAGATTTAATTTTTATGGACTTCCGGGGGAAATTCCATCGGCCGAAGTCTATCGCTGGAACATCTGCGAGAGATAAATCCCCCGGAGAATCGATTTTTACGGACTTCCGGTGGAAACTTCATCGGCCGAAGTCTATCGGAGGAACATCTGCGAGAGTCAAATCCCCCGGAGAATCGATTTTTATGGACTTCCGGGGGAAATTTCACCGGCCGAAGTCTATCGCTGGAACATTTGTGAGGCCAAAAATTAAAGAAAGTGAGAATGGTCAAAAATTCCGTAAAAACAACAAAGGGAGCGCCGTCCGGGAAGGAAGCAGAAGAAGAAAAATCCCCGTGAAAATCACGATCGAAGCACCATTAGAGAGCTGGAAAGCAAGAAGATCCCCGCCGGATCTGCCTTTGGCAGATCCGGTGGGGATCACTAACATCGGGGTGTTTCGGGTAGGCGATAGAAACAGCGATATCACCGGGGTGTGGGGAAGTCCATATGCATACAGCGAATGGCGTTTAGTACTGCGATAACGCAGACACCCACATCGGAGAAGATGGCAGCCCACATATTGGCGATTCCAAGGGCTCCTAACAGGAGAACAAGGACTTTGACACCAATGGCGAACCAGATATTCTCTTTTACGATGCGAAGACATTTCCTGGAGATCTGGATTGCAACTGCGATCTTATAGGGATCATCATCCATCAGGACAACATCTGCAGCTTCGATGGCTGCATCGGAACCCATGGCGCCCATGGCAATACCGATATCGCTGCGGGATAAGACGGGGGCGTCGTTGACACCGTCTCCCACGAAGGCCAGGCGGTCCTTGGCATTCTTCTTCTCGGCCAGTAGACGTTCCACCTCTTCCACCTTGTTTTGGGGAAGGAGTTCACTCTTGACTTCATCGATTCCAAGGGAAGAACCTACCTGCTCGGCCACAGCCTTCATATCGCCGGTGAGCATAACGGTCTTACGGACCCCATGCTTCTTTAAGGTCTCGATGGCCTGTCGGCTGTGAGGCTTGATGGTATCAGAGATCACAATATGTCCGGCATATCTGCCTTCGATGGCCACATGGATGGTGGTTCCGATGTGATGGCAGGCCTTCCAGGCAGCTCCCACAGAGTCCATGAGCTTGGTATTGCCCACATAGACGACTCTGCCGTTGATGCGGGCCCGGATTCCCTGTCCGGGAATCTCTTCCACCTCTTCTACCCGGCAATCATCCTTCTCCTTGGGATAGGCAAGGCGAAGGGAGATGCCGATGGGGTGGTTGGAAAACCGTTCCACATGAGCTGCCATATGGAGCAGTTCCTCTTCAGAGATTTCCTGAGGGTGAACAGCTGTTACCGTAAAGGTTCCCTTAGTCAGAGTACCGGTTTTGTCAAAGACCACGGTCTTTGTCATGGAAAGGGTCTCCATGTAATTGGAGCCCTTCACCAGGACACCCTGCTTGCTGGCTCCACCAAGTCCTGCAAAGAAGGACAGAGGGATGGAAATGACCAGAGCACATGGGCAGCTGATGATCAAAAAGGTCAGAGCCCGATAGATCCAGTCGCCCCAGAGGGGAGGTCGTCCCAGGAGGAGAAGCACCACCGGGGGAATCAGAGCCAGGGCAATGGCGGCGAAAACTACGATGGGGGTATAGACCCTGGCGAATTTTGTAATGAAGTTCTCAGACTTGGACTTCCGTGAACTTGCATCCTCGATCAGCTCTAGCACCTTGGAAACTGTAGATTCTCCAAACTCCTTTGTGGTGCGGATCTTCAGAAGTCCATTGTTGTTGACGCTTCCTGAAATAACGGTATCTCCCTCCTTGACATCCCGGGGAAGAGATTCCCCTGTTAAAGCGGAGGTATTAAGAGAGGAGACCCCTTCTGCTACAATACCATCGATGGGGATCTTCTCTCCCGGTTTTACCGTAATTATGGTTCCGATTT
>CADCQT010000084.1 GCA_902803645.1 uncultured Lachnospiraceae bacterium | reverse complement strand
ATCCCCTAAGAGCTGCCTTGTAAGACCCTCTGTAAACAGAAGGGGAAGGAACACACAAATGGTGGTCAGAGTGGAGGCCGCAATGGCCCCTGCGATCTGTTTTGCACCCTGTACCGCAGCCTTTGCTGCCGGCATTCCCTTACTTCTAAGACGGTAAATGTTCTCAATGGATACAATGGAGTTATCCACTAACATACCGATACCAAGGGAAAGCCCCGACAAGGAGATGGCATTTAAGGTGATTCCCTTAAAGTACATCAGCACCAGGGCAAACAGTACCGATAAGGGAATGGAGATGCCCACAATAATGGTGGGTCTGAAATCCCAAAGGAAGATCAGAAGTACAATAACCGCCAGAATCGCACCCCAGATCAGGTTCTGCATAACCGCTTCCACGATTACATCAATATAATCTCCCTGATCCATCAGGGTCATAAAGTGCAGCCCCTTATATTTCTTTTCCAGCTTCCTAATAGCCTGACCTGCGTTGTCGGACACATCGGAGGTATAAGCGGTAGAGGCCTTTGATACGGAGAGGATCTGCGCCGGCTTGCCATTGATCCTTGCATAATTCGTCTCCGAATCATCGATCATGGTAATATCCGCCACATCCGAAAGCCGGATATCTCCAACGCCTTTGACCTTCGTAAGCACCAGATTCTTCAGTTCTCTGATATTCGAAAGCTCATCTCCCACCTTAAGAAGGTACTGGGTATGCTCCTTGCTGATATAGCCGGCAGGCATATCAAAATTCTGTGCAGACAGAAGTCCGGAAAGGGTATCCATGGATAAAAGAGCATCCAGATTGGCATTCTCTCTTGCCGCCTTTGCGGAATCCTTGTAGGTCTTCTCCGCCTCCTTCAGCTTCTCTTCTCCGTCTGTGAGCTTTTCCTTTGCCGCAGAGAGCTGTGCCGAAGCAGAACCAAAAGCGGCCGCAGCGGTGATCTTACCGCTTTCCACCTTCTCATACTGACTCTCCGCCTGCTTTACAGCGGAGGATACCTGCTTATAGGCAGCCTCTGCCGTAGCCAGCTTCGTCTTAAGGTTATTCAGTTCCCCATCGATCTGAGGCGTCCTGGTATTCACCCCGTATACAAGGGTGGTCAGGGTCTTTTTCGTAAGAGCATCTGCTGTACTCTGCTGGCCGGCTGTAATAAGGGCCTGCTTTAGTGCTGCAAGCTTCTTCTCATCCCCGGCAGCCTCCATAAGATTGGCAGGAAGATAGGAAGGAGATCCGGCAGCTGCATAGATTCCCTTAATGGCCTGGTTCAATTTGTTATAGGAACTCTTATACTGGTTCTTCTCCGCCTTAAGGCCGGCAATCTGCGCCTTAAGAGAGTTGACCTGGGACTGGTAGGCCGCCTTGGTGGCAAGGGCTTCATTCAGCTTCTTGGAGTACTTTGCCAGTTCACCGGCCTGCCTATCCTTTTGCTCTTTTAAACTTCTTTGGCCGCTGCTGATCTTGCTCTTTCCGGAGGCAAGCTGACGCTTGGAGTCATCCAGCTTCTTCTTTGCATCCGTAAGGGACCGGTTGACCTGGCCCAGGATGGCGTTATTGACCTCATCGATCTTATCCTGAGAGAGCCTAACTTCCACGGATTTTGTAACACCACCGGTCTCAGATACCGAAGCCACGCCCTCCTGGCGCTTTAACTCCGGAATGATCTTATCCTCTGTAAAAGTGGTAAGGTCATAGATATCCGTCTTATCCTTCGTAACACCCACATACATGGTAGCCATCATATCCATGGACAGCTCCATTACCATCGGCTTACCGGCGGAATCCGGGAGCTGTAGCTGGTCCACAAGTCTGGTGACCTTCGAAGATGCCTGTTCCACATCCGTATCATCCGTAAACTTCAGCAATACCATACTGAAATTCTCTCCGGACTGGGAGGTCATGGTATCCACACCCGACATGGTACCAAGGGTGTTTTCGATCACTTCTGTAACATCCGTTTTTACCCGCTCCGGAGCCGCTCCGGGATAGGTGGTTATGACAGTGACATAAGGGATATTGATGGAAGGGATCAGGTCGGTCTTCATCTTTGTAAAAGACACAATACCCAATACAATGATCATCAGCACTCCGACAAGCACTGTATAGGGCTTACGTACACTCTCTCTAATCATATATACCTCTTTCTGTTTTCTTGTATGTAGTGTAAATGCGCATAATTTATACTAACAATTTGTTAATATAAATTATGCGCATTTAGAAGCGCTCATTCCTTCGGCAGGGTAAATCCCGTCAGATCGATCATATCCCCCAGAGACGCTCCGAAGTGTTCTTGGGTCCCTAGATCCCTCTGAATCGATGGAACCATCTCATCGAACCTCTCCGTTAAAGTCAACCGGTAGAGATGAGCGGTGTTCCGGGCATCCCAGAGCGCATCGTGCATCTGACCGTCAAAGATCAGCCCGCATGCCGTTACCGCCTTCTCCAGGGACACTGCCCTCGTCCTCCCTATCTTCCTGGTAAATTGCTTCTGGAAATCCTTCCAGTGAGACAGGAGGTAGGAGGTTCTCTCATCTCTTGGCCACTCCTTCAGATTCAGCTCATGAATCAGCTGCCCCCGATCTGCTCCGCTCCAGGCATATATGGTATAGGGTAGGCCCGAGGAGTTGCACCAATCTAAAAACCTGGTGAACGCAGGAGCAAAATGCTCTGCATCCGCCACCGTCTCTGCGGTTATTCCTGTCATCGCTTCTACCGTCTCCTGAATCTTCGTCGAATATTCAGGCTTCACATAACACTGGAAGGAGTCCACTTCCTTACCATCCTGGTCCAGCATCACAGCGCCAATCTCCAGGATCTCGTGCCGTGCTTTCCCCCAGGCTGCAGGATGCGTACTCCGGTCCACCGGTTGCATCTCGAAATCAATAAATATCGCTCTTTTCTTGTGCACCTTAATCTGCTACTAAAAACATATACAAATGTGTATATGCTAGATGGTTCGCTACAAACTCACGATTTGTAGTTACTGCTTCATCGTGTATGCTTTTGATTGACCGAAATCACATCTACTCACAAGTTCTTGTACACTCCACAGTCGTAAATTCCCGACTAGCCATCGGTACATATCTATATTGCCTTGTTTGTGACATTAT
>CADCQT010000083.1 GCA_902803645.1 uncultured Lachnospiraceae bacterium | reverse complement strand
GTGTTGCAAACAGTGATGGAAAGGTAAAAGAGGTCAGCAAGGGTGCGAAGATGTTCGGTTCAACCGTGGACGAGGACGAGGGCATCTGGTACGGAAAGCCCAAGACAACCAGCGTATCCTTATACGATTATGTGGAGGATGATAAGCTTGCTGAAGATCAGAAGGTAAACAAGCCGGAGATGAAGGACTATATGAGAGCTGTGAAGTTTTCAGAGATGAAGACCAACTATTCCAAGCCGGCTCTTATTAGGGAAGTGAAGAAGCAGATTCGTAAGACCAATGGTTATTATGTTTTCTACTTCCTGTCACACTACGATAAGTTTTACGCATATTCTCCTTCTTCGAATAAGTTCTACAGATTCAACAAGAAGAAATACCAGAAGGCAGAGGAGGATTACCGTCAGATCCAGCGGCGGAATGACCTGCGAAAATCTTTAAAGAACGAGAAGCAGGATACCACCTACTACGAGCTTTATTACTACAATAAGGGAGACAGCACCCAGGCAAAGGACAAGGTCCTGGATGCAAGGCCGGAGGGGAAGGTGGCCCTCTATAAGCCTTATGATACTGCGGGCATCAAGAAGGTCGGAAAGCTTTCGGATTTCCATTTTGCCAGTGAGATATCCTATAAGGTAAACTACGGATCTGCCACTTCCTCTACGGACCCTTCGGATATTAAGGCAAAGGTATCGGTTGCCGGAAAAGGAGGCAAGGATCTGGATGTGACCTATGACAATGCCACAATCGATACCTGGAAGGATAAGGTGATCCTTACAGAAGATCAGGATGGCAAGAGTGTCCTCACCCTTTACTCCGTAGAAAAGGAACAGCTGGAAAAGGAAAAGGAACTTTCCGATAATGGCTGTGTTGCCGAGAAGACAGATGATAAGCTTTTCTATGTGACGGATCTTGGTTCTGATCAGGAGGGAAATCTCTACAGCTACGACGGGGATGACACCGATGAGGTGGCAAGTGATATCAACCGTTCCTGCTGTGTCCGTGAACTGGACAAGGAGGAATATCTGATCCTGTCAAAGGATGATCTTCTGATCGCAAAGGACGGGGATCAGGATGATCTGGAAGAGAATGTGGATTTTGCCGAGATCTCAGAGGATCAGGAGATCCTCTATCTGACAAAGGATGGGGATCTGTACAGTTGTACCGATAAGAAGAAGGGACAGAGGATCGCAGATGGGGTCAAGGATTTCCTGTTATTCAAGGGAAGAATGTTATTTAACATCCCATCATTTGATGAAAATTAAGTCTTGCCCCGGAAGGCTGACAACAGCATAAGAACGACAGAAGCTTCACAGATCCCGTTGGTCTGTGGAGCTTTTGTTGTTCACCTTTTGTCTGCTTATTACAATGACATAGAATGTTTTCTGTGCTACAATAGTCGCTATGGAAAAAATAGTAAATGGATATAGTATCCGATATAAGGAGACGGGCGAAGGCCCGAAAACAGCAGTGGTTCTCCAGGGATGGGGGACTGATATGAAATTATACGATACCGTTGCGGCGGATCTTTGCGATGCCTATCGGGTGATTCAGTTGAATCTCCCGGGGTTTTCCGACAGTGATGAGCCGAGGGAACCCTGGAGCGTGGAGGATTACTGTAACTGGTTTATTGCCTTTATGCAGGAGATGAAGATCGATGTGGCGACCCTCATCGGTCATAGCTATGGATGCCGCATGATGATCCGTATGGCAGCAAGGGATCCGAAGGATCTTCCCTTTACCATTGAGGAGATGGTTATGATTGACGGTGCCGGAATTCAGAGAGAAAAGACTCCGGCGCAGAAGCGGAGAGTGGCACGTTACAAGCGGATGAAGGCGATTGCCCATTTTGCTCCGGTGTACTGGCTTTTCGGTGATGCGGTGGATATCTGGCAGAGTCAGCAGGGGTCGGCGGATTATCGTGCAAGTTCCCCTATGATGAAACAGTGTATGTCGAAGGCGGTAAACGAAGATCAATCCCCGCTTTTGCCGAAGATCGGGGTCAGAACCTATCTGATCTGGGGTGAAAATGATACAGCAACACCCCTTCGGGATGGAGAGGATATGGAGAAGATGATACCGAATGCGCAGCTTTATGTGATCCGGGGAACAGGGCATTTTTCTTTTCTGGAGAGGCAGCAGGAGTTTAAGATCATTCTAAGAAGCTTTCTTCTCGGGGAAGGAGGACTGTCATGAATCATTGGTTTACAACCGGTCTTTCCTTCATTGGAGAGGCCACCTATCTTATGGCGGTTTTTACCTATCTGAAAGCCATGCGCTATAACCTTCACATGTTCCAGTTGAACGGATATAAGAATGATGAATTCCGGACCTGGCTTTTCAAGAATGAGAGAAGACAGAGGATGCGTTATCCCCTGGTGGTTTTTGTGCTTTTGATCCTGGCCTTCTTTTTTATCTTTCAGAAGCGCTGGGGTGTACTTTTGGTGGAACTGTTCCTGTTTTTATATCTGATTCCGGTATCCATGGCATACGATACCTACCGCAGGCACGACATTAAGAAAAAACTGGTCTATACAGCCAGAGTCAAGCGACAGGTATTTACCAATGTAGTCCTTGCCCTTCTTCTGAGTGCCGCCATGTTTTTGTGGGGAGGAAGGCAGCATCACGTGACGGAATTTGCCAACAACTGTGACAGGATGCTTCCTCTGGTATGCGGCATGACCCTTTATGTGTTCCTACAGCCCCAGATCATGCAGCTGGTGAATATCATCAACCATCCGGTGGAGGCGGGAATTACAGGGTATTATATCCGTGATGCCCTAAAGCGGCTTCATCGCCAGCCGAATCTTAAGATCATTGGAATCACAGGAAGTTACGGTAAGACCAGTATGAAGTATTACCTGAATACCCTTCTGGAGGATTTTTACAATGTGCTGATCACACCGGGGAACTTCAATACCACCTTAGGTGTGGTAAGAACGATCCGGGAGCATCTTAAGCCCTCCCATGAGATCTTCTTATGTGAGATGGGAGCACGTCACGTTAATGATATCAAGGAGATCTGTGATCTGGTTCATCCGGATGCGGGAATCATTACCAGCATCGGACCCCAGCATTTAGAGACCTTCTATAATATGGAGAATATCATCAACACCAAGTATGAACTGGCGGATGCGCTTCCTTCCGGCGGCAGGATCTTCCTGAACGGTGATAATGAATACATCCTGCAGAATGCAGACAAGTACCGGCAGGATAAGCAGGTGATCTTTTATACCAATGAAAAGGGAGAAGGTTACCATGCCAGGGATTTGAAGCTTTCCAATCTGGGAACCGAATTTACGGTGGAAGCTCCGGATGGAGAATCGGCGAGATTTGCCATGCGTCTCATTGGTGGTCACAATGTGATCAATGTGTGTGGTGCCATTGCGGTGGCGCATGAAATGGGGATCCCCCTTGAGAAGCTTCGTGTCCCCGTGCGTCGGATCGAACCGGTGGAGCACAGACTTCAGATGATCCAGAAGGGGAATGTGACCATCATTGATGATGCTTATAATTCCAATCCGGTGGGCTCAAAGGCAGCGGTAGAGACCCTGCACATGTTTGAGGGACTTCGGATCCTGGTGACACCTGGAATGGTAGAATTAGGTGACAAGGAAGAGGAATACAACTATAAGTTTGGAACATATGCAGCAGCCAACTGTGACTACATTGCACTGGTAGGACGCAGATCCCATACGGATCCCATCCGCAACGGAGCCTTGGATTCCGGTTTTCCAGAGAAAAAGCTCCGCAGTTTTGATGATCTGAAGGGCGCGTTGGAATGGGCATATGGAAGAACAGAAGAAGGCCATAAGTATATTCTTCTGGAAAATGATTTACCGGATAATTATTAAGGAGAAGAAAATGAAGACAAGAGTAGCAGTAATGTATGGTGGACGTAGCGTAGAGCATGAGGTTTCCGTTATTTCCGGAATCCAGGCTCTCCTTAGTATTGATACTGACAAGTACGAGACCATCCCAGTATATATCACAAAGGACAATCAGTTTTACGTGGGAGAAGACATCGGTAAGATCGAGGCCTATAAGGACATTGATGGCCTTCTCTCCCGTTCCCAGAAGGTGATCTGGGTGAACGAAGGGGATAAGGTGGTTCTTTCCCCATACCCCAAGAAGATGTTCGGTTCCATGAAGGAGATCGAAGTGGATGTGGCCTTCCCGGTTGTTCACGGTACCAATGAAGAGGACGGTACGCTTATGGGATTCCTTAAGACTCTGGGAGTACCTTTCGTTGGCTGTGATGTGACCGCTGCAGCCATCGGTATGGATAAGTACATCAGTAAGTGTGTGTTAAAGGACAATGATATTCCTGTTCTTGACTGCATCTGTTTCCACGAGGATGACTATGCGGATATGGATGATCTGATTAACAGAGCCGAGGAGAAGGTGGGTTACCCGGCCATTGTCAAGCCGGTAAACTCCGGTTCTTCTGTTGGTATCTCCATGGCGAAGAACCGTCAGGAGCTGATCGCTGCTGTTGATGATGCCTTCACCTATGCCACCATTGTTTTGGTTGAGCATGGAATTCAGCAGTTGAAGGAGATCAACTGCTCCGTTTTAGGTGATGACTCCGGTGCGAAAGCTTCTATTCTCGAGGAGCCTTTCCACTCCAAGGATATCCTCTCCTATGAGGATAAGTACATGGGACAGGGGGCCAAGGACGGCGGTTCTAAGGGTATGGCTTCTGTCAGTCGTAAGATTCCGGCGGATTTGCCCGAGGATGTTACCAAGAGGATCCAGGAGTATGCGGTTCGTGCCTTCAAGGCCTTTGGCTGTAACGGTGTTGCCCGTATCGACTTTATGATCGATGAGGAGTCCGGCGAGCTTTACTTTAATGAGATCAATACCATTCCGGGTTCTCTTTCCTTCTATCTCTGGGAGCCTACCGGTCTTAAGTACTCCGATCTTCTGGACCAGATCATTCAGATGGGTCTGAAGCGGGCAAGAAAGGACCGGGCGATGACCTTTACCTTTGATACGAATATCCTTGACCAGAATGCTTTTGGCGGTGCCAAGGGCGCGAAGGGATCCAAGTTATAAGGCGCAGGGTGTGTAGAAATGGATAATGACAATCGATTGAAAAACTATGTGCCGGAGGAGAAGCTGGCAGAGCCCATTGCCGTATTTGATTCCGGTATGGGAGGGATCTCTGTTTTAAGAGAACTGGTGCGGGTCATGCCCAAGGAGCGGTTCTATTATTACGGAGACTCTCTGAATGCACCCTATGGTACAAAAACCAAGGAAGAGGTGCGGCGCCTGACATCTTTGCATGTCAGGGATTTTTTGCAGATGGGGGTCAAGGGCGTATGTATCGCCTGCAATACAGCTACCAGTGCTGCAGTACGACCGCTCAGGGAAGAGTATCCCAAGTTGCCCCTGGTGGGAATCGAGCCGGCGTTAAAGCCGGCAACATCCTTTATGGAACATCCTAAAGTGCTGGTCATGGCCACCCCCATGACCATACGGGAAGAGAAGTTTCATAATCTTCTAAGGAAGTACGGAGAAGAAGCAGAGGTATATCCCCTGGCTTGTCCGGGTCTGATGGAGTATGTGGAAGAAGGTAAGGGGGGCAGCAAAGAGGTGCTGGATTTCCTGAAGGAAATGTTAAGAGACTATGCCCCGGGAGGAAAGTACGGCCCGATGGATGCCGTGGTGACCGGCTGTACTCACTATCCTTTTGTGGCAGATCAGATTGAGGAAGCCCTCGGAGGAGGAACCAGGGTCTTTGACGGAGCGAATGGAACAGCAAGAGAGATGCGCCGGCGTCTGTTTGCAGCTGGACTTCTGGTGCCGGAGACAGAGGCGGCTAAGCCCCAAAGTGAGGAAGAGATCCTGAAAAGAGTGACCTTTGCCACATCGGCAGAGGATAAGGAAGAGAAGATCGCTTTGTGTAAAAGACTTCTACTGTCAAAATAGGTAAATTGTCAAAGAATGGTAATTTTGTTATACTACAAAATTGGTGGTTGCTCCAATGAGACTTGAAACAACAGAACTGTTTAAAAAAGAATTATCCCGGGCAGAGGGACTTCATGAACTGACCCAAGAGGAGCTATCGGGCCTGCGCTGTATCGTAAGGCAGATCGCAGAGGATCTTATGGACCTGTGCGAACAGGAGAAGATCCCCTATGTGTTAGGTGGAGGATCCTGCCTGGGAGCTGTGCGTCATAAGGGAATGATCCCCTGGGATGACGACATCGATCTGAATATTCCACGCAGTCAGATCGAACGCCTATGTACCCTGGTGGAGGAGCGGTATCCGGAACGGTATCGGGTGATACGGCCTCTTGTAACGCCGGGGTACTACAGTACTTTCTATCAGGTTCAGAAGAAAAACACCGTTTTTCGGGAGTACCGGAATCAGACAGAGGAAAACTGCGGGGTGAAGGTGGATCTGTTTGTGTATGAAAATACACCGGACAACAGACTCCTTCGAAAATTACATGGATTCCTCTGCGATGGCGGTTCTTTTTTACTGTCCTGCATCCGGGCTTTCCGGTGGAGGAAGGAGTTTATGGAACTGACGGAAGGGAATGACAGAGCGAAAAAGACAATGAAGATCAAGGCATTGCTTGGAGCACTGCCTTCATTGACACCTTCTTTCTGGTACAGAAGGGTGATGGGATGGCATAGGATGTGTAGGCGGGATACTTCGCAGTATATATCCTGTCCATCCGGACGAAGACACTATTTTGGCGAACTCCAGGAAAGAAGGAAATATTGGGACACAAAGGCCATGGCATTTGAACAGCGTATGGCTCAGGTCCCCGGGAACTATCAGGAATATCTTACAGGACTGTATGGACCGGATTATATGGTGCCTCCCAAGGCAGATCAGATTGAGAAGCACGTTCTGTACGAACTGAAATTGTAAGTTATTAACAGGAGATTTTTATGGGTTTAAACAAGGCTGCAGTAATGAAGATGATGAGAGAAGTGTATCAGAGATTACGCTTCCGTCATGATCCATACAGCCAGGAGAATCCGTTTCGCATTCTGCTTTTGACGAATCGTGATTCTGACAACACAGGAGACCAGGTGATCGAGGCATGTGACATTTCTCTGATCCGTACCATCATGAAAAATATCGGAATCGGAAGCCTCCACTTTAAGGTTAAATCCTGTGCCGCCGCCATCATAACCAAACGTTATATGGCAACAAGGGATGAGGCACTTCTTGAACGTGCCAGAGGACTGATCAGCGAGTGCGATATGATCATCTTCGGAGGAGCACCTCTTTTCAATTACAAGTATCAGATGTTCTATGAGAGAACCGCTTTGACATTGGAGCTGGCTCAGGAGTATGGCAAGCCGGTGATCTTCTCGGCCATCGGAGTAGAGGGCTATGATGAGGATGATGAGAAGTGTCAGAGACTGAAGAAGGCATTAAATCTTCCCTGTGTTCATCAGATCACCACAAGAGATGACATTGATTCTCTGATGAAGTTTAAGGCAAGGGAGGATCTGGTGATCCGTAAGGTGGCGGATCCGGCTGTTTTTGCCAATAGAAGATTTGAAAACTTCAACAGAAACAAGTCCAAGGTGAACCGCCGGGTGGGAATCTTCGTGATCCGTGCCCATGCGTTCCTGGATAACGGTGTGGACTTCGACGAGCATGCATCCGCCCAGATGTATGTGAAGCTGGGAGAAGAACTGTATAAGAGAGGAATCGCTTATGAGTTTTTAACCAGTGGACACTTTGGAGATGAGGCCTTCCTTGACCGTCTTATCGTACAGTACGGTGTGTCTTCTGCGAGATGTCGTTTCGGTATCAATAAGCCGGAGGATCTGGCAAGACGGATCTCAGGTTATGACGCAGTCCTGACAGCAAGACTGCATCCGAGTATCGTATCCTTCTCCTATGGGGTACCATCCCTGGGACTGGTATGGAATAATAAGGTATCCTATTTCTACGACAGCATCGGTTATCCGGAACGAATCGTTGAGATCAGGGACGGGGGCGTAGATGTGGTGGCCATGGCAGATCAGTTGGAAGCTATTATGAACGAGGGAGTGAAGAAGGATCCTGAGTTCTTGTGTTCCGTATATGAGTCACTGTTTGAAGGAATCAAGGATGTGGCAATGCCGAATCGCAGGATCAAATGTTTCTCCTACGAGAAGATCCTTAAGGTCATGAAGCCTACCATCGGTGTATCCGAGGAGGAGGCAGACCTGAAGCTTCAGAGAAAGAGCCGACGGACCTATGGAACCTATAACGAGTTGTTTGATAAATACGAGGCAAGTAAAAAAGAAATTTCCAGACTCAAAAAGGAGCTGGAGGGGAGATAGACAGGATGCAGACTTTTGATACAACATCAGAGCAATATACCATAAAAAAGATCTACTGGGAGCGAATCTTCTTACACCTTGTGGTGACGGTGGAGGAGGGGGCTATGGATCCGGAGCGTTTTGTGCTTCGTCGCTTTTCCCAGTCCCATGACAAGGTGCCAAGAGAAGTCTATAACAAGGCCATGCATGTGGTAGAAGATCCTATGGTGGAGAAGGTGGTGAACGGCACCGTCACTATGGTGAAGCGCACGCCCAACAAGCGAGTGGCGGTCAATACCATTAAGGAAGAGACCTCGGTTATTACAGAGAAGACAGAGGACCATATCTATGACTGTATGATTTCCATTGCGGCAGCAAATGGCAGGTCTTTTTTGAATAACGGAAACTGGCAGATTGTGGCAATCCTGCCAAACGGGGATGAGCATATCTGCAGTCTCGACTATAAAGTGGCAGAGCAGAAGGATGATCTGTCCAGAGTCTTCCGTTATAATAATAACCATATGGCCTATACCCTGACCTTTGATTTTTATAACAGTAAGGACGGTATGCTTTCCTTCCTGATGCGCTCCCACTTCATGATCGATAATGAAAAGTGGGGCAAGTATCACAGTCTGGCAGAGGCCATGACTATGAAGGGCAAGATGAAAAAGCTTCGCCATCGCATGGTATGTGCTCTCATCAATGCCTATTACCATACGGTTCGTTTCTTCACACCGAAGAAGGGAAACCGCATTCTGTTTATGACAGAGACAAAGAACTATCTCTGGGGTAACCTGAAGGCAGTATATGACAGGGTAAATGAGCGGGGGCTTGGAGAGGATTACGTGATCTCCACCTCAGCAAGAGTTGCAGTGGGAAAGCATCAGAGTATCAGAAGCTGGCTTAAGACCATAACACTCATCGCGAAGCAGGATGTTATTTTTGTAGATGATTTCGTCCCTATCTTCGAGCAGTTCCATCTGGATCCAAAGACCAGACTGGTGCAGCTGTGGCATGCAGGAGAAGGTTTTAAGGCGGTAGGATTCTGCCGTTTCGGTAAGAAGGGCTCTCCCTTCCCGGCTGGAACCTGTCATAAGGAATATACCAATGTCATTACAGCCTCCAAGAAGTTGATCCACGTATTTGAAGAGGTGTTCGGAATTGAACGAAGTGCCTTTTTGCCCTATGGAATGCCGCGTCTGGACGGATTCTTGGATGAGAATAATATTGAGGCCTTTAAGGAAAAGTTCTACGGAGAGCATCCGGATCTGAAAGGTAAAAAGGTGATCCTGTTTGCCCCTACCTATCGTGGAACAGGACAGAAGAGTGCTTATTATCCATACGATGAACTGGATCTGAAACAGATCTATGAGTACTGCGGAGAGGATAAGGTTTTCTTGTTCAAGATGCATCCCTTTGTTTCCCGTAAGCCGAAGATCCCGGAGGATTACAGGGATAGGATTCAGGATATTTCTTCCTACCCCAGCATTAACGACCTGTACTATATTACAGATCTGCTGATCACAGACTACTCATCCGCCTTTTTTGAGTATGCGCTGATGAAGCGTCCTGTTCTTTTCTTCACATACGACCGTGAGCGCTATGAGCTTACCAGAGGTGTTCACCGTCCGGTAAAGGAAACAGCACCGGGTAAGGTATGCGACAGCTTTGAAGAGATGATGAAGGCTCTTTATGAGAAGGATTTTGAAGCTGAGAAGATCGATCAGTTTGTAAAGGATAATTTTGGAGATTACGATGGACATGCATCGGATCGTATCATCGACAACATCATTCTCGGGAAAGGTCAGACAAAATAAAATGACAAAGCAACCGGATCGAAGATTTCATTGCGGTCTCATAAGTGAGAACCGCAATGTTCTTTTTGGAATCTCCATGGTGATGATCATCCTCTTTCATTTCAGCGAGGATTATCACACCGCAGTGGAGGCAGATAAGATAGGAAATATCCCCTTTTGGGGCAGGCTGGTGATGCAGTACTACCGGTACGTTCGGAGTATCGGGGTGGAACTGTTCGTGTTTATGGCAGGCATGGGACAGTACTATTCCTATAGCAGACAGCCGGATATTTTAAATTATTATAAAAGAAGGGCTACAAGGGTCCTGATTCCCTATGCCATACTGGCAGTTCCATTCTGGTTTATGAAGGACGCGATCCTGGCGAAGGCAGGGGCGGCGGAGTACTTCAAAGACCTGTTCTTTTTCACATTTTTCACCGACGCAGAGCATGCCTTATGGTTTATAGGATTTATACTGGCGATGTATCTGATCTTACCGGTGGTCTATCAGCTTTTATACAAGGATAAAAAGACCGGTATCCTCTGGTTTGTGGCATTGATCGCAGGGGTTATTTTTGCCTCTGAACAGATCCGCCTGCAGGATCCTGAAACCTACCTTGGAGTGGAGATCGCTCTTACAAGGATCCCTATTTTTATTGTGGGTGTTTACGCCGGCAAATGGATCAAGGAGGATAAGAAGATCAGCAATCTTCCCCTTTGGGTCTTTACCCTCTTATCCCTTGGGCTTAAAATATTTATAGTCAAAACAGAGACAGGGAACTACATTGCCAGGTATACCGATATCTTTTATGCACTGGCACTGATCCTGATCCTGACAATTTTGTCGCAGATGATCATACGTCATATCGTCGGCCTTAAGAAGGTACTGACACTGATTGGGGCCTATTCCCTGGAGCTGTATATGACCCATGTCACGGTGAGAGGGATCTTTAAGAATCTGAAGATTTCCACCTGGCATGTACGCTGTTATGTGATGGTGGTACTGTTGGCCATCCTGTTATCGGCAGGTTTGAAGAAGAGCGCAGAATCGGTGACCGAGTGGCAGTCCTCATAGGAGAATTCATATGAAAAAAATATTGCTTCTGACCAATGGAGACTACGACAATGTGGGAGACCAGATGATCGAAGCCTGTGATGTGGCGCTGATTCGCGCAGCCCTTAAGAATCTTGGGGCGAGGGAGGATGAGGTGAGCCTTCAAAGCAGAGGGGTCAGCCTGGTTCCCAATGAATATGTTGCCACCCATGATCCGACCTATTTAAGAGAGGCAGAGGAAGTCCTTAAGGGGACGGATCTGCTTCTTTTTGGAGGAGCGCCTGTCTTTAACTACCGGTACGAGAGCTTTTACGAGAAGACAGCCACCTGGCTGGATCTGGCGGCAGAGAATCAGGTGCCGGTGATCTTTTCCGCCATCGGAGTAGAACATTTTGAGGAGGATAATCCCAAGTGCAGGCGGATCCGGGAGGCACTTCGGAAGGTGGACCTTATTATGGCCACCACAAGGGACGGTCAGGAACAGCTGCAAAAGTACACAGAGGGTCTGGATATGATCCGGGGGAATGTGGCAGATCCGGCAGTCTACACCAGGGAGATCTTTGCCCCTTATGTAAAACGCAGGGACCCGGAGAAGAAACGGGTGGGGATCTTTCTGTTAAGAGCCAACGGCTTCTTGGATAACGGTCAGGACTTTGATCATGAAAAAGCGGCAGGGCTTTGGCTGGAGCTGATGGAGGAGTGTGAGGGAAAAGGCTTTGTCCCTTATCTTCTGACCAGTGGATTTGCGGCGGATGAGGCGTTTATGGATTACATGATCCGTCACTACCATGTGCCAAAGGAACGTTGTATCTTTAACATCAATACCCCGGAGGATCTGGTGGAAGCCATCAGTGGAATGGATGGCATCATTTCCTGTCGGCTGCATCCGGGGATTTTGTCCTATTCCCTTGGTATCCCGGCAGTGGGGATCCGGTGGAATCCCAAGGTGGATATGTTCTATCATAAGATCGGTCACCCCGAAAGAGCCCTTAAGGTGGAGGGGATTACCGGGAAGATGGTTCTGGATCATCTCCTTGAGGCTATGGAGGATATTCCCCAAAGGGATGAGGACATGGCCTATGAGACCTATCGAACCTTAGTGGAGGGGATCCAGAAGGCAGTGTATCCCGGCCGGCAATACCGTCTGTGGGACTTTTTGGAATTGACAGAGCGTCTCGAAACATATCCCGGAACCGGGGAGGAGGCGTTTTTACAGAAGCTTCAGGGGAAGTTCCGCCGGGCCTATGTCACCTATAACAATGCCTTTTATAAGGGGCTTAAGACCAGAAAGCAGCTGCAGGAAATAACAGAGAAGGCAGACAGCTCCCATCGTCATGCTCTGGCCTTAAAGGAAAAGAACCTTCAGCAGCAGGAGAAGATCGAGAGACTAAAGCAACGTAATATCGAATTAAAACAGGAACTTCAGAAGAACCAGGAGGAACTGAAACGGGTATACAGTCAGTCCTTCATCGAAATGGTTGCCAACTGGAGCAAAGGGAAAGACGAGTATGATAAGAAACAAAAATAAGACAATGACAGTTGCTGCCACTGTCCTTGTGGCAGGGGCTATGGTGTTTGCTTTCCCACAGTCTGCCCATGGTGCAAAGGTCTATAAGGCAAAGGGCTGCGTCTATACTGTTACAAAGGCAAAGGGAGCCATCAGCGATGACGTGAACCAGGCCATTAAGGAGGCATCTGCTAAGGCAGCAAAGACAAAGAAACACTATACGGTGAAGCTGAAAAAGGGAAGCTATACAGTACCAAAGACCATCCATCTCTACTCCGGAGTCACTCTGGATGCTACAGGATCTGTACTGAAGAGCACAGCAGGCTATGGCAATATGGTGATGTCTGCAGATGTAGGTATCAATAAGTCAAAGAAAAAGGGAAGCGGCTATAAGGCCTTTTGCAATATCGGACTTATTGGCGGAACCTGGAAGATGCCCTATAAGAATAAGGCGACCATCATGCGAATGGGACACGGTAAGAAGCTCTCTGTTAAGAATGTGACCTTAGACGGTGGCGGAGGAATCCATCAGCTGGAGGTGGCTTCCATTGATGGGATCACCGTTACGGATTGTAATTTCAAGAATTTGAAGTTTCGCGCCGGTGAGAACAAGCAGGAGGCACTGCAGTTTGATGTGACCTGTAACACCAGTGTGTTTCCGGATTATGTAATGGATGCCACACCCACCAAAAATATCAGGGTGGAGGGTTGTACCTTCACCAATGTTCCCCGTGGTGTGGGAACCCATACGCTGCTGCTGGGGAACTACTTCAACCATGTGACCATCCGGAATAATACCTTTGAGAAGATCCGTGAGGAGGCTATTATTGCTTTGAACTATCAGGATTTTCTTATAGAGGGAAATCAGATTAAAAGCAGCGGTGCCGGAATCCTGGTACAGGCTTTCAAGGCATCTCCTTCCTCTGTATGGACCACCATTTCGGATGGGAAGAAGAAGTTTTCCTCTAAGGTTGTCCATGATGCAAATGGGGTTGTCCGTGATAATACCGTCTCTCTTCAGAGCAAGAGCAAGGCGGATGAGGTATGCGGAATCAAGCTCTACGGAATGTGCCTTACCTCCTCGGCAAAGGGAGGAGACGGTAAGCGTATCCGTAAGGGAGACTACTATCTTAGCGGGGTGACGGTTGAGAATAATAAGATCAGAACCACGGCAATGGGAATCCATCTGATGGATGCAAAGAAGTGTGTTATCCGGAATAATACCATCCTTGGAACAGGTACCGATAAGGAAAAGTCCAATAACCCCAAGGGGATCTTCCTGGCGACCCGGTCCACAGATAATAAGATCCAGGGAAATACCATAGAGAAGTTCTACAGTAACGGAATCCTGTTGCAGGATGCCTCCTCTGCAACCGTGATCAGTGGCAATATCCTTTCCGGCATCGGAAGCAATCCCTCTGTTGCAGCCATTAAGCTGACAGTGAAGGGAACCTATGCCGGGGAAATTACAGACAATACCATTACCAAAGGTAAGTACGGTTTTGGCTGCACCGGGGATGCCATTATTGTAACCGGCGGGGCAGAGGCGCATAATATAGAGAAAAACAGGATCGATGGAGCCAGTGGACATGATGTGAAGGTCGTAGGCGGAAAAGTAGATCATGTGGATCAGGAAGACACATTTATTGCAAATTATTAAAGGCAAAGAGGTAAGAAACAGGAGTTAATATGAATCAGGTAATAAGAGAAGATGTAGAAATGATCCTGGGGCAGAAGATCAACTGGGAGAAGTTAAGAGATGCCAAGGTTCTTGTAACCGGGGCTTCCGGCATGATGGGAAGTTATGTGGTACGTACACTTCTGGCACTTGACGATAAGGGGTATAATGTAGAGGTGTACGGATTGATGCGAAATCCCCAGAAGATGCCGGAAGAGATGAGAAACCGGGTACATGTGATACAGCAGAGTGTGACAGAGCCCATCGATTGTGATGTGAAGTTTGATTATATTTTTCATACCGCATCCCCTGCCAGTCCGCTGATCATGAGGGAGGATCCGGTGGGAACCATTGCAGCCAATACACTGGGAGCCTGGTATACCCTTAAGCTGGCCAAGGAGTGTAAAAGCAAGGGATATCTCTTTATCTCCAGCCGTGAGATCTACGGACAGCCCTATGCGGATCAGAAGGTATTTAAAGAGGACACCTATGGATTTGTAGATCCACTGAATTCCCGTTCCTGCTATCCGGAGGGGAAGAAGGCGGCAGAGACCATGGCGGTCTGCTACTATGAGCAGTATGGCATTAATACCAAGATTGCAAGGCTTGCTCATACCTTAGGCCCCGGAATGACCATCAACGATGGAAGAGTTCAGGCAGACTTCCTGCGGGATGTGGTGAACAACCGGGATATCGTGTTAAAGAGTGAGGGCAAGCCCATTCGTACCTACACCTATGTTGCCGACGCAACAGCAGCACT
>CADCQT010000082.1 GCA_902803645.1 uncultured Lachnospiraceae bacterium | reverse complement strand
CATTCAGCAATTTGGTAAAACGAAGTATGAGGAGGTTCTGGAGGTCAATTTTAAACAGATGCCCTCTGTAAAGGAAGTTTTCTCAGGGGATCGGACAGTGGAGGAAATGGTGATGGGGCTTCGTTTCCGGTATCCGGAGAAGAAGATCCTGCCGGGGAAGACTCTTGTTTTTCTGGATGAGATACAGGAATGTGAGGACGCAATCTCTTCCTTGAAGCAATGGGCAATAGAGGATCGGTACGATGTCATCGCAGCCGGTTCTCTGATTGGAACGGATGATACGAAGATCTCCTGTCCGGCTTTGTATGTGGATGAACGGAGGGTATACGGACTTGATTTTGAAGAATTCCTCTGGGCGCTGGGCGTGTCAGCGGATCTGACAGCCTCCCTGCCATCCTATCTTATGTCGCGCAGAGAGATTCCTGCCATCCTTCATTCAAAGTTGATGGAGTATTTTCGCATGTATCTTGCCATTGGGGGAATGCCGGAAGCTGTCGCCCGGTTTGTGGAAACAAGAGATTATCGGGAAGTGGATCATGTGCAGCGTGGTATCTTACAGAGGTATCAGTACAATATGGCACATTACGCGAAGGCCGAGGAAAAGGTCAAGACTGAGAACTGTTTCCTTACCTTATCCCGGCAGTTACTGGATAAGCCCAATCATAAATTTCAGTACAAGGAGATCGAGCACGGTGCAAGAGCCCAGAAATATTTTTCCAGTATCGAGTGGCTTCTTCACGCAGATATGATCCATCTGTGCAAACTTGTTACGGAGGTCTCCTTTGATCTGGAGGAGCATGCCCGATCCGATTTTTTCCGCGCCTATCCGGCGGACCTGACCCTTCTCATTGCCATGAAGGATTTCGTTCTAAAACAGTACATTGTAGAAAATACTCTCGAAGGCAGCACCAGGGGCGGCCTGTATGCATGTGCCATTGCAGATGCGTTGCATAAGAAAGGGTATCCCTTATATTTTTATAAAAACAAGACCCAGAAGGTCGAGCTGGATTTTATCCTCCCAGTCGACGGTCAGCCGATCCCCATGGAAATAAAAAGCGGAAAGTCCAAAGCCCGGCCACTTTCCACCCTTCTTAAGAAAAGAGAGGATCTCCCCTTTGGGTACAAATTTGTGGAGGGCAACATCGGAGTGAGGGAGGATCGGATTCTTACACTTCCGCTGTATATGGCAACATTTATTTGAAAACGAAGGAAAGTATTTACACAGCCGGTTTTCTTTACTAAAATGTATTTTAGTAAAACATATTTTAGTAAAACTTATTATCAAGAGGTGCTTATGTTTATTGGACGGGAATATGAGTTGAAGACATTGGAAGAGACCTATCAGAAGCCGGGATTTCAGATGACCGTCATCTATGGTCGAAGGCGAATCGGTAAGTCCACCCTGATTCAGAAATTTTTGCAGGGAAAGCGTGCCAGCTACTATTCTGCCAGTCAGAGCAGCCTGGAGAGTAATATTAAGAGCTGGTCTGAGCAGTTGATTCTGGATCTGATGCCGGCGATGGAGGGAATGTCTTTTACCGACAGTGACGCTTTTTTCAAATTTGCAGGGCAGCTGGGAACAGGAGAACGAACCGTACTTGCCTTAGATGAGATCCCCTATATTGCAGAGGCGGACCCATCTTTTCTGTCGAAGTTTCAGAATGCCATCGATCAGATTTTTTCACAGACCAATATCTATCTCATCCTGTCCGGATCTGCCGTTAGTTTTATGGAGAAGAAGATCCTCAGTGAGAAGAGTCCCCTCTTTGGTCGCCGTTCCAATCAGATTTTTCTGAAGCCCTTTGATTATCTGGACTCCGGGAAATTTGTGCCTGGCTATTCGCCGGAAGAGAAGGCCATCGTCTATGGACTCACCGGTGGTGTCGCCAAGTATCTGACGCTGTTTGATGACAGCAAGTCTCTGGATGAAAATATCGTAGACAATTATTTTCAGACCTCCGGCTATTTGTATGAGGAACCTTTTAACCTTCTGATCCAGGAATTCCGCAACATCACCAGCTACAATACGGTGATCGAGGTCTGTTCCCAGGGCGCCAACAAGGTAAATGAGATTGCGGACAAGTCCCATATCTCCACAGCGTCCCTGACATATATTCTGAAGAATCTGATTACGGTGGGGGTAATCTCGAAGGTAGCACCAATGACAGATAACGGCAATAAGAAAAAGATCCGCTACGAGATCACCGACAGCATGTACCTGTTCTGGTATAAGTTCCTGCCATCTGCAAGAGCTTCCATCGAGATGCACCGGGGAGACCTGTATTATGAGAAAAATGTTAAGCCCCGCCTTCACGAATATATGGGTTACATTTTCGAGGGTATGTGTCAGGATTATACCCTTCGTCTGGGTCTGGAGGGTAAATTGCCGGCTTTTATCTCTGAGGTGGGGAGCTGGTGGGGCACCGGCCACGACCGAATCCCTACGGATATTGATGTGGTGGGCATTGACACTCTTGGCAAACACGCTGTTCTTGGGGAGTGTAAATTTAAGAACGACCCCCTGGACAAGGATGTGTACGATCGTCTGAAAGATCGCATCGGTCTGATCGATCGCAAATACCGGGAGGAGGCACTTCTGTTTTTCTCCTTAAGCGGATTTTCCCGGTGGATGAAGGATGAGGCTGCAAAATCCGATGGCAGAATCCAACTGGTGACATTAGAGGAGATGTACGATCCGGCTTGCATTCCAAACCTCAATTGATATGAGATCCATCAATCGCTACTCGATATTTTCACAGAACTGGGGGAAATATTGAGTACGCGATTGAAAAACTTACTTCCATTAGCTTCACCAGCTCTTCTTTCATCTCCTCCGGAAAATAGGATATTTTCGTTTCCCTGCTCTAGTCGTCGAAATTGCTCCTGTCTATTTCTCCCGGTACAGCTTCCATCCCAAACATCCGAAGTGCCTGATTCACCTTATCGAGGCGCACCGTTTCCTTGCCTTGTTCCAGTTCTCTTACAAATCTAAGACCAAGTCCTGCCCGAAGTGCAAACTCTTCCTGTGTCAGCCCGGCACGCTTTCGTTCTCTTTTAACGTATTCACCGATCGTACTCATATCCTGATAATACACCCGTAAGGGTATAATTTCAAGTGCGTTTTTTGTTTTTATACCTCTTCGGGTATAAAGTATTCAAATTCTTAGATAATATACCCGTAAGGGTATAAAACATTTAGGGCGTTTGTAGTTGAAACGGATTTCTCGTCCTAACGAACCGCCATTTTTCGCTTTTATCGATATTTTAGATATGGAAAAAGTGTATCTCTCAACATTCTAATAGGGAAAAATGTGGATAACTATACCTTTTGCTCTCATATCTATAGTCTTAAGTTCTGCCACCGCCCCTGTAAGCCTGCTAAGGTAACTTCTCTTAAGGTTGCTAACGTTAAGGGCGCTAAGGTTAAGGTTTCTGTTAAGGCATTCAACAAGAATGCAGCAGGTGCTAAGCAGTACAGCGCAGCTGTTACAAAGACTTTAAAGACAGACAAGAAGTAATAGATCCTTCTGATCTACAATTTGACAATT
>CADCQT010000081.1 GCA_902803645.1 uncultured Lachnospiraceae bacterium | reverse complement strand
GCAGCTGAGGCAGGGGGCGCCGATGGGATTTCCCTGATCAACACCCTTACCGGAATGAAGGTGGATGTGGAGCGACAGAAGTTCCTTCTGGCAAACAAGACGGGAGGAATGAGTGGTCCTGCCGTTCATCCCATTGCGGTCCGTATGGTCTATGAGGCTGCAAAGGCAGTCAGCCTTCCCATTATCGGAATGGGCGGCATTACCACCTGGGAGGATGCGGTGGAGATGATGCTGGTGGGAGCAACGGCGGTTTCTGTTGGAACTGCCAACTTTATGAATCCTACGGCAACCGCAGACATTATAGAAGGAATGGAAGATTACCTGTCACGTCATGGAATTGGGAAGGTAAGTGATCTGATCGGCAGTGTACAGGAATAAAACAGCATAGGCTTTTAATAGTGAGGAGAGAAACATGGAGAACTATAAGGAAGAATTTATCCATTTTATGATCGATTGTCAGGTGCTTAAGTTTGGTGATTTTACCACCAAGAGCGGAAGAAAGACACCTTTTTTTGTAAATACAGGGTTCTATCGGACAGGTGAGCAGCTTCGTAAGCTGGGACAGTACTACGCCCGTGCCATTAAGGATGCCTTCGGAGAGGACTTTGATATTCTCTTTGGACCGGCTTATAAGGGAATTCCCCTTTCTGTTACAGCTTCCATTGCCTTAGAGGAGCAGTACGGAATCAATGTGGGTTACTGCAGCAACCGTAAGGAGGCAAAGGACCACGGAGAGAAGGGGATTCTCTTAGGAAGTCCTATCTCAGATGGAGACAAGGTGGTGATCATTGAGGATGTGACAACGGCAGGAACCTCCATTAAGGAGACCTATCCCATCATCAAGGCTCAGGGAGATGCCTCCGTTCTTGGACTTGTGGTATCGGTTGACCGTATGGAGCGTGGTCAGGGAGAGAAGAATGCCCTTGTGGAGATCGCGGAGACCTATGGTATGAAGACCACTGCCATCGTAACAATGGAAGAGGTGGTAGAGTGTCTTTGGAACAAGCCATACAAGGGACAGGTCATCATTAATGATGAATTAAAGGCTGCCATCGATGCCTATTATGAGCAGTATGGAGCGAGAGCCTAATGGCATCCTGGCCAGAGCGCGGCAGGAAAGCTGCTTATCATATATTTAAACTGTGCCTGTTTATGGTGTATATTGCCGTTCTGTTTTACTTTTTGTTCTTCTGGGATTATTTTGGCAGAACGGACGGGAACACGCAGATGCATTACAATTTTGTGCCCTTCCGGGAGATCTTGCGCTATATTCTTCGGGCAAAGATCCTGGGGATCAAACTGGTTGCCTTTAATCTCGGGGGGAACATCGTGGGATTTATGCCCTTCGGGTTTTTCCTTCCGGCCCTTTTTGCAAAGTCTGTCAACCGGTGGTGGAAAGCCTGGATTTGGGCGATCCTGTTTTCCGGAGGTGTAGAAGTATTACAGTTATTGACCTGTGTGGGCTCCTGTGATGTGGATGATGTCATACTAAATTCCACAGGGGCGGTATGCGGTTATATCCTCTACCGTCTGCGTGATTACATGAGAAGGAGTAACGCATGAATCAGAGAAGACGAAGAAGAAGAGAGAACAAAAAGCCGCTTTCCAAAAGGTCCATCCTGGCGGCTGTGGCTGGAGGACTTTCTCTTGTGGCGTTTTTTGTTTTGATCCAGAACAGTTATACCAGTGGTGGAAAAGTATCAAAAGTGCTGACGGGGACGGCGGTGATGATCCTTCTGGTTACCCTGATCTCTCTTTTTGAGGGGGGACGGGCTCTAAAGGATACGGATACCTCCTTCCTCAGCCGCCTTATGGGGCTGATTTTTCCTCTTTTGGCAGAGGCAGCCTGGATTATTTTGTATGTTGTTGGTTATATGGTATAAGCCGCACAGGGAGACTTGTCCGGTGTAAGTTTAGAACAGGGAGAATCGTTGGTGACGTTAGAAATGGATGAATCAGTATTGGAGAGATTTGATCTGGCAGCAGAGAGACTTTTGGAGATCCCGGAGGAGGGATCACTTCCGGAGGGACTCTTTTCATATTTTAAAGAGGTGGCGGATTACCTTGGAGGCGTAGCCTACTTTGGAAAGGTCCGCAGTCAGCGTCAGCTTAGCCTGGAAGAGAAAGTTAATTGCCAGGAAAAGCTGTTTTTTCATTTGGAAGAAGATCATTACGAAGAGAGTTTTTTGGATCCGGCCTACAGTGTAAAGGTGCTGGGGGATAAGCTTGGAACAGAGCTTTCCGCCATGTATATGGATATGACAGCCTCCTATACCTGGGCGGCCTGGGGAAGACTGGATCTTGTGACTTTGATGATGGAGCAGCTGCTTCTAATGTACAGTATGGCGACCCAGAATATGCTAGGGGGAGCCCTGGATGAAGAGGGAGCCTTTATGGATCTGGATGAGGTGATCCGCTCCTTCTATCGGGATTATACCGATGTGTTTGTAAGAGAGGACGTGGAGAATCTGGTGGATCCGGATAAGGATCATCTTCGCAGGATCGTGATGGAATCGGATCTTACGAGAGAGGACTATCTCTATGACTACGGTATGTGGATCGGAGCAAATGAGCTGGGACTTCATAAGTATCTTATGAGTCTTTCGGAGGAGCAGCTTCAGTCCATGGCAGATACCTATACGGAAGGGTATCGTATCGGTTTTGAAGTAACAGGCAAGGATCTTAGTAAGAAAAAGACGGTAAGTGTGGAGTTCCATGTAGGTATGGAGGCCGTGATCCGAAGAGCGGTGAAGAATTTTGAGAAGATGGGGCTTAAGGCCACCATCAAGCCGGATGCTCTTCTTTCCATGCAGGGGAGAGGAAATGCAGGCAGAGGTGTGTATGTCACCACAGCCAACCGACAGGCTTTATACGATCATCGGGGAGATAAGAACATCTACTATGATAATGCCTATGTGAAGCGGCGCCTGGAGGTCTTAAAGGACGCCTATGAGAAAAACAAGGCCAATGCGGGAGCCTACGGCGGCCCGGCTGTTACAGAGGTCTTTGGAGAGGCGGATTTTGAACCGGTAAATAAAAAGGAAGCGGCAAAGAGTACGCCTAAGCAGGATGAACTGGCGGTCCGGGATCGAAGAGATACGGCGAAGATCGTCAATGACTATATCCATCAGGAGGAGAGAAGCTTTACCATTATTGCCTATCCTCTTCCTTCCATTGGAGAGGATTTTGAGGCCATCTTTGAAGAGACGGTGAAACTGAATACCCTGGATTATAAGAAGTATCAGGTGATGCAGCAGAAGATCATCGACGTGCTTGACCAGGGAGAGCAGGCCCATGTGGTGGGAGCCGGTGAGAACCGGACGGATATTACAGTAAGCCTTCATCCTCTTCAGGATCCGGGGAAGCAGACCCGATTCGAGAACTGCGTGGCAGATGTGAATATTCCGGTGGGAGAAGTGTTTACCTCTCCGGTCCTTGAGGGAACAAGGGGCGTCCTTCATGTGTCAAAGGTCTTTCTTGGTAATCTGGCCTATAAGGATCTGACCTTTACCTTCGAAGACGGCTGTGTTGTGGACTATAACTGCAGCAATTTCCCATCTGAGGAGGAGAATAAAAAGCTGATCTTTGACAATATTCTCTATAAGCATAAGATGCTTCCCTTAGGAGAATTTGCTATCGGAACCAATACCACAGCCTATAAGATGGGGATCGACTATCAGGTTCAGGCAAAGCTTCCCATCCTAATCGCCGAGAAGACAGGCCCCCATTTTGCTGTGGGTGATACCTGTTATTCCTACTGTGAGGATACAGTGGTCTATAATCCCAATGGTAAGGAGATCGTGGCAAGGGATAATGCATTTTCCATTAAGCGTAAGAGCGATCCGGCGAAGGCCTATTTTAACTGCCATACGGATATTACCATTCCCTACAATGAGTTGGCTTTGATCGAGGTCATCACAAAGGATGGAAGGCACCTGCCCATCATCCGGGACGGAAGGTTCGTAGTACCGGGAACAGAGGAGCTGAATGTTCCGTTAGAGGAGCTGGATAAGGAAAGCAGATAAAATGTTTACTTGGCTCGTGGCTTCGTGGTATAATAGCAAAGCTTGCGTAAGCAGGCTTGGAATGGAAGAATGAAGGAGGAAAACATGGCAAGCGTTGGAATTGTAATGGGTAGTGACTCAGATTTACAGATTATGGCGAAGGCGGCAGAGGTTTTAGACGACCTCGGAATCTCCTATGAGATGAACGTCATCAGTGCACACAGAGAGCCTCAGGAGTTTTTTGACTATGCGAATTCAGCAGAGGAGAGAGGTTATAAGGTGATCATTGCAGGTGCAGGTAAGGCTGCGCATCTGCCGGGTATGTGTGCTGCTATTTTCCCAATGCCTGTTATTGGCATTCCTATGAAGACCTCCGATTTAGGCGGAGTGGATTCTTTATATTCTATTGTACAGATGCCTACCGG
>CADCQT010000080.1 GCA_902803645.1 uncultured Lachnospiraceae bacterium | reverse complement strand
TGTGCGCCTTGGATATGACAATCAATAACCAGAGAGGAATACCGTGGGGATGGAACCAAAGAAGATTTTACTTGTAGATGATGATGAACTGATTACCATGTCACTGGAGATGATCATAACTGCTGCACCGGAGTTTGTGGTTGCAGGCAAGGGGCAAAGCGGCAGGCAGGCAGTTTCACTGTATAAGGAGATTCGACCGGATGTCCTTCTGATGGATATTCGAATGGAGGATATGAACGGACTTGAAGCGGCAGAGGAGATCCTGGCAGAGGATCCCAATGCCTGTATTTTATTTTTGACCACGTTTTCCGATGACGAATACATTATCAAAGCCTTAGAACTTGGTGTTCGGGGATACCTCTTAAAACAGGATTACAAATCTCTTATTGCCTCTCTTCATGCGGTGATGAACGGACAGAGTGTGTTTGGGGGAGAGGTGACAGGGAAATTGCCGAACCTGATGGAAAACAGATATTCCGGCAGCTACGATTACCAGGGGGCCGGGATCACAGAGAAGGAATATCAGGTGATTCAGCTGGTGGCAGACGGACTGTCCAATAAGGAGATCGCCGAGAAGATCTTCCTGTCCGAGGGAACGGTGCGCAATTATCTGTCCTCCGCCCTGGAAAAACTGGATCTTCGGGATCGGACCCAACTTGCTATTTTCTATCTCAAGCATTGCCAGGTATGATATAATTTTATCTCAGCCGGGGCGAGACTTGAATCACCGTGATCTGTGGGGAGCGATGACGGTGAACGTTAGAAAAGGAGTATATCTTATGAAAAAAAACATGTTGAAGCGACTGGTGGCCATGACGGCCATGGCTGTCATGATGGTTACATCTCTTCCTCTGGAGATTCAGGCAAAGGAGGGGGTAAGAACAGAGACCAGGGCTGAGGCTGCTGTAGGTGAGGAGGCTCTCTCTCATCAACTTCCATCCGAGGGATTAAAGCCCTTGAAGGAAGGGGCGGACCAGGTCCTTCCCATACTGGAGCGGAAGACATCCAGGAAGGGGGCTGCCCGCTATGCCAATCCCAAGGCATCCACTGCCAGAGAATGGGAGTCCTATGTCTCCAGATACTATTATCAGTATCTGTCCACCGGGCAGAGAGAGATCTACGATTATCTGTATGCGACCCTGACCCGTTATCTGACGGATCCCAAGCTGGATGCCATGCAGGTGGGGGGAGGTTACTACTCTCAGTGGTATCTTAAGAATTGTAACCGGCAGGACCTTCGAATCGCATTCTATACCTTTTTGTATGAGAACCCACAGTTTTTCTTTGTGGATTATACCAACTGCATGATGGGTAAGAACTCTCTGATCATCAGCATCTTTGAATCCTATGCCAAGGGAGCGGCCAGGGAGAGTGCAGCTCAGCAGATCAAAGCGAAGATCTCCGGTTATGTAAGTGCGGCATCAGCTGCTACAACAGCCTACGAGAAGGAGAAGATTGTGCATGATCGGCTGATCGCAGAGGTCTCTTATGTGGAGAACGATTACGATCAGAGTATTGCAAGTACCTTCCTGTTGAATCAGACGGTATGTTCCGGATATGCCCAGGGATTTGCGGCTATTATGAACTCCATCGGAGTTCCCACCATCTGTGTGTTAAGTGATACCCATGCATGGAATGAGATCCTTCTGGGAGGCAAGTGGTATGTTGTGGATTGTACCTGGGATGATGATCTGTCGGATACGGAGTATAAGGATTTCTACCTGAATGTATCGGAGAGCCGTGTCCTTCGAGTGGATGAATATATGGCAAAGCGCAAGCAGGATCCCAAGGAGAAGACGATCCATGTGCCCATGGCAATGTATAAAAAGCTTCATCGTCCCAAGGCGATGTCCAACTTCGATCCGAAGACAGACACCAGTCGTTTTTCTCAGATCTATGGGATGAATCTGGTAAATCAGGCACCTGCAAAGCCTTCTGTTTTTAGCCTAAAGAGAAAGGGAAAGGGCAGGATCGTAATCACAGCGAAGAAGAGCGGTTTTATTGACGGTTATCAGATCCGTCTGATCCGGGGATCTTCGGTGACGCTCCTGGCAGCGACCTCTTCCGGGAACCTTAAGAAGGAAGTCCGGTCTCTGAAGAGAAAGCATACCTATAAGGTTCAGATCCGTTCCTTCCGCTATTACAACAGTAAGCGCAAATACTCTCCGTGGACAGGGAAGAAAGCGATCCGGGTGGCATAGCTTACGGTGATTCCCTCTGCCGGGACTGGAAAAACCGGACCATTATGTTATATAATGTAAAAAATAGGCAAATATCGTGGCATGTAAGAGGGAATTATTATGTATAATATACAAATTCAAATAGCGGCCCTGTTGCTGGTGCTGGTTATCTTATTTTTCTCTATTATGCAAAAGAATCTGATGCTTCGTGGGCGACAGATCTTCCATCTTCTGACCATAACCACCGTGGTCACTCTGCTTTTGGATATGGCATCGGTGATTGCGATTTCGGAGCATCGGTGTCTGGAGGAGTGGCAGGTTCGTATGGTAGCCAAGGCTTACCTGATGTCTCTGGTATCCGGCTCCTTTGTGGGACTTTTATATTCCGCAGAGGAATACTTTCTAGGTTCTGTTAAGAAGGCGACCAAGGGACTTTATATGGGGGCATATCTGCTGTCCTTCGTATTGATCGCGGTGTTGCCCATCCATTATATTCATCGGGGAAGGATTGTCTATACCTATGGGCAGGCCTGTCTGGTCACCTATATTTTTGCCCTGTTTTTTATTATCTCGACCATATCCACCTGCCTGGTGTATCATGAACGGACTTCAGTCAAACGCCGGCGGGCGATTCTGGCGTGGCAGGGGCTGTGGTTGTTCTTTGCAGCGGTTCAATTCGTTCGGCAGGATCTGTTACTGGTGAGTTTTGCCATGGCTTTGGGAGTTGCGATTCTCTATTCCGAACTGGAGAATTCCGAGGCCTTTACGGACCGTTCCACAGGAGTATTGTCCCCCCATGCGTTAATGGAGTATCTGCAGGATCAGTTCGAGCAGGAGAAGACCTTTTCTGTTATGGATATTTTTATAAAATACCGTAGTCACGGATTGGATCTGTACACAGAACGGCAGATCCTTCTTGTTCTTGTGCGTCGTCTCAGGAAGTTTAAGGAAGCTTTGGTCTTCCGCAGTACCTCCAATGGATTTACGGTGATTTTTAGTTCCAGAACCCAGATGCAGAAGGCCTTTGAAGAGGTGCGCAGGGAATTTGGAGATATGCTGCATCTGCCGGATGGCAGATCCGTTCCTATGAAGTTTTTCTATATCCTGTATCCGGACAGTACCCTTGCAAATGCTGCAGAGGATATTTTTGAATTTCGTAATTATTTTTATTCTGACCTGGATAAGAAGGAGTTCCTGGTAGTGGACAAGGTTGCGGTCAGCCGGGTCCGGGAGTATCAGGATATCCGGGAGATGATTGCCTATGCCCTGGATCATGACCGGCTGGAGGTCTATTATCAGCCCATTTACAGTATCGAGGAACAGTCCTTTACCTCTGCGGAGGCCCTGGTCCGTATCCGAGACAAAAACGGTCGGCTGGTTCCTCCGACTCTTTTTATTCCCATTGCGGAGGAAAGTGGTATGATCCTTCGGATCGGGGAATATGTATACCGCAGCGTCTGCCAGTTCATCCGGGATCAGAAGCCGGAACAGTATGGGCTTGACTATATCGAAGTGAATCTCTCGGTAGCCCAGTGCGAACAGGAGGATCTGGCAGAACAGTTCCATCAGATCTCCGAGGAGTATTCCATTGATCCAAGAATGATCAATCTGGAGATCACAGAGACTGCAAGCTCCTCTGCCACCAAGACATTGCTTGCGAATATGCGAAAGCTCAGTAGTCTGGGCTTTTCCTTTTCCCTGGATGACTTTGGTACCGGTCGTTCCAATCTGGATTATATTTCTGAGATGCCGGCGACCCTTATTAAGTTTGACCGTTCTTTTACCCTGGGATATTTCTATAATGACAAGACACGCTTCCTTATGAACGGGGTCACCAAGATGATCCGGGATATGGGCCTTTCCATTGTAAGTGAGGGGGTAGAGACCAGGGAGCAGTATGATACTATGGTGGGACTTGGAGTCCACTATATTCAGGGGTATTTTTTCTCAAAACCGGTTCCGGAACGGGAATTTATGGATTTCATTCGACGAATGAATGCAGAGCCTTATATCCCGGGGGAAGAAGCCCCTTCCCTCTAAGCAAAGGGCGAGACTTGAAGATTATGGAGGAAACACATGACACAGTACATGGATTATATTCT
Source organism: uncultured Lachnospiraceae bacterium (assembly GCA_902803645.1). Classification (GTDB taxonomy): domain Bacteria; phylum Bacillota; class Clostridia; order Lachnospirales; family Lachnospiraceae; genus Weimeria. The sequence continues at coordinate 5,777 of CADCQT010000080.1, read as the reverse complement.
GGAAGAACTTCAAAAGCTTACAGCGATTGCCAGTCCTTCCGGATTTACCGCTCACGCAGAAGAGCATATTATCAGGACCCTTAAGGATATGGGATATGAACCGACACAGAACCGTAAGGGGAATGTCTTATGTGAGATCGGAGGAGAAGCACATCCTCTGGTTCTTGCTGCTCATATCGACACCCTGGGGGCGATGGTTCGTTCCATTAAGGATAACGGACGTCTAAAGCCAACCACCATCGGCGGTCACCAGTGGCCCACAGCGGATGGTGAGAACTGCCAGGTATTTACAAGAGATGGAAGAGTTTATACCGGAGTTGTTCTTAATACCGAGCCTTCCAGCCATGTGGCGGATGAGCCGGTGAAGACGGAAGAGAAGAATATGGAAATCCTTCTGGATGAGAATGTCTCTACCAGAGAGGAAGTCCTCTCTCTTGGAATCCAGACCGGAGACATCATTGCCATGGATCCCAGAACGGTGATCACAGAGAGCGGCTATATCAAATCCCGGTTCCTGGATGATAAGCTTTCTGCAAGTATCCTGTTAGGACTTGCCAGATATGTAAAGGAACAGAAGGTGACCCTGAAGCGTAAGGTGACTTTGATCTTTACAGTTCTTGAAGAAGTGGGATTCGGTGGTTCTAATATTCCGGAGGACACAGAGGATATGCTATCCGTGGATATGGGCTGTGTGGGAGATGATTTAGGTTGCACGGAGCAGATGGTTTCCATCTGTGCCAAGGATTCCGGTGGCCCTTATAATTACGATATGATCACCGAACTGGCGGGTCTTGCAAAAGAGAAGGACCTTGCCTATGCAATTGATATTTATCCCCACTACGGTTCCGATGTAGAGACATCGGTTCGTGCAGGATATGATATCCGTCACGGGCTTATCGGACCGGGTGTATACGCATCCCATAACTATGAAAGATCCCACAGAGAAGGTGTAAAGAACACCTTTGAATTGTTAGTATCCTATATTGTAGCATAGCAAGACTTGAAAACTCCCCCGGGAGCAGATCTTCCGGGAGATGCATGACCAGGAGATGCTTATGGGCAAGAGAGCGAACAATGTTTCTGATGATGTACAGGAAATGGATAATCTGACCGGTCTTTTGGGACGTGACGGGTTCTTTGGTCGTATGAGGGAACGGCTGGTGGAAGATCCTGGGATCGGATCCTTGAATCAGCACACGGTCATCTATTTTAACATTCTTAACTTTAAGCTCTATAATATGACATTCGGGCTGGAGGCCGGAGATCAGTTCCTGCGCTTTTTTGCAGATCTTCTGCAGCAGGAATTTCCCGGGGATCTCCTTGCCCGTTTTTCAGATGACCATTTTGTGGTGTGCTCTTCGAGAAAGGATCTGGAAGAGGCACTGACCTTGCTCTATAACCGTTGCATGGAACAGGACCTCTGTGTTCATGCAGGCCTTCGCCCTGTGGGAGCTGATACGAAGGAAGATATGCTCACCCTGGTCTGTGATCAGGCGAAGATTGCCTGCGATTCTCTGAAGACGGGAGCAGCATACTTTGACTATTACCGGGAGGAATTGAAGCAGGAACTGGAACGGAATCTCTATGTCATAGAGAATCTGGATCATGCCATTGCCAAAGGCTATATTCAGATCTACTATCAGCCGGTGGTACGTTCCCTGAACGGTAAGATCTCCAGTATGGAAGCTTTGACCCGGTGGGTGGATCCGGACCGGGGGCTATTGACCCCTGCCATGTTTATTCCTGTTCTTGAGGAGGCGAATCTAATCCATAAGCTGGACCGGTATGTGATTCGGGAAGTGGGACGGATGCTTCGGGATTCTATTGAGAAGGAACTTCCCATTATTCCGGTCTCTTTTAACCTCTCCCGGGCTGATTTTGTGGTGGGCAATTCCTTTGATGAACTGGAGCACACGGTTCAAAAATATGGATTGCAGAGAGAGTATCTGTGTGTAGAGATCACAGAATCCATTCTGATGTCGGATAAGACCCTGGTTATGAATGCGCTTCAGAAGTTCCATGAGGCCGGTTATTCTGTCTGGATGGATGATTTTGGAAGCGGATATTCCTCCTTAAACCTTCTAAAAGAGTTTCCCTTTGACGAATTGAAGATCGATATGCTCTTCCTTAAGAATCTCGATGAGAAGGGGCGTCAGATCGTTCGAACCATTGTGGATATGGCCAAAAAACTGGGGATCCATACTCTGGCAGAGGGTGCAGAGACAGCGGAACACGTGGATTTCTTACGAGATATTGGCTGTGAAAAGATTCAGGGCTTTTATTATGGTAGACCCCAGCCCATTGATCTTATGCGTAAGCATGTTCAGGATTTTGGCCTGGATTTTGAGACAAGAGCCGAAGCCCACCTTTATGAGAAGGCCGGAGCTGTGAATGTTATCACTGAGGTACCGGTTGCCATCTTTACCAACAAGGGGGAACAGCTCCAGATGATCTATGCCAATGCGGCCTACCAGCAGGTGTTGGATACCCTTGGGGGGCGTAACGAAAATGAGCTTAATAAGATCATTGACCAGCCGGATTATGCCCTATACCGAAGATTTCAGGAATTTACCCGGGCTGTAATCGAATGCAGGGAAGAGCGGACGCTCTACTATGTGGATAATGGTCAGAAATTACGGCTTCAGGCCAGAACCATTGCCGGTGTAGGGGATAAATACCTAATCAAGGCCAGACTGGATAACATTACCTTTGAAGATGAGAAGGAGAAGACCCTTCAATTCGATGGTATTATCCGGAATCTTATGATGGTCTTTTCCGGTTTTTATCAAATCTGCCCGGAGGAAGACAGTTTTCTGGTGCTGGAGGATGCTGCCCAGATTGAGCGCGTTGCAAGGACATTTTACGGTGTCAGAAGGATTCTGGAGAAGTTTCTGGAGGAGAACGTCTACATCGATGATCGGGAGCGTTGCCGGGAGTACTTTGGGCAGTTCCTGGAAAGTGATTTCTTTGAAAAAAACAAGCGGGCGACTTTCTGTGACTGGTTCCGTGTCCGCCAGACGGATGGCAGTTACAAATGGATGGAATATATGATCCTGGTGATGAAAGATTCCCGCTATCGCCTGCTGGTCTGCGCGAAAGAGGCGGCGATTGAGTATGCTGATGATCCGAAAGCCACCCTGCGGCGTATGGTCAGTGACACGCTCAATCAGGACAAATCTATTTTTGATATAGATCAGGACGAACCTCTTCGAATCTGGGAAGGGCTTTTGAAGCGAAGTCCGGTGCTGTTTTTTACCACGGACAAATATGGTCTGGTGAAGACCGTCAGCCATGCCTTCCTGGATTTTCTGGGACTTCACGCACCGGAGGAGGCCATTGGGAAGAACTGGGATGAGCTGGGATTCCATGTTTCCTCGGATCAGTTGCAAAAGGATGTAATCTCCGTCCTTCAACGGGGGAGGACCATTACGAATCATCCCCATGCCTGTATTGTAAACGGCGTATCCCGACATGTGTTGGTGAACCTCTATCCTGTGTATCAGGAGGGACGGGTCGATGGTCTCTTTGGTTATCTTTACGATAATGATCAGATCGCTTCCATGCAAAAGGACATGGAGCGCTCCTATTGCACGGACGAAGTAACAGGACTTTTGAATCTGTACGGTGTTACATTGCCCGGTAATGAGATGTACCGTTCCTACCACGCGGCCGGACATGATTTTCAAGCTGTCATGATTGAGATACCGGAGCTTAAAGAACTGTATGTCAAGTATGGGGCGGATAAGATCGATGAGATCCTGCCCCGGCTCATTATGCAGATCCGTCAGGTCTGCTCTCCGAATATTGTACAGGCCAGGATCTCTCTGTCCCGATTCCTGTTCCTGGTACGGACAGAAAAGGAGGACGAAGGAGCGCTATTCATACAGCGTCTGTGTGATACCATCAATCAGATCCATTCTCTGCAGGGATACCCCTGTACCTTTTTTGCACAGGGGGTATGTGCCTTTGCCGAGGAGGCCGAGTCCTTTGACCGCCTGCTTTTTCTTCTTCAGACAAGACTGTCCAACGAACTGGATCGTGTTACAAAGGCAAATACCGAGAAAAATGTGCTGACCTTTGAGCTGGAAAAGTTTGATGAACGAGACGACCGGATCTATATTGCTGATCCGGAAACCTATGAGCTGATCTATATGAATTACGCCTGGCGCAGGGATCTGAATCTGGAGAAATCCTTCGATTGTAAGGCGAAAAAGTGCTATGAGATCATATACGGAGAGACGAAACCCTGCGAGACTTGTGCCAATAATATCCTGAAGCGTAAGAGCTTCTATACCAGCAATTATCATCATCCATTGACCGGCAAGGACTATTCCTTCTGCGATACCCTTGTACCCTACGGGGATAGGATGGTGCGTTATTCCACCGCCTACTGCGTTTCAGATCTGTCCCAGGCGGTTATGAAAAAAGAACAGCTGGTCTATACAGAGCTGACGGCCAATGATGCCATCAGTATCGCTCTTCGGGAGTCAGATCCCAATGTGGGTATCCGTAAGCTTCTGGAGCGGATCACCATCGATATGAAGGCCTCCAAGACCTTCCTTTTTGAGGAGAACCGGCAGAATCAGATGACCAACACCTATGTCTGGGATGTAAATTACGGATCCGGTCGTATGGCCCGGATGCCCCAGCCCCCTCAGGAAGTAAGTAATACCATGCAGGAGATCTTTGCTGTTTCCAATGAATTCAAGGTGGAGAAGATCGAATTGATCCGGCAGGATCTTCCATTCCTCTACAAGTACTTCAAGGAGATCGGATGCAAAAGTCTCATTGCACTTCCCATCCGACGGGAGGGCGGCGTCATTGGATTTGTGGGAACCATCGACCCGTCTCCGGAAAGTATGCGGGCAGCCGGACTCTTCCTGGGAACACTGATGCGTTTTCTTTCCATTTTGCTTCGAAATCGGGATATTATGCAGCAGCTGGACAGCGTCAGCAAGCGGGATGATCTCACCGGTGTCATGAATCGCAGGGCCTACAATGAACTGCAGAATAATCATAAGTTAGAACATCCCACCGCTGTGATCTATGCAGATGTCAACGGTCTGAAGGAGATCAATGATACAAAGGGACATAAGGCAGGAGATGCTCTGATCCGATCTGCAGCAAATGTTATGAGCAGTATGGCAGGTTCTGAATATGTCTTCCGAATGGGAGGCGATGAGTTTTTGATCATAAGTCAGGTGCAGGACCGGATGGATGCCTACCTGTTTTGCGATAAGCTGCAGAAGGCTTTTGTAAAAGAAGGGGTGAGTGTCGCCATTGGTATGCGATACGGACGCGGGAAAGGAGAAGAGATCAATCCTTTGGTGGTGGAGGCTGACCGCCGGATGTACATTGTAAAAGAGAAGATGCACCAGCAGATGAAGGAACAACAGGAAGAGAAATAGGGCTTAGACTGCGAGAAACAGTAAAACCCCGGCGATCGAAGGATCACCGGGGCTAAATCGAGGTGACAGGATTCGAACCTGCGGCCTCCTGGTCCCAAACCAGGCGCTCTACCAAGCTGAGCCACACCTCGTGCTATGTGCTGCGACAAGCGACGCAGCGAAATATATTATATCATATTTCATAGGAAAAGCAAGAGATTTTTATTCAAATATAGGGGGATAAGAGGATGATTTCAAGATTAAGGGAGAGAATCTCAGAAATCTTTATTGGAAAAGAAGAGGTTGTAGAAAATGTTTTGATCTGTATGCTCACCGGCGGTCATATTCTGCTAGAGGATGTGCCGGGGGTCGGCAAGACCACGCTGGTGC
>CADCQT010000079.1 GCA_902803645.1 uncultured Lachnospiraceae bacterium | reverse complement strand
CCGGAAAAGAGGGACTGACCCTGGACGGATGTAGACCAGACGGAAGATTTCCGGTGATACAGGAGGATGAAAGGACCTGAAATGGCAAAGATATATATGATCATGGGAAAAAGTGCAACAGGGAAGGACACCGTCTATGCCAGACTTATCCGGCGCAAGGATCTGTCTTTGAAGGAGATCGTGTCCTATACCACAAGGCCCATGAGGGAGGGGGAAGTGGATGGAGTATCCTATCACTTTTCCACAGATCAGGAATTGCAGGAACTGTCAGAGGCCGGGAAAGTAGTTGAAAAAAGAACCTACCAGACAGTATATGGCCCCTGGAACTATTTTACCGTGGATGACGGTCAGATCGACCTTGGGGGAGATCAGAATTATCTGATGATCGGAACTCTGGAGGCATTTATCCAGATACGAAATTACTATGGAAAAGACAAGGTCATGCCGATATATATAGAAGTAGAAGATGGTGAGCGCCTTACAAGAGCACTTGGAAGAGAAAAAAAGCAAAAAGAGCCCTTGTACGACGAGATGTGCAGACGGTTTCTGGCAGATCAGAGGGACTTCTCAGAAGAAAACCTCCAAAAGGCCGGAGTTGAGAAACGGTTTATGAACCGTTCTCTGAAAAAGACCGTGGATACCATTGCGGCATATATGAAAAAAGGTAGGTGATCCCTATGGATCTTAGAGTAAATCAGGTGAACCAGAGTACTCCCTTGTCGGAGACAAAAGAAACACAGAAAGCCGACGGCAGTTTTAAATTTACCCTGGCTTCTCAGATCGAGGATGCAGATCTTCAGGAGAAGCTTACCGGGCTTATGGGTAAGATCGATGAGCAGGGTAATAAGATTGCGGAACATATGGATATCCGGGATATGAAAAAGTACCGTGCTCTGGTTAAGGAATTCGTTAATGAAGTCGTAAACCGTTCCCATAAGTTCAGTAGAGAAAACTTTCTGGATCGTAGAGGTCGGCACAGAGTGTATGGAATGGTAAAGCTGGTGGATAAGAATCTGGATGAACTGGCTCAGGAACTGGTCAGTGAGGAAAAGGACCATCTTTCCCTTCTTGGAAGAGTGGATGAGATTCGGGGACTTTTACTTGATATTTCAACATGATGGCAGGCAGAAAATGAAGAATTTTGATACGATCATCGGACAAAGGGCGGTCAGAGAACATCTGCAGAATTCTCTGGCCCTTGGTAAGATATCCCAGGCCTATATGATCAGTGGGGAGAAGGGCATGGGGAAGAAGTTGATGGCCACGGCTTTTGCAAAGGCACTGTTGTGCGAGGAGCGAAGCGAGGGAGAAAAGGAAAGCTGCGGAAGCTGCCACAGCTGTAAGCAGGTGGAGAGTCACAACCATCCGGATCTTATCTATGTGACCCATGATAAGCCACAACTGATTTCCGTAGATGAGATTCGAAAACAGGTGGTGGGGGATGTATTAATCCGTCCCTATCAGAGCAGGTATAAGGTCTATATTATCGATGAAGCAGAGCTGATGAATGAGCAGGCTCAGAACGCACTTCTTAAGACCATAGAGGAACCGCCGGAGTATGCGGTGATCCTTATTTTAACATCCAATGAACAGATGATGCTGCAGACAGTTCGAAGCCGTTGCATCAAATTATCCATGACACCTTTAACGAAGGAAGAGATCAAAAAGATCCTGACCGGTGGGAACAATATTTCTCCGGTTCAGGCTGAGCGGGTGTTGTCTTTTTCTAGGGGGAACCCCGGTAGAGCGAAGGAACTGGTGCTGAGTGAGACCTTCGAAAAGAAAAGAACACTTCTGATTCGGATCCTTTCCGGACTTGCGGACAGCAGCGTATATCAGTGGACAGATAACATAGAGGATCTGTCTTCCGATAAAAAGGAACTGGCATCCTGCTTCGATTTAATGGAAGACTGGTATCGGGATGTGTTATTATATAAGGCAGGTGCTTTGAAAGAGCAGTTAATCTATCAGGATGCTTTTGCGAAGGTGGCCCAGGGAGCAGATACCTATAGCTATCGCCAGTTGCAGAGGAATTTTGAAGCATTAACTGTTGCCAGAGAGCAATTGAAACGACAGGTCAGACCTCAGCTGATTTTGGAAAATCTTTTTACAGAGCTGAGACGGACAAAGTAATAGATTCACAGGAAAGTGAGAACAGGATGCCAAAGATTACAGGCGTAAGATTCCGGACAGCAGGCAAGAATTACTATTATGATCCGGAAGATATGGATTTAAAGGTTGGGGATCATGTCATCGTTGAGACCGTTCGTGGGGTGGAGATGGGACAGATCACCATTCCGGTACTGGAAGTATCGGAGGAGAAGATTAAGGAACCTCTTAAGAGTATTCTTCGTAAGGCCTCTGAGTCAGATATTGAGGAGGATCGGGATAACAGACGAAGAGAAAGAGAGGCATTTAAGATCTGTCAGCAGAAGATCAAGGACCATGGCCTTGAGATGAAGCTGATCGAGGCGGAGTATACCTTTGACCGGCATAAGCTTCTCTTTTATTTCACAGCAGATGGAAGAGTGGATTTCCGTGAGCTGGTCAAGGATCTGGCAGGGGTCTTCCGTACAAGGATCGAGCTTAGACAGATCGGTGTAAGAGATGAGACCAAGGTACTTGGAGGCCTTGGAATCTGTGGAAGAGAGCTTTGCTGTAAGACTTTTCTACAAGATTTTGCACCTGTGTCTATTAAGATGGCCAAGGAGCAGAATCTCTCCCTTAATCCGACGAAGATCTCCGGCGTATGTGGCCGTTTGATGTGCTGTCTTAAGAATGAGGAAGAGACCTATGAGTATCTGAATAAGAAAATGCCTCAAAAGGGAGACGGAGCGACCACAGCAGAGGGAGAAGAAGGTGTTGTTACTTCTATCAATATTCTTCGTCAGAAGGTTGCGGTACTTTTTGAGACAGATGATACCAAGGAGATTCGGGAATACGAGGCAGATGAGCTCACCTATATTCCGAAGAAGCAGCGAAGAGAAAGAGAAAGAGCCAAGGCTGAGGAGCTTCAGAAGCGTCGTGAGGAAGCGGCTGCAAGAGGCGAGACCATTCCTGAGGATGATAAGAAGAACGGAGTCTTCCATAATAGGAAGCTGATTCACACAGAGCCGAAGAATGATCATAAGATCGAGAAGGAAGAGAAAAATAATACCTTCGAGAAGGCCAGACAGAATCGGGATCGCCAGGGCGCAAAGGACCGGGGAAATAACCGAGAGAACAGGGAAAATAACAATAACCGCTTTAACAATAGACGGAATAACGACCGCAAAGGCCGGAATAATAACGAGAACCGGGAGAATAATAACAGGCGGAACCGGGATAACCAGGGCGGATCCAATCATAAGAATCGTAACAATCGCCGCAATAACAATGACAGAGGCGATCGAAAGGGCAATAATCGGGATGCACGCTTTGACAGAGGCGGATATTCGGGATTTGCCCATAATCATGAAGAAAAACAACGTCCAAGACCAAAGGATGATTCCGAGAGTTGATGGCTGATAGAAAGAGGGCAGGTTCCATGGAAGAGAACATCCCATTAAAACCGGGCGAGCGTATTGATGACTTGCAACGGAACGGGAGGAGGATCATCCAGGATCCTGCCCGTTTCTGTTTTGGCATGGATGCAGTACTCTTATCGGATTTTGCAGAGATAAAAAAGAAGGAAACAGTAGTGGATCTGGGAACCGGAAACGGAATTCTTCCCATTCTGTTAGAGGCAAAAACTGCCGGAAGTAAATTTATAGGACTTGAGATACAACCGGACAGTGCAGATTTGGCCCGAAGATCCGTAACAATGAACGGAACAGAAGATAAGATCAGTATCATCACCGGAGATATGAAGGAAGCTGCAGATCTCTTAGGAAAAAACTGCTATAACGTGGTGGTAAGTAATCCTCCCTATATGGTGGAAGACCATGGAATCAAAAACCCGGAGGATGCAAAGGCCATCGCAAGACACGAATTAAAAATGTCACTGAAGGATCTGCTACATCAGACCAGACTTCTGTTAAAACCCAACGGAAGATGCTATTTCGTTCACAGACCCTTTCGGCTGGCGGAGATCCTTACCGGTATGGTTAGAGAAGGACTGGAACCCAAGCGGATGCAGCTGGTGTACCCTTATGTGGATGCGCAGCCCAATATGGTACTGATCGAGGGGCGAAAAGGGGGGAACAGTCGGATGATAGTGGAGAAACCCATGATCATCTATGAGAAGAAGGATGTATACACAGAGGAGGTAAAGCAGATCTACGGATTCTGATCTGCAAAAGCATATGGTAGGAAATCTATATCTGGTGGCAACACCCATTGGAAATATGGAAGATATGACCTTTCGAGGGATTCGTATCCTGAAGGAGGCGGATCTCATCGCGGCGGAGGATACCAGAACTTCCAGAAAGCTGCTGGAGCACTTTGAGATTCGGACAGAACTAACCAGCTATCATGAGTTTAATAAGATCGAGAAGGCAAGGACCATCCTGGATCGAATCCATCAGGGACAGAATGTGGCGGTGATCACAGATGCAGGAACGCCCGGAATATCGGATCCCGGGGAAGAACTGTGTAAGATGTGTTATGAGGAAGGGATCCAGGTCTACGCAATACCGGGACCGGCAGCGGTTATTACAGCAGTTACATCTTCCGGACAGAATTGCAGACGATTTGCCTTTGAAGCATTTTTACCGAAGGATAAAAAGGAACATGCAAGGATCATAGAGGAGATGAAGCGGGAGACAAGGACCATGATCGTCTATGAAGCCCCTCATCATTTGAAGAAGACCCTAGCAGAGTTGTGCAAGGAACTGGGGGGAGAGCGGCAGGTGACCCTTTGCCGGGAACTTACGAAAAAGTTCGAGGAAAAATTAAAGATGACACTGCAGGAGGCAGTGGACTACTATGAGACAAAGGATCCAAGGGGAGAGTATGTACTTGTGATTGCTGGAAAATCCAAGGAGGAGAGTCTGGCAGAGCAAAAGGCATTATATGAGAATATTACTCTGGAAGATCATATGCAGCAGTATCTGGATCAGGGTATGGATCGGAAAGAGGCTATGAAGGCAGTGGCAAAGGATAGAGGAATTACAAAGAGGGACGTATATAAGATGTTATTAGAATAGAAGGGAGAGGAAGATGGAAGATCAGATCAGTGTATTACAGGAAATGATGGAAGAAGCAGACAGGGTCGTATTTTTCGGTGGAGCTGGTGTATCAACGGAAAGTGGAATACCGGATTTTCGAAGTAAGGACGGACTGTATAATCAGCATGATGTGCAGTTTGATCGGTATCAGCCGGAGTATCTGCTGAGCCACAGCTGTCTTATGAAGGAACCGGAGGTCTATTTTGAGTTCCATAGACAGAAGATGGATACAAGGAACATAGAGCCCAACCAGGCTCATAAGTATTTGGCTCGGTTAGAGGAGACCGGAAAGCTGATAGGAATCGTCACCCAGAATATCGATGGACTTCATCAGAAGGCCGGAAGTAAAAAGGTATATGAGATCCATGGAAGTGCGCTAAGAAACTACTGTACAAAGTGCAAAAAAAAGTACGATTCCAACTATATCTTTGATTCTAAAGAGAAGATCCCTACCTGCGAATGCGGAGGAATGATTCGTCCGGATATTACGCTGTACGAAGAGGGACTTCCGGAGGATCAGGTCCAAGGAGCCTTATCCGCACTTTCCCGGGCAGATATGCTGATCATAGGGGGAACCTCACTTACAGTGTATCCGGCAGCATCCTTTATCAATTATTTTAGAGGAGATAAGATCGTGGTGATCAATGAGAGTGAGATCGGGGTCAAGCCAGCGGAGCACACATTGATCGTGAAAAAAAAGATCGGAGAGGTCTTTGCAGAACTGGCCAGGAGACAGGGGATGGAATTGTAGGAATTGCTGTATTGACAATACTTGCCTTACATGGTATGATGTGAAACCGTGGTATATGAAATCCTTGCTCTTCCTGCAAGGGGAGGGCCACTAGTCCAGAAGGAGGAAAGTGAATGAACAAGTATGAGTTAGCACTCGTTGTGAATGCGAAGATCGAAGACGATGCTAGAACAGCTGTTGTTGAGAAGGCGAAGGAGTACATCACCCGTAACGGCGGCGTTTTAGGAGAGACAGATGATTGGGGTAAGCAGAAGCTTGCTTATGAGATCCAGAAGATGAATGAAGGTTTCTACTACTTCATCAACTTCGATGCTGAGCCAGAAGCTCCAGCTAAGATCGAGTCTGATGTTCGTATTATGGAGAATGTTCTTCGTTTCTTAGTCGTTCGCAAAGACGAGGCTTAAGATTAAGAAAGAAGGGGTTCTTATATGAATAAGATTATTCTCATGGGTCGTCTGACAAGAGATCCTGAAGTACGTTATGGTGG
>CADCQT010000078.1 GCA_902803645.1 uncultured Lachnospiraceae bacterium | reverse complement strand
TTTCCTGATGGATGAGGCTCATAACCTGGTGGACCGGGGGAGGAGAATGTACTCTGCTCATCTGGTGAAGGAGGACTTCCTTCGAATCAAGAAGCTTTTTACCACCTATAATGGAGGAATCCCAAGAGCATTGACAAAGTGTAATAAGGATCTTCTGGAGTTGAAGCGAAGCTGTCAGGAGACGGTCCTTCCAAGTGATGCTCAGATGGCTCAGCTTACCATGCATCTTATGCGACTGGCATCCTATATGGATCTTTTCTTTGATAAGCATATCGAACTGCCGGGAATAAAGGAGATAAGGGAATTTTACTTCAATGTCCGATTTTTTTTAAATATTGCGGATGTGGTGGATGACCACTATCACGTCTACGGACAGATCGGAGAGGATGGTTGCTTTGTGCTGAACCTGTACTGCGTGGATCCTAGTAACCAGTTACAGCTTCGTTTGAATCAGAGCCGGGCGGCGGTGTTCTTTTCCGCTACCATGATGCCCCTTACCTACTATAGAAGCCTGCTATGTCAGCAGGAGAACCCTTTTGCCATTTATGCAGACAGCATCTTCCCGCCGGAGAGGCAAAAACTTGTGATCGGCAGAGGGGTCACCACCACCTATAAGAATAGAAGCCCGCAGATGTATCAAAGATATGCTTCTTATATAAAGAAGATCCTTTCTGCAAAGAGGGGAAATTACATGATTTTTTTCCCTTCCTACGGTCTTCTTCGCTCCATCGGGGAACTGCTGCCCAAGGCACTGGGAGAAGACTGGGAGATCATTGCCCAGGAACATCAGATGAGTGAAACGGAGCGGGAAGCATTCCTAGAATATTTTCAGGAGGGGCGCCCTAGGGGGCTGGCTGCTCTTTGTGTTATGGGTGGAATCTTCGGGGAAGGCATTGATCTGACGGAAAAGCGGCTCATTGGTGCTGTGATCGTAGGGGTAGGTCTTCCTATGGTTTCTTTGGAACAGAAGATCCTCCAGACTCATTTTGAAAAAATATATCATCAGGGATTTGACTATGCCTACCTTTATCCGGGGATGAATAAGGTGCTTCAGGCGGCAGGCCGGGTAATAAGAACAGCAAAGGACGCAGGGGTTGTGGCCCTTCTGGACGACCGGTATCTACAGCCGGAATATGAGAAGAATTTTCCCAGGGAGTGGAAGAACAGGGCATTTGTAACGGAAGATACGGTGGAAAAAGAACTTTCGGATTTCTGGAAAACCATGGATACATCTTCGTAGAAAATTCCCTGTCAAAAAATGCAAGATTCGTCTTTTTTGACAGGGAAAATATGCTATACTATTCAGCAGTGAGCAAAAATTTGTGGCTATGCCACATCCTACAACGGAAAGAGGAGAATGATGGGAACAGTAAGACGTCTATTCGTAGAAAAAAAGCCTGATTTCGCGGTTACAGCTAAATCACTTTCACACGAGATTCGCCATTATCTTGGTATTAACCAGATTAAGGGTGTTCGTGTTCTTATTCGTTATGATGTAGAAAACTTATCCGATAATGTATATGATAAAGCAATCCGCACGGTATTTTCTGAACCTCCCGTTGACGACGTCTATGAGGAGTCTTTTGACTATTCCGGGCGGATTTTTTCTGTTGAGTACCTCCCCGGACAGTTTGACCAGAGGGCAGATTCAGCCGAGCAGTGTATGAAGCTTCTCGATGAGAATGAAGAGCCTGTGATCAAGACAGCAACCACCTATGTTATTGAGGGTGAGATCTCCGATGAGGAGTTTGAGGCCATCAAGAAGCATTGTATCAATCCGGTGGATTCCCGTGAGTCGGCTTTGGAGAAGCCGAAGACTCTGGTGGATGATTTTGATGAACCAGCAGATGTGGTAGTATTAGACGGATTTTTGGATAAGGATGAGAAGAGCCTGAAGGAGCTTTACGATTCTTTGAATCTGGCTATGACCTTTAAGGATTTTTTACATATTCAGAATTATTTCAAGGCAGATGAGAAGCGTGATCCTTCTATTACAGAGATTCGTGTACTGGATACCTACTGGTCCGATCACTGCCGTCACACCACCTTCTCAACAGAACTGACCCGTGTATCCTTTGAGGAGGGTTATTATGCCAAGCCTATGAAGGATTCTTATGAGAAGTACCTTGATAACTTCAAGGTGTTATATAAGGATAGGGATGACAAGTTTGTCTGCCTTATGGATCTTGCTCTTGTGGCTATGAAGGTCCTGAAAAAGGAGGGCAAGCTGGCAGATCAGGAGGAGTCTGACGAGATCAATGCATGTTCTATTGTTATCCCCATCGAGGTGGACGGTAAGACAGAAGAGTGGTTGTTAAACTTCAAGAATGAGACCCATAACCATCCTACAGAGATTGAGCCTTTTGGTGGTGCGGCTACCTGTCTTGGAGGAGCTATTCGTGATCCTCTTTCCGGACGTACTTATGTATATCAGGCGATGCGTGTCACAGGTGCTGCAGATCCGACCAGGCCCAATGACCAGACCTTAGAGGGTAAGCTTCCACAGAAGAAGCTGGTTCGTGAGGCTGCCCACGGATACAGTTCCTATGGTAACCAGATCGGCCTTGCCACCGGATATGTGAAGGAAGTATATCATCCGGACTATGTGGCAAAGCGTATGGAGATCGGAGCTGTTATGGCAGCTGCTCCCCGCCGTGCTGTTCAGAGACTTACCTCCGATCCGGGAGATAAGATCATTCTTTTAGGCGGACGCACAGGACGTGACGGTATCGGTGGTGCCACCGGATCCTCCAAGGCACATAATACTGAGTCTACAGCAGTATGCGGCGCTGAAGTACAGAAGGGTAATCCTCCGACAGAGCGTAAGTTACAGAGACTGTTCCGCAGAGAGGAAGTTGCTTTCCTGATTAAGAAGTGTAATGACTTTGGTGCAGGTGGAGTATCTGTAGCTATCGGTGAGCTTGCAGACGGTCTTTCCATCGATCTGGATAAGGTTCCGAAGAAGTATGCAGGACTGGATGGAACAGAACTGGCGATTTCCGAGTCTCAGGAGCGTATGGCAGTTGTTGTTGCACCGGAGAATGTAGAGCAGTTCCTTTCTTATGCGGCAGAGGAGAACCTGGAGGCGGTAGAAGTTGCTGTTGTGACTGAGAGTCCGCGCCTTGTTCTAAACTGGAGAGGTAAGACCATTGTTGACTTGTCCCGTGCCTTTTTGGATACAAACGGAGCACACCAGGAGACAGAAGTTGAAGTGGAAGTCCCGAAGCAGGAGGAGAACTACTTTGATTCCTACGCTATTGAAAAGGTAAAAGAGGACCTGGCAAAGAAGGATATTAAGGCGGCCTTTTTGGATACACTCTCTGACCTTAATGTATGTTCCCAGAAGGGACTGGTTGAGATGTTCGACGGTTCCATTGGAGCATCCTCAGTCTTTATGCCCTATGGCGGTAAGTATCAGCTGACAGAGACACAGAGTATGGTTGCGAAGATCCCGGTTGGAAACCATAGCTGCGATGCAGTGTCCATGATGAGTTATGGCTTTGATCCATATCTTTCCAGCTGGAGCCCATACCATGGAAGTGTATATGCGGTTACCGAGTCTATGGCGCGTATTGTGGCAGCCGGTGGTGATTATAAGAAGATCCGCTTTACCTTCCAGGAGTATTTCCGCAGAATGAATGAGGATCCAAAGCGCTGGAGTCAGCCTTTTGCAGCACTCCTTGGTGCCTTCGAGGCGCAGATGCGTTATGAACTTCCTTCTATTGGAGGTAAGGATTCCATGTCCGGAACCTTCAATGATATTGATGTGCCTCCGACACTGGTATCCTTTGCAGTCGATACAGCAAAGGTTTCCCATATCATTACTCCGGAGCTTAAGAAGGCAGGTAACAGGCTTGTGTCCTTCAGGATCCAGAGGGATTCCTATGACCTTCCTGTATATGAGCAGGTATGTAAGCTCTTTGACGTACTTCATAAACTAATCCTTAAGAAGAGCATTGTTTCCTGCTATGCACTGGATAACTACGGAATGTTTGCAGCTTTGGCTAAGATGGCCTTCGGTAATAAGATGGGATTTAAGCTGGATACGGATGAGGTAACAGCAGACGATCTCTTTGAGCCGCTTCTTGGTTCCTTTGTAGCGGAAGTACCTGCAGATCAGATCGATGCAGTGGAAGCTGCCATGACAGAGAATGAACTTTCTGATTTCTGCGCTGTGATCGGTGAGGTAACAGAGGATGCTACCTTTACCTATGGTGATACAGCAGTATCCGTGGAGGATGCTCTTGCAGCATGGAAGAAGACCCTTGAGCCGGTATTTGCCACAAAGGCAGTACAGGATACCACACCGGTAGAGTGTAAGCTCTATGACGAGAAGAACATTTATGTATGTAAGCACAAGGTAGCCCGTCCTACTGTATTTATTCCGGTATTCCCGGGTACCAACTGTGAGTACGATTCTGCAAAAGTATTCCAGCAGGCAGGAGCGGATACCATCGTATCGGTTTTCCGTAACCGTAGCGCTGAGGATGTACGTTCTTCCGTAGAACAGTTTGCGGATGGTATCAAGAAGGCACAGATCGTTATGTTCCCCGGTGGATTCTCAGCAGGTGATGAGCCAGAGGGATCTGCCAAGTTCTTTGCTACTGCATTTCGTAATGCGAAGATGAAGGAAGCAGTCGAGGATCTGATCACCAACCGTGACGGACTTGTCCTTGGTATCTGTAACGGATTCCAGGCTCTGATCAAGTTAGGCCTTGTTCCTTACGGACATATTCAGGAGCAGAGCGCAGATTCACCGACTCTGACTTATAACACCATTGGTCGCCATATCAGTAAGGTAGCCTATACCAAGGTGGTTTCCAATAAGTCTCCCTGGTTGGCAGGAGCAGAACTTGGCGGCGTGTACGGTATCCCGGCTTCCCATGGTGAGGGAAGATTTGTTGCAAACAGCAAGTGGCTGGATGAGCTCTTTGCCAATGGACAGGTTGCGACCCAGTATGTAGATATCGACGGAAACTGCAGCATGGACGAGGAGTGGAACATCAACGGCTCCTACCGCGCAGTGGAGGGTATTACCAGTGCTGACGGACGTATCTTGGGTAAGATGTGTCACAGCGAGAGAATCGGAGACGGTGTCTCCATGAACATTTATGGACAGCAGGATATGAAGATCTTCCAGTCCGGTGTAGATTACTTTAAGTAATTTCTTTTCAGCAGAGCTGACCCAATGGGACAGCCCTGCTGTTTTATGAACACAGATCGTTACTGTTCATAAAACAGTAACCATAGATCCGATATGGAAAGGAAAAAGAATGAAAGCATTTCTAATCTTAGAAGACGGAACCGTCTTTACCGGAGTCAGCATTGGAGCAAACCGGGAAGTCATCAGTGAGGTGGTTTTTAATACTTCCATGACCGGTTATTTAGAGGTCCTTACAGATCCGTCCTATGCCGGACAGGCTGTTACAATGACATATCCTCTCATCGGTAATTATGGAATCACCGATGATGCAGAGTCTGACCGTTCCTATGTTTCAGCGTATATCGTAAGAGAATTATCCCGGATCCCCAGCAACTTCCGCTGCAAGGGAAGCATTCAGGATTTTCTGATAGAACAGGACATTCCGGGAATTGCCGGAATCGATACCCGTGCCCTCACAAGGATCCTTCGTGACAAGGGAACCATGAACGGCATGATCACCACCACAGAATATAAGGATCTAAGCGAGGTACTTCCTAAGATCAAGGCTTACCAGGTGGGGGATGTGGTGACAAAGGTCACCTGCAAAGAGAAAAAGCATCTGCCGGGAGAGGGCAAGCGGGTTGCTCTTCTTGACCTTGGTGCCAAGAGAAATATCGCAAAGTCTTTAAATGACAGAGGATGCGATGTGACCATCTTCCCTGCCCATACAACAGCGCAGGAGATCCTGGATTTTCAGCCGGAGGGTATTATGCTCTCCAACGGCCCTGGAGATCCGAAGGACTGCGGGGATATCATTTCCGAAGTCAAGAAGTTATATGAGAGTGATCTGCCCATCTTTGCCATCTGCTTAGGACATCAGCTCATGGCGCTTGCCAATGGCCTGGATACCCACAAGTTAAAGTACGGCCATCGCGGCGGAAATCACCCGGTGAAGGATCTTGAGACAGGAAGAGTCTATATTTCCTCCCAGAACCACGGCTACGTTGTGGATACGGATACCTTAGATCCCAAGGTGGCAACACCTGCTTTTGTCAATGTCAATGACGGCACCAATGAAGGGCTGAAGTATACCGGTAAGAATATTTTCACAGTTCAGTTCCATCCAGAGGCTTGCCCTGGACCACAGGACAGTGGATACCTCTTTGATCGATTTATCAACATGATGGAAGGAGCAGAGTAATGCCTAAGGATAACAGCATCAAAAAAGTTTTAGTGATTGGTTCCGGCCCGATCGTCATTGGTCAGGCGGCAGAGTTTGATTATGCGGGAACACAGGCATGCCGTTCTCTGAAGGAGGAGGGCGTAGAGGTCTGTCTCGTTAACTCGAACCCTGCAACCATTATGACGGATAAGGAAATCGCAGATCAGGTCTATATCGAGCCTTTGACTGTGAAGTCTCTTCAGCAGATCATCATTAAGGAAAAGCCGGATTCTGTTCTTCCTACCTTAGGTGGACAGGCGGGCCTTAACCTTGGTATGGAGCTGGATGAGTCCGGCTTCTTAAAGGAGCATAATGTTCGCCTCATCGGTACAACGGCTCTTACCATCAAGAAAGCGGAGGATCGTCAGGAATTCAAGGACACCATGGAAAAGATTGGTGAGCCTGTGGCAGCCTCCCTTGTGGTACATGATATTGAAAGTGGTGTTCGCTTTACCAATACCATTGGATATCCAGTTGTACTGCGTCCGGCTTATACCTTAGGCGGATCCGGCGGTGGAATTGCTCATAACGAGGAAGAACTTCGGGAGATCTTAGAGAACGGACTTCGTCTCTCCCGTGTCCATGAGGTTCTTGTGGAGCGGTGTATTGCAGGATGGAAGGAGATCGAGTACGAGGTGATGCGTGATGCCAAGGGTAACTGCATTACTGTTTGTAACATGGAAAACATCGATCCCGTAGGTGTACATACCGGAGATTCCATTGTAGTAGCACCATCTCAGACCATCGGAGATAAGGAATACCAGATGCTCCGTACCTCTGCTTTGAATATTATTTCCGAGCTTGGTATTACCGGTGGATGTAATGTACAGTACGCCCTGAATCCGGATTCCTTTGAGTACTGTGTCATCGAGGTAAATCCTCGAGTATCCCGTTCCTCTGCTCTTGCAAGTAAGGCGACAGGATATCCTATCGCTAAGGTGGCAGCGAAGATCGCCTTAGGATATACCCTGGATGAGATCAAGAACGCCATTACCGGTAAGACCTATGCCAGCTTTGAGCCCATGCTGGATTACTGCGTGGTTAAGATTCCCCGTCTGCCCTTTGATAAGTTTATTACAGCCAAGAGAACACTTACCACACAGATGAAGGCAACAGGAGAGGTTATGAGCATCTGCCATAACTTCGAGGGTGCACTTATGAAGGCGATCCGTTCCATGGAGCAGCATGTGGACAGCCTCTTAAGCTACGATTTTTCCGACCTTACCGATCAGCAGCTCTGGGAAGAGCTTGAGATCGTGGATGATCGCAGAATCTATCGTATCGCAGAGGGACTTCGCCGTGGTTTCGCTCCGGAGCAGATGCATGCCATTACCCTGATCGATCTGTGGTTTATCGATAAGATCGCTATCCTTGTGGAGATGGAGCAGCAGCTGAGAGAAGAGGAACTTACCGTGGATCTCCTTCGGGAAGCAAAGCGTCTGGAGTTCCCGGATTATATCATTGCAAATCTTAACGGTAAGCTCAGTGCAGATGATGTTAAGAAGATGCGTTATGACAATGACATCGTAGCAGCCTATAAGATGGTGGATACCTGTGCGGCAGAGTTTGCGGCAGAGACACCGTATTACTATTCTGTTTACGGCGGAGAAAATGAGGCAGTGCAGACCAATGACCGCAAGAAGGTGCTGGTTCTTGGTTCCGGTCCGATCCGTATCGGTCAGGGTATCGAGTTCGATTACTGCTCGGTACATGCAACCTGGGCATTCTCAAAGGAAGGCTATGAGACTATTATTGTCAACAATAACCCGGAGACGGTATCCACAGACTTTGATATTGCAGATAAACTGTACTTTGAGCCGCTTACCACAGAGGATGTGGAGAACATCGTTCGTCAGGAGAAGCCGGATGGAGCTGTGGTTCAGTTTGGTGGACAGACAGCTATTAAGCTGACCCAGGATCTGATGGAGATGGGAGTTGAGATCCTTGGAACGGCTGCAGAGGATGTAGACCGGGCAGAGGATCGTGAGCTCTTCGATGAGGTCCTTGAGAAAACACAGATTCCAAGGGCAGCAGGCGGAACAGTCTTTACAGCAGAAGAGGCAAAAGAGGTCGCAAACCGTCTGGGTTACCCTGTACTTGTCCGTCCTTCCTATGTCCTTGGTGGACAGGGTATGCAGATCGCTTTTAATGACGAAGAGGTTGAGAAGTTCATGGACATCATCAACCAGATCGCCCAGGATCACCCGATTCTTGTGGATAAGTATCTTCAGGGTAAGGAGATCGAGGTGGATGCGGTATGTGACGGTACCGATATTTTGATTCCGGGTATTATGGAGCATATCGAGAGAACCGGTATCCATTCCGGAGACTCCATCTCTGTATATCCGGCTCCTACCATCAGCCAGGAGATCAAGGCGAAGATTGAGGACTACACTGCAAGGCTGGCAAGAGAACTTCATGTTAAGGGACTGATCAATATCCAGTTTATCGTTATGGATAATGAGGTCTATGTTATTGAGGTGAACCCCAGATCTTCCCGTACGGTTCCATACATCAGTAAGGTAACGGGAATCCCCATCGTTGATCTTGCCACCAAGGTAATCATCGGCCACTCTCTTAAGGAGATGGGCTATCAGCCGGGACTTGCCCCGGAGGCTGATTATGTTGCCATCAAGATGCCGGTATTCTCCTTTGAGAAGCTTCGCGGAGCAGAGATCTCCCTTGGACCGGAGATGAAATCTACCGGTGAGTGTCTTGGTATTGCCCCCACCTTTAACGAGGCGTTGTATAAGGCCTTTGCAGGTGCCGGTGTGGATCTGCCGAAGTACAAGCAGATGATCATGACAGTCAAGGATGCGGACAAGCCGGAGGCTGTTGGAGTGGCAAAGCGTTTTGCAGCCTTAGGCTATAAGATCTATGCTACAAGAAGCACTGCGAAGTATCTCCAGGAGCACGGTGTGGATGCTCTCTGGGTCAACAAGATCGGTCAGGAATCTCCGAATGTTATGGATCTGATCCTTGCCCATAAGATCGATGTTGTTATTGACACACCGACCGAGGGACATGGAGATAAGAGCCGAGATGGATTCCTGATTCGTCGTAACTCCATCGAGACCGGTGTTTACTGTATTACGGCAATGGATACAGCCAATGCTCTTGCTCATGCCCTTGAGAGCGAGCCTGAGAAGGTAACGCCCATCGATATTGCGACAGTTAAGAATATGTAAAAGAATATATGTTGTAAGGTAAGGCTCTGTCCCCGGAATGTGGGGATGGAGCCTTTCTTCATTTTTTAAATTATTAAAACCTCCCACACCGAGAAGATGCGCCTCAAAAAGGGCTAGGTGTGTATTACGGGGAGTATTGCCTCATCTCACTTGCTTCTACCGGCAAAACTCCCCGGAAAGCACCTATAGTCCTCTCTCCCGGGGGGTTTGCTCTATCTCATTGCTTGTTTTATTGAGATTTCAAGGTACGAGGCCTATTTGTGGTGTGGGAAGTTTTAGTAAATTATATTCGATACATATGATAGAGGCCGATTCAATATTTTTAGACGTTATGAAAAATGAACAAACAGATTCGCAGTTCGTTTCAGGCTCGACATTATCGTATCGCTACGTAACAGGTGCTTTGACATATGATGACGTAGATTGGTATAAGGTCTATTTATATTCAAAAGAGGATAATTACTTGGATTTACATGTTGGTTCTGGAATGATATCTGTGGATTTATATAATTCTTCAAATTTTGATGTTCCAATAGATTGTTTTCAGTTTCAAAGGTATGGGAAATCAAGTTCTAATGAAGTTATGGTACCATCAGATGGAGTATATTATTTGAAGGTATATCACGATGAAACAAGCACTTCTTCGGCATATAGTTTTACAATTGGGAATCCGAAATATAAGCTTGGAAGCTATACACATACTTATGGACCAATTAAATTGGCGGCGCAAGGAACATGGGAAGATACTGTTGATTTGACGCTTGATACAAGTATACCGGAAAAGGCAAAAGGATATGAAATAAAGATTGGTGGCTGTTCTACGACTGTAAGTTCAAAGAGATATTTTTATAACGAATTTTATCATCAGTGGGTAGCGACAAAGTCAACGTATTCCTACAGCTTGCCTGTTACGGATGCATCTTTGTTAGATCAGGTATGGGGAGCAAAACTAATATCTAGAAGTTCGACTAGTATGATACTTTCGCCTACAATGACAATAAAATATGTTGCTCCAGAGTTGCCATAGAATTGTGGTGTGTTATGCAAAACAAAATGGAAATATGGATGATGGATGTTGAAGAATGCTTAGGAGGATATCTATGAAATCTGTGTCGAATGTAGGAACAGTACCTCAAATGCTAGTATATGCTCAGCAGAAAACGATAGAATTGCAACAGACGTCCTTACAGATATTACTTAGAGAAAAAAAGGGGAAAGACAGTTTGCATATTTCGGATGTGGCTCGAAGCTTTTCGAAAGAAAAAATAGAAGCGCTGATCGATCAAAGTGAAAATGTTTCAGCAAGTGAGTTGTCTTATTATTTTGCACATTATAATAATCCAAAATCGATTTTAGATGCAATCAATTTTGGAAAAAATGTTTCCTGTGGTTATGATCCTGCCTTCAAGGAATATGGGATTATTTCATTTGAATATAATGGGAGTAGACAGGTTGTTCCAAATTATGCAGTACCAAAAATTAATCCGAACACTTTGCCAAAAATTTACGCTGAAAATAATTCCTTGAAATTAAATGATAAAAGTTATTTTGTTTGGATAACAGAAGGTGGTGGCAAATATACTTGGGCGGTCAACGGAGGCAATGTAGGCTGGGTATCTTCTGAGTCATTATTATCAGACAATACGATGAGACGGGGGGAAAATTATAAGTGGGAAATGCGTAAGGTAAGTAATTTTTTGTCTGCTCTTGCAAAAGGAAAGAGTGTGGGATGTGATCCAGTTGGTCTGAAGGAGGCTCTAGCAATTTATGGGAAAGTTGGTATTTCTCCAGGGTTCTTTTCTGTTGACGCAGGTGCAGGGAAACATCTGTATTTCCTGGAGGAATCGGGTAGGACTATTAATGTCGGAGAAAGGATTGAGAGATTAAATGGTATAAATTGGATGAAGCAGGGATATAAAGAAGGCGATGTTTTTCTAGTATTCGGAAAAGAATATGCGATCGATCAAAATGGGTATCTTCATGTTTCGGAAGATGATGATTTTACGTCAGAAGAAATAAAGTTTCCACAAAAGATTAGCGGAAACACCACGGTTTCATAACCGCATCGGTGTCTTTCGTAGAAAGACGGGTTATAAAAATGATATAGAGGATATCAAGCTGATATATTTTAAAAGAAAAACCCCTTATAGTATTTGCAGGACACGGGACAACAGATGTTGCCCCGGCAAAGAAACAGGAGGGGTCTATGAAGAAAAGAAAGCAATGGCTGTCGGGTGTTTTGGCAGCCGCAATGGTGATGACAGCACTGCCGACAACGGGGACTGTTTTCGCTAAACAGCCGACAGCTGTAAGTTACAGCCGGGCAAGAGCACAGGTGGATGCACTTTTTGGGGTGAAGACCACGGAAAAGGGCAGCAACAGAAGCGCCACCTATGAGGATGTGGCAGCACAGATGGCAAAGGACAGTTCTCTTACAAAGGAGGAACTGCTGGGAGCTTACAGTCCGAAGAAGACTGTTACAAAAGCCGGATTAAAGAAAATGCTGGATAAGCGTTTTCCCAATGTGTTGACAAAAAGCGGGGTTGTAAAGAAAAAGGGAAATGTCATTATTCAAAAAAGCGGTGTTACGTTAAAGAACACCCATGTACAGGGAAATCTGATCATTGCAGAAGGTGTGGGCAAAGGAAGTGTCACACTTTCCAATGTTCAAGTGGATCAGCTGACGGTAGTCCGGGGTGGCGGAAAGAATTCTGTAAAAGTAAAGGGAAACACAGAACTTTCCAATGTGATCCTGCAGAATAAAAAGCAGGAAGTGGCTTTTAAGATCGATGACAAGGCAAAGGTAAAAAATATTGTCGTTGCCGATCAGAGTAAGAGCGTCATTATCAAAGGAGATGCCGAGGAGGTATCCATCCGGGCAAAAAAGATCAATGTTTCTTTGCAGGAGGCAGAGATCAAAAGCCTTCAGGTGGAGCAGCAGGCGAAAGGAACAGCCCTTTCCTTTGATAAGAAGACGAAGGTGCAAAAGGCGCAGGTCTTTGCGAAGGATACTAAGATCAGCGGTGAGGGTAGTGTAGAAAATATTGAGGTCCATGCGGAAGGGTTAAAGGCAGACCTTAAGAACATCGGAACCATCACTTTGGACAAGGGAATCAAAAAGGCTGAAGTTAATGGGGAAAACAAGGCCGATTCCAGCAAGGGTGATAAAAACAGAGAAGAGACAAAGAAGGAGGATTCTAAGGAAACGCACAACCAGGATACAAAGGAGTCTTCCACTTCTTCTGAATCCTCAGGAGAAAACGGGCAGGCACAAACAACAGAACCTGTGGTTAAGAAAAGTGATCTTTCCTATGATGGATATCAGCTGAAGTGGGCGGATGAGTTTGACGGAAGTACGTTGGACCGCAGCAACTGGAATGTAGAGCTGCATGATCCGAAGTGGGTCAATGATGAGCAGCAGGCCTATGTGGATTCTGAGGATAATATTCAGGTGAAGGACGGTGTTCTTCGCATTAAGCCAAAGAAGGTAAAAAACAGTGACGGAAGTTATTCCTACACATCCGGGCGTGTTAATACCCAGGGGCATCAAAAGTATAAGTACGGACTTTTTGAAGCAAGAGTCAAGGTTCCAAAGACTCAGGGATATCTCCCGGCTTTCTGGATGATGCCGGAGGATGAAGATTTGTATGGACTGTGGCCAAAGTGTGGAGAGATCGACTGCATGGAGGTTATGGGGCAGAATACAAAGAAGGCCTATGGTACCATTCATTATGGAACGCCTCACAAGGAGGATCAGGGAACCTGTGATCTGACAGAGGGGGATTACGCAGAAGAGTACCATACCTTCGATCTGGAGTGGTTTCCGGATCATATGAACTGGTATATGGATGGTGTTTTATATCACACCACAAACCAGTGGTATACCGCAAAGGATGGTAAGGAAAAGATCAGTTATCCGGCACCCTTCGATCAGGATTTTTATATCATTTTAAATCTTGCTGTTGGTGGCAGTTGGGTAGGATATACAGATGATACCACGGACTTTGATCAGGAATATGACATTGATTATGTCCGTGTATATCAGAAGGATTCCTATGATACAAAAAATATCAAGATCCCAGAAGAAAAGGTGGATACCCTGCCTGTCTGTGATCAGAATCTTTTAAGTCCGGTTACCAGTAAGAACTGGACCTTAGGGCTTGCTAACGGCGGTAAGGCAATCATGACAAGTCAGGGAGATGCCATTTGTATCAAGACAGAGAATAAGGGGACGGTAGATTACAGTGTTCAGCCGAAGCAGAGCGGCATTCAGCTGGATCAGTTAGGAGAGTATGAATTCTCCTTTGATGCCTATGCAAGCGAGGGTCGGACCTTAACAGCGGATCTTTGCTCGCCGGATAACGGATGGGCCAAGTATCCCGCAAACAATACGGTACATCTGACAACAGAAAAGCAGCATTTCAGCTATCACTTTACCATGACAGGACTTACAGACAAGAATTGTCAGGCAGAGTTTAATATGGGAAATGGAGACACAGCAGACGTAAGTATCTCCAACGTGAAGCTTGTAAAGACCGGACAGGGACAGGCTGTGGATAAGACTACCTCCGATGGTAATTACGTATTTAACGGAGGATTTCAGGAAGGCAAAAACTATCTGGGTAATTGGGATATATCTGTTGTAAATGATGGAAAGGTCTATGTGACCAATGATTCACCCTATGCCCGTATGTTATCTGTTACACCGGGTAAAAGCGGGGGAGCGGTTATTAAGCAGAGCGGACTATATCTAAAGCAGGGATGTAGCTATCAGATATCTCTCCTTAGTAGTGCAGACCTTAGGAATTCAGAGGAAGTTACGGTAACCCTTGGAGGAAAGCAGGTAACCTTCACAGATAAGGAAGAAAATGTAAAAGAGGGACTTGATCGCTATACCGGAATCATTACAACCGATGATGCGGATGTTACAGAAGAGATCCTTATCACAGTGGGTGGAGATAAAGAGGTACGTCTTGATGATGTAAGTGTTGTCTTGGCATCAAGTGATGAAAACATGCTCAAAAACGGTAACTTTGAGGAAGGACTAAGTAGCTGGAGTCCATATGTTGACGTAAATGCAACTGCAGAATTATCTGCGAAGGAAGGATACTTCCTTGCAGATATCAGTAATACAGGAAAGGCAGACTGGCAGGTACAGTTGAAGCAGGCCATTGCCGGTGTGAAGGGTGGACATACTTACCGGCTTTCTTTTGAAGCTTCTTCTACTGTGGATCGCTCTATCAAGCTCTCCATCCAGAGAGATCAGGGAGATTATAAATCTTTTGGAGCCATTGATGCGGATCTTACCAGTGAAAACAAGGCTTTTAGCACAACCTTTACGCCGGAGGATACAGACTGTGATAAACTGGTAGCTCAGTTTTCTCTGGGAGCAAAGACGACCTATGGTGAAAATGGTGATGCAATACCGGAGGAGACTCCTGCATCCCTTATCAAGATTACAAAGGTGAAACTGGTGGATACAACACCGGATGAAGGTGAAAAATCCAATCTGTTGGCGGATGTGACCTGGGAGAAAAATGTATGTGGAGATCAAGGGGCAGAAGGTGAGATCACAGTAGCTGGAGGTAAATTTACAGCACAGGTCTTAAAGGCCGGATCCCAGGATTGGGGAATTCAGTTTAAGGCTCCCATTACCGGTAAGCTTAAGGCCGGCAAAAAGTATTGCCTGACCTTTACAGCATCTTCCACAAGGGCCCGCAGCATTAAGGTGGCAGTCATGGAAGATGGTGCACCTTACACCTGGATCGGTGGAGGAGAGATTTCTCTTGATGAGACATCAAAGGAACAGACAGTTTCTTTGGATGTGACAAATGACAAGCTCTATAACGAGAAGGGAGAATTAAGAACCCCAGTGGTGGTTCAGTTCTCTTTGGGAAAAGTGGGAGAGGAGGTTCTTGCTTCAACCATCACAATTGAGAATATTTCTCTTACAGAGGCGAAATAGAAATCGAATAGAGAGCAATCTTATAAAAGGGGTCTTTCGCCTCGTGGTAAAGTAGGTGTATCATATAAAGGTAGATACACCTACTTTTTTTATCTTGGTCCAGGTCTCGTGGAGCGAGGCTTGAATTTACGCATAAGGGAGAATGATATATGACAATTCTTGTAACAGGTGGGGCCGGTTTTATCGGCAGTAATTTTATATTTTATGAATTGAAACAGCACCCGGAGGATACCATCCTTTGTGTGGACAGTCTGACCTATGCCGGGAATCTGTCTACCTTAGAGCCTGTTATGGGACAGGAGAATTTTGAGTTTGTGAAGATGGATATCCGGGATCGGGAAGGGATTTTTAGCCTTTTTGAAGACAGCCACCCGGATGTGGTGGTGAATTTTGCGGCAGAGTCTCATGTGGACCGCTCCATTGAGGATCCTCAGATCTTTTTGGAGACGAATATTATAGGTACCTCCGTTCTTATGGATGCCAGCAGAGCTACTGGTGTGAAGCGTTATCATCAGGTTTCAACAGATGAGGTGTATGGGGATCTTCCCTTAGATCGCCCGGATCTGTTCTTCCATGAAGATACCCCCCTTCATACTTCAAGTCCTTATTCTTCTTCTAAGGCCTCTGCAGATCTTCTGGTGATGGCATACTATAGGACTTATGGGCTTCCGGTGACCATCAGCCGCTGCTCTAACAATTATGGTCCCTATCAGTTCCCGGAGAAGCTGATTCCTCTTATGATCGCCAATGCTTTGGAGGATAAGCCTCTGCCGGTTTATGGGAAGGGAGAAAATATCCGCGATTGGCTCTATGTGGAAGACCACTGTAAGGCCATCGATCTTATCATCCGGGAAGGCAAGGTGGGAGAAGTCTACAATATCGGAGGCCATAATGAGATGCGAAATATCGATATTGTAAAGCTGATCTGTGATGCCCTTCATAAGCCATACGATCTGATTCGTCATGTTGAGGATCGTAAGGGACATGATCAGCGTTATGCCATTGATCCCACCAAGATCCATCAGGAGCTGGGGTGGCTTCCGGATACGAAGTTTGCCGATGGGATCAAGACCACCATTGCCTGGTATCTGGAGCATAAGGACTGGTGGGAGAATATTATTTCCGGAGAATATCAGAAGTATTATGAGAAGATGTACGGAGAAGGAGAATTCACTGATGGGACAGGTCAGCGTTGAGAAAAATTATGGAGGGATCGAGGGCCTTTGCCTGATCACTCCTGCCATCCACGGAGATGACAGAGGATACTTTATGGAGACCTACAACAAAAGAGAGTTGGAAGAGGCAGGGATTTGTGAGGACTTTCTGCAGGATAACCAGTCCAGAAGCGTGAAGGGTGTGCTTCGGGGGCTGCATTTTCAAAAAGAGTATCCCCAGTGCAAGCTGGTTCGTGTAACAAGGGGAGAGGTCTTTGATGTGGCGGTGGATCTTCGGGAAGACTCTTGTACCTATGGCAAGTGGTGCGGAGTGATTTTGTCTGAGGAGAATCGCAGACAGCTTCTGCTTCCAAGGGGATTTGCTCATGGATTTTTAGTGCTTTCCGATGTAGCAGAATTCTGCTATAAGGTGACGGATTTCTGGCATCCCAATGATGAGGGAGGAATTGCCTGGAATGACCCTGCCATTGGAATCTTATGGCCGAAGCTGCAGGGAGATTACCGGGGAAATGCATCGGCAGCAGGCTATACATTAGAAGATGGAACCCCTCTTTTACTTTCGGAGAAGGATCAGGTTCTTTTAACATTACAGGAGACCTTTCCTGAAGTCAGGAGGGGTGGGCTATCATGACCTGGAGAGAAGAACTGCTTGCAGAAATTGTAAACAAATTGGGGAAAGAGGCGGCAGATCATTTTGACCGGGTCCTCTTACCGAATATTGTAGCGGATTTTGCAAAGGAGCTGGGGAAGGCGAAGGGAAGGCGAATAAGTGAGACCTATCATGTGGATGATGGAAGCCTTACCCTTATTCTTACCGGAAGCTCCTTCGACGATATTAAGGTGGCGGTACATTAGCGTTTCTCAGGCACCGCCATGATCATAAAGCTTATCAGAAGCAGTCCGTCGCAGACCCAGATGCAGGGGATGCCGTAGGTCTGGGTCATAATGCCTCCAAGGCCGGCTCCAAGACCAAAGAAGAATATGATACCGAAGTAATGAAGACTTGCCCGCAGTGAGTCTTCTTTTTTGTTGCGCAGATATGCGGAAAAAGCAGCTGTGCCGCTGCGAAGGTTTCCGATACACATGGTAGAGGCATAACCGTATCCGTGAACCTTACGGAAGGATTGAACCTGCATGGAACAGGAGAAGGATACAAGGGCGGTTGCGATCATATCCAGCGAATGGGGGATAAATCCCACGATACACAGGATCAGCATCTCCATTAGAACAATGAGCTGACGCCAGTGCAGCATCTTACTTTGCTTTAGATGTCCGTTGATCTGTTCCGCAATAAAGATACCAAGGGCAAAGGACACAAGAGGGAGAAGATAACGAAGGGCATTGACCCAATCGGCCCTCATTAGATGCTGGCTCATCAAGACGATGTTACCGGTCTGGGCGTTGGAGAATACCTCGTTACGATTGTAGTATGTATAGGCATCCTGAAAGCCTCCGGAGAGAGCCAGGAAAACAGCATTACGAAAGGATTCTGACATTTGTTTTGATTTCATATCTTACCTCCGAAGCAACATTATAGGACTTGTACTGTGGGCTGTCAAAAGATCGGAAGGTGTAATTTTATATGAAACCATCCTCTTATTACATAGGAAATTAGTATGATTTTGCAGAAAAACGTGAAGGAGGTACAATTTCCTTCTTTCCTGTGTTAAAGTAGAGGGAGTTATTTCTGTGTAAGACTTGGGAGTAGTAGGCAAAGAGGAAAAGATGAAACTGACAGAATACCTTAAGGAAAATATACTGATCACCGATGGTGCCATGGGAACATATTACAGTAAGTGTTACCCGGGGGAGAGTGAACTGGTGGAACAGGCGGTCCTTACGGATCCCGGAAGAGTTGTGGATATTCATAAGGAATACATACAGGCCGGGGCGAAGCTGATTAGGACCAACAGTTTTGCCGTCAATGACATGTTTTTTCCGGATCCCATGCAAAGGAGCCTGATCGTGAAGCGAAGCTTTCATCTGGCAGAGGAGGCGGTAAGAGACTGTGGCAGAGAGGTCTTTGTAGCGGCAGACTTTGGAACCCTCTTTCATCCTGTGATGCAGGACTTAGAGGAGCTTTTGTCTGTGGTAGAGCCCATGGTGGATGATTTCTACGATGCAGGAGCAAGGATCTTTTTGTTTGAGACTCAGGCGGATACCTACGGACTGGATCAGATTTTTACCTATATCAAGGAGAAGGATGAGGAGAATGAGATCCTTTTGACCTTTTCTCTGGATAAGAACGGATATACCAAGGGAGGTCTTTCCTTTGAGCGGATTCTCCAGAAATACGGAAGAGATGAGAAGGTGGATGTCTATGGATTAAACTGCGGAATGGATCCATCCCATGTGAAGGATCTTCTGGAGCAGGCTTCCTTTTATTCGGATAAGCCTTTTATGGCGGTCCCCAATGCGGGATACCCCTTTGTGCTGCGGGGACAGACCCATTATCAGGAGAATGCCGACTATTTTGTTAGGACCATGGAGAGGGTGCTTGACTACGGCGTTAATGTCATCGGGGGATGCTGTGGAAGTACCCCGGAATATATCCGTAAGTTAAGTGAGGCCTTCGGGGGGCGAAAGATTCAGCCCAAGAAGGTGTCGGATCTTCCGATAGAGGAGAATCAGGGTAAAAGAACCTTATCGACCTTCTGGAAGAAGCTTCACCGGGGAGAGAAGACCTTTGTGGTGGAATTGGATCCTCCCTTCAATGAAGAGATCAAAAAGGTGACAGATGGAGCAAGGCTGTTGCAGGAGGCGAAGGTGGATCTTCTTACCCTCTCGGATTCTCCCCTTGGAAGAACAAGGATGGACCCTATGCTCCTTGGAGCGAAGCTGCAGCGGGATTCTGGGATCTTTGTAATGCCCCATGTGGCCTGTAGGGATCGTAATCTCATCAGTTTAAGAGGTTCCCTTTTGGGAAGCTATATCAATGGGATCCGGCATTTCCTCATGGTGACGGGAGATCCGGTGCCGGCAGCGGACAGAAGTCAGGTGACCTCGGTTTTTGACTATAATTCCATTCGCTTTATGAATATGGCGAAGATGATGAATTCGGATGTCTTTTCAAAGGATACCATTGTATACGGAGGCGCACTTAACTATCATGGACGCAATCCGGAAGCCATTGCCAAACGCATGCGGCTGAAGATGGATCAGGGCTGTAGCTATTTCTTGACCCAGCCGGTGTACTCGGATGAGGATATTAAGAGAATCGCCCTTCTTCGGGATATGACAGGAGCTAAGATTCTGGCGGGGATCATGCCCCTTGTTTCCTATAAGAACGCCATGTTTATAGCAAATGAAATGCCGGGGATCCAGATTCCGGAGGGAATCGTAAAGCGGTATCATCCGGATATGACAAGGGAAGAGGCAGAGGATGTGGCGGTGGATACCTCCCTTCAGATCGCAGGGAAGCTTTCCGGCGTTTGTGACGGATATTATATGATGACCCCCTTTAACAGGGTGGGGCTGATCGTAAAGATTATTGAAGCTATTCGGGAAGAGTTAGGATAAGGAGAGTACATGACAAGAGAAGATCTCTATCAGTTATTAGAACAAGGACCGGTTTTTCTGGATGGAGCCACCGGAACCAATCTGATGAAGGCAGGACTTCCCATGGGAAGTTGTCCGGAGGACTGGATCCGGAAGAATCCAAAGCCTATGCTGCAGCTGCAGCAGGCCTATGTACAGGCGGGAACACAGATCCTCTATGCTCCCACCTTTACCGCCAACCGAATCAAGCTGGCAGAGTATGGGCTTGAGGAGGAACTGGAGGAGATCAACCGTGCCATGGTGGCCATCTCCCGTCAGGCAGCAGGAGATAAGGCTTTTGTGGCAGGAGATCTTACCATGACAGGCCAGCAGCTTGCCCCTCTTGGAGAACTGGATTTTGAAGAACTGGTGGAGGTCTATAAGGAACAGGTAGGAGCCATCTTAAAAGAAGGGGTGGACCTTTTCGTGGTGGAGACCATGATGAGCCTTCAGGAGAGCCGGGCCGCTGTTCTTGCCATCAAGGAGAGCTGTGATCTTCCGGTGATGGTAAGCCTGTCTTATAACGAAGACGGAAGGACCCTTTACGGAACACCGCCGGATACCGCCATGATCGTATTGCAGAGTCTGGGAGCAGATGTGGTGGGACTTAATTGTTCCACCGGTCCTTTGGACATGATCCCACTCATCGAGAAGATGCGAACCTATGCCACTGTTCCCATCCTTGCCAAGCCGAATGCCGGACTTCCTGAGCTTATTGACGAGAATACCGTCTATCGTATGACGCCGGAGGAATTTGCTTCGGATATGGAGCAGCTGATTGAAGCGGGAGCAGCTGTGGTGGGAGGCTGCTGCGGAACCACCCCGGAGCATATCCGTGCACTGGTTCAGAAGGTACAGGGGAAGACGGTTTTACCTCCGGATCCGAAGGTGAAGCGGGTGGTAACTTCCGAGAGAGCAAATGTTGCCATCGATCCCAATGGAAGGTTTCTGGTGATCGGAGAGCGGATCAACCCCACAGGTAAGAAAAAGCTTCAGGAGGAGCTTCGGGCCGGAAGATTGGATATGGTCATTGATTTTGCTAGATCCCAGGAGGAGAACGGAGCAGCCATTCTGGATGTGAATATGGGTACCAATGGAATTGATGAAAAAGAGATGATGCTTCGGGCGATTGAAGAGGTTACCTATACCGTGGACCGTCCCCTTTGCATTGATACAAGTTATCCGGAGGTGATGGAGGCGGCGCTTCGCCGTTATCCGGGCAGAGCTTTGATCAATTCCATTTCCGGAGAAGAGGAGAGGATGGAGCAGATGATTCCCATTGCCAAGAAGTATGGGGCTATGTTTATCGTCCTTCCCCTATCCAATGCCGGACTGCCGAAGAGCATAGAGGAAAAGCATGCCAATTTGGACCGGATCCTTCAGGCTGTACAGGCAGCAGACATGGGATTGGACCGATGCGTGGTGGACCTTTTGGTGGCAACGGTGGGAGCGGACCCGGGAGCTGCCCTTTCCTGTTTTGCAACCATTGATTATTGCAGGTCTATGGGACTTCCCACGGCTTGCGGACTGTCCAATATCTCCTTTGGACTGCCCCAGAGAGCCTTTGTGAATACTGCTTTTTTAAACATGGCCATAACCAAGGGACTGACCATGGCCATCGCAAATCCCTCCCAGGAGATGCTGATGTATACTGCCCTTGCAGCAGATATGCTGCTTAACAAGGAGGGGGCTACGGAAGGCTACTTAAGCACAGTTCCAGCGGGAAAGGTAACCATTACCTCCGGCAAGGGAGCCGGTACAGGGGCGCCTGCCAGTAGTGAGAAGGAAGTGATGCACCCTGTTATGGAGTGTGTGGTGAAGGGGCAGAAGGATAAGATCCGCTCTGTGATCCAAAAAAGCCTTGCAGAGGGAGAAAGCCCCAAGGAGCTTTTGGATAACCAGCTCATTGGCGGCATCAATCTGGTGGGAAAGTACTATGATGAGAAAAAGTACTTCCTGCCCCAGCTGATTGCAGGAGCCAATGCTATGGAAGAGGGGGTGGCTGAGCTGGAGCCGCTTTTAGCCTCCGCTGATGCCCAGCAGAAGGAGACGGTGGTCATTGCAACGGTGGAAGGGGATATCCACGATATCGGTAAGAACCTGGTGGCTCTGATGCTTAGAAATTACGGATATAATGTGATCGATCTGGGAAAAGATGTGTCGGCGGATCAGATCGTAGATACAGCCCTTGAGCAGCAGGCATCGGTTATCGGTCTGTCAGCCCTTATGACTACCACCATGACGGAGATGAAGAAGGTGGTGGAACTGTGCAGGGAGAAAAACTGTGACAGTAAAGTGGTAATCGGAGGAGCCTGTATTACCCAGTCCTATGCAGATGAGATCGCAGCGGATGGCTATTCCAAGGATGCAGCTGATTGTGTAAAACTGGTGGAAAAACTCCTGGCAGAAGAGGCCGGGATCTAAAATAAAAAGTTTTTTAAATTTTTGCAAAAATTCAGTTGACTTCGATGGGGCCTTTTGATAATATATAACTCGGCCGCGGGAAACAGTAACAAGCGGCGGTGACGTATGGGATCTTAGCTCAGCTGGGAGAGCATCTGCCTTACAAGCAGAGGGTCACAGGTTCGAGCCCTGTAGGTCCCAT
>CADCQT010000077.1 GCA_902803645.1 uncultured Lachnospiraceae bacterium | reverse complement strand
GACACATGAGTTTCGGGATGAGAAGGAGACAGGTTTTTACTTGTCTCCTTTTTTGTATAACAACAGGCGACTGTAGGACACCGAAAGGCTTTGCCTTGAGGTGTGAAACGGAGTTGAAATCGAGTAGGAGTCAGCCTACTCGATTATAAAATCAGGGGATTAACTATGATCAAGAGAATAAACAGAGAAAAGGTCTATGAGGGAGCGATCCTTGATGTCTATCAGGATGAGATGGAACTTGATAATGGCAAGCATGAGATGTGGGATTTTGTATCCCATCGGATGGGAGCGGCTGCCATTGTTGCCGTGACAAAGGATAAAAAGCTGTTGCTTGTGAAACAGTACCGTCCGGCTCTGGACCGATATACACTAGAACTGCCCGCAGGATGCAGGGACTCTGTAACAGAGGATACCCTGGATACATCCAAAAGAGAACTTCGGGAAGAGACAGGATATGTCAGTGATAAATGGAGGAAGTTTTTGTCTCTTAAGACTACGGTGGCTTTTTGTGATGAGACCGTAGATATTTATCTGGCCGAAGATATTGTATTAGAATGTCAGCAGGAATTAGATCCTGCCGAAGATATAGAGTTTGGATTATATGATCCAAAGGAACTGTTACCCATGATCTATGAGGGAAAATTGCAGGATGGCAAGACCATTGCCGGAATCCTTGCATATGTTAACTACGCCTCATATTCATGAAATGATATGGAGGAACTTATCTATGAGCGTATATTTGATCGATTACGAGAATGTGCATTTTGCCGGGCTGGAAGGGGTAGAAAAGTTAAAGCCCCAGGACGAGGTGATTATGTTTTACAGTCAGAATGCATCCACCATTCCCATGGAGCTGCATGTGAAAATGATGGAATGCCCGGCGAAGATCCAGTTTATGCATATTAAGAAGACAGCAAAGAACTACCTGGATTTTCAACTTGCGGCAATTTCCGGTTATCTGGTGGCTACCACCCAGCAGACGGATTTTATCGTTATCAGTATGGATACCGGATTTGATTCTGTTTTAGACCTGTGGAATGCCCAGGATTTTGTAGGAAGGAAGGTCCACTTTTCTAAGAGAAGTCAGATTGCGGAGATTTCCAGCAAACCCAAAAAGAGGACAACAAAGAAAACGGTAGCAAAGAAAGAGGTGGACAAGCCTGCTTCGGCCAAGGCCACAGATAAGAAGGACGTGGCTGGGCCGGAAAGGGAGAAAAAGCAGTCCAAGACTATGCCGGCTAGGGATAGAAATCAGCCGGAGGAAGTGGCTGAAAATACAGAAAACAGGCAGCCGGAGGAAGAACCAAGGAAGATTAACGCAGAACTTTTGCTTAGGGCAAGACAGGCCTTTGCTCTTCCGGAAGAGGAAGAAATAGAAGAGAATCCAAAGGTAAAAGCTGAAGTAAAGGTGGAGACGAAGCTGGAGAAAAAACCGAAAAAGGAAGAAAAAACAAAGGCGACTGTAAAAGAAAAGGCTGCACCTAAGAAGGCAGAGAAGACAGATAAGGTCGATGCGGCAGATCAGAAAGAGAAGGAAAAGATCAAGGCCAGAAAGCTGACAGCGGATGAAAAGCAGGTCATTCGGTCGAAGGTCAAAGAGATCGATCTGAAGCCGGCTGAGTATACCAAGCTTTATAAGCTTATTGTAAGCTGCGAGGATAAGCAGGCTTACAACAATGAACTGGTCCGTGTTTTTGGTCAGGAGAAATGTAATATGATCTACAAGGCAACCCGCAAGGCCTTTGATGATATGAAGTAAAAAGGAGCGAGTGAAAACAAAGGTTTTCACTCGCTCCTTTATCTTAGTCGGAAGGACTTATGCGTTTTCAGCAAGCTCGAAAAGAAGCTTTTCGGTATCTTCCCATCCAAGACATGGATCGGTAATGGACTGTCCATAGGTCTGATGATCGGAGATCTTCTGGTTGCCTTCCACAAGATAGCTTTCTACCATAACACCCTTAACCAGGCTTCGGATATCGGAAGAGAACTTGCGGTGATGCAGGATCTCATGTACGATACGAAGCTGCTGCTTGAACTGCTTGCCGGAATTGGAATGGTTGGCATCGATGATGCAGGCAGGGTTAACAACATCCATCTTGTCGTACATTTCGATTAGACGGATAAGATCCTCATAGTGGTAGTTTTGCGTGGTGTTGCCGTGCTTACTTACAGCGCCACGAAGGATGGTATGGGTATAGGGGTTACCCGGTGTCTCAACCTCATGGCCGGCAAATACGAAGTGATGAGGATGCTGTGCTGCGTAAACGGAGTTGAGCATAACGGAGAAGTCACCACTGGTTGGATTCTTCATTCCGCTTGCCACATCAAAACCACTGACAGTGAGACGGTGCTGCTGATCTTCGACAGAGCGTGCTCCGATGGCAACGTAGGATAAAAGATCCTCCACGTAACGCCAGTTCTCCGGATATAGCATCTCATCGGCAGCAGATAAACCAAACTGCTCAATGCTCTTGATATGAAGTCCACGCATAGCTATAAGACCCTCTACCATATCCGGATCTCCCATAGGATCCGGCTGGGAAGCGATTCCCTTGTATCCCTCTCCTGTGGTTCGGGGCTTATTGGTATAGATTCTTGGAACTACAAGAACCTTATCGGAAATCTGATCGGCCACCTTCTTCAGACGGCTGATATACTCTAATACAGAATCCTCGTTATCAGCAGAACATGGTCCGATGATGGCAAGGAAACGGTCGTCCTTGCCGCTGATGATGTCGTTGATCTCCTGGTCACGCTTTTTCTTTGTCTTGGTGCCTTCAGGGGAGAGGGGGAGTTTTTCCCGGATCTCTTCCGGTGTCGGCATAGCTTTTAAGTAAGTGAAGCTCATGTTGATTGTCCTTTCAATTTCCAATAATGATTGTTGTATGAAAATGCTCTTGTAAAGAGCAGATTTTCTGTTACTGAGGGTTTAAGAGAAGCAGGTCCTCTGGATCTCTTTTACCGGCATGTCCTGTCCTGTCCAGGCCTTAAAGGAGGCGCTTCCCTGGTATAATAACATGTCTGCCCCATTAAAGTAAGAGCATCCAAGGTCTTTGGCCATGGCAAGCAGCGGGGTCAGAGGAGGCTCGTAGATAATATCCGAAACCACAAGATCCCTACGTAGCATGTCTTTGTCCACAAGACTTCGATCATCATCTCCCATACCAACGTTGGTTGCATTGGTAAGCAGGTCACTGGAGGCAATGGAAGTGGCAAGAGCCTGCCGGTCTGCCATATCTAGGACCGTAACCTGACAGTCTGTTCCTCCGGTCACCTTCTCTGCAAAGGCAAGGGTATCTTCGAATGTCTGGTTCTTTCTTTTGAAAATACGGATCTCTTTCATGCCGTCTAATGCAGCCTGTGCGATAATGGCTGTGGCAGCTCCTCCGGCGCCAAGGATGGTCATGACCTTGTTTGTGGGGGCAAAACCCGTCTGCCGCAAAGATTCCATATAACCGTATCCGTCGGTGGTATCACCGGTGAGGATCCCGTTATCGTTGATGACGGTATTGACTGCCCCTGCAAGCTTTGCGGCCTTGGTCAGATGATCGAGATAAGGAATGACTGTCCGCTTAAAGGGCATGGTGAGATTAAAACCTCTTGCCTCCATTAACTTCAGGGACATAACAGCCTGACCAATTTCATCCGGAGCGATGTCAAAGGCAAGATACACGTAGTCAAGACCGAGAAGCTTTGCAGCCTGGGTGTGCATCTTAGGTGAAATGCTATGGTGGGCAGGATGACCTAAGAGGGCAAGCAGCCGGGTCTGACCGTTGATGTAAGTAAGGTCCATGTGGGCACCTCCTGTTTGAAAAATTTAACACTTCAACATGATAAAGTAAAGCGGGGAAAAAGTCAAACCCTTGCGTCATCTTTGTGGGTGTTTTATACTAACAAAGCGTTAAAGATGTTACAGAAAGGACAGAACATGCCAGTAATTATAAAGGGGCGTCTTTTGGATCACCGTCATCCGACGGTATGTGTACCGGTCACAAAGAGGAGAGAAACTGAGATATTAGAAGAGATTATATCCTTATGTTCTAAGGGTGTAGCCATGATCGAGTGGAGAGCGGATTTTTATGAGGATCTTCTCATAGAGGATAAGTTAAAAGAACTCTTGATGAAGCTGGGAGCTGTGATAGGAGATCATATTCTGCTGGTGACCATCCGAACAAAAGCACAGGGAGGGGAAGTAGAACTGGAGGATATGGAATACACCCGTCTGCTCCGGTGTATTGCCATGACCCATCAGGCGGATCTTTTGGATGTGGAGCTTCTATCCTTAAAGGACCCTGAGCGTGCTATTTCCAGGTTACATGAGCATGGGGCTGTTGTAGTGGCTTCCCATCATGACTTTGATAAGACCCCGGATCAGGCTGTTATGCTATCGGTGTTGGATCATATGCAGAAGGCCCAGGCGGACATTGTGAAGCTTGCGGTTATGCCAAAGTCTATGGAGGATGTGTTGCTACTATTAGAGACCACCCTGAATTTCCACCGGCAGGATCCCCTGACTCCCATGATCACCATCAGTATGGGACAGCTGGGCCTTTTATCCAGACTCACAGGGCAGATCTTTGGTTCCTGCATTACCTTTGCCAGTATGGGGGAGGCATCGGCTCCGGGGCAGATCGATGCAGAGGAGCTAAAGGAGGCTTTGGCATTTATTGATAAGTACTATCGCTAGGAAGAGATATGAAGAATATTTACTTGATCGGATTTATGGGCTGCGGTAAGACCAGCAGCGGTAAGAAACTCAGCAAACTGTTAAAGGTCCCTTTTCTGGATACGGATCAGATGATCGTTGCCCAGGCGGGTAAGAAGATTCCGGATATTTTCCTGGAGGAAGGGGAAGAAGCCTTCCGGCGAAGGGAGACAGAGGTCTTCCGTAAGCTTGCAGAGGAGCAGAAGGAGGGGGCCGTAATCTCCTGCGGCGGCGGCGCAGCCCTTCGGGAGGAGAATGTTGCCTTAATGAAGCAGGGAGGCCTTGTGGTGATGCTGACAGCCAGTTCCAAGACCATCTATAATCGGGTGAAGGGAGGGCATAACCGTCCTCTTTTAGAAGGTCGCATGAGTGTTGAGGGGATTGAGGAGCTGATGCAGGGAAGACTGCCTTTTTATGAGAAGGCAGCAGACCTTAAGATCCCCACGGATCGTCTCAGATGCATTCAGGTTGCAAAAAATATTGCAAAAGCTGTAAAGACAAGAGAGTCCCGGCTTGACAGCTAAGGACTCTTTTGCTAAAATACCACAGGTAAGTCAAGTGAATCATTATCACATTTTGTAGGCGTAGCGTAGTTGGATAACGCATCAGACTCCGACTCTGAAGATCGCTGGTTCGAATCCAGTCGTCTACATTTTTTGTT
>CADCQT010000076.1 GCA_902803645.1 uncultured Lachnospiraceae bacterium | reverse complement strand
ATCATCTTACGTACGGTCTTCTTCTGATACTGGTAAACAGCCTCATCCAAAACTGCAAGATACTCTTCATTCTCAGCAAAAGCCTCAGCCAGACGCTCCGTGATGGCACTTACATTCGCCTCACGCTTCTGCTTCTCATCTGTGAAGACTGCCTCTTCCATCTCTGCAGGCGGCACGATCTTCTTAATGTCCTCAAACATCTGATCCGGAATAGCACAGCTTTCGTAGGTAAACTTCTCCTTACCCACCTCTTCTACCATCTGATTTATCAGCTTAATGATAGAAAGGTTCACATCATGTGCCTTATAGATGGCATCGATCATCACATCATCGGAAAGCTTATTGGCACCTGCCTCGATCATAATCACCTTCTCGGCTGTAGATGCAACGGTAAGACGGAGATCACCAAAATCCCACTCGGACTGGGATGGGTTAACAATGAGCTTACCGTCTACCATTCCCATCTGTGTCATGGCACAGGGACCGTCAAATGGAATATCGGAAATGGTGGTTGCCATTGCAGTACCAATCATAGCAACAATCTCCGGACGGCAGGCAGGATCTACAGACATAACCAGGTTATTCAAGGTCACATCATTACGGAAATCCTTCGGAAAAAGAGGACGCATCGGACGATCAATCACACGGGCTGTAAGAACAGAGTTCTCGGATGCCTTACCCTCTCGCTTATTAAATCCTCCCGGGATCTTACCTACAGAATAAAACTTCTCCTCAAACTCAACAGACATGGGGAAGAAATCGATCCCCTCCCTTGGCTTGTCGGATGCAGTTGCTGTACTTAATACGGTTGTCTCGCCATAGGAAATCAGCACAGCTCCATTTGCCTGTGCTGCCACCTTGCCCACTTCAATCTTCAGCGGGCGGCCCCCAAGGTCCATGGTGTATGTTTTTCTAGTCATGTTTCTCTCCTTTTCTGTATGGCAAGAGTTCCGAAACTACTGAAGAATCTGCAAAACCTTACCGGCTCTTCAGTGGTCTCGGCTAAACACCTGCCAAATTATACAAACAAACAGAGCAGAAATATAGAATACTTCTGCTCTGCCGCATGATCAAAATTATTTACGAAGGCCGAGGCGCTCGATCAGAGAACGGTAACGCTCGATATCCTTACCCTTAAGGTAGTTAAGAAGGTTTCTTCTCTTACCAACCATCTTAAGAAGTCCTCTTCTGGAATGGTGGTCCTTAGGGTTAACCTTAAGGTGCTCTGTAAGCTCAGAAATACGCTCTGTAAGAACGGCTACCTGAACCTCTGGTGAACCTGTGTCTCCAGCTGTTCTTGCGAACTGGTTAATAAGCTCTGTCTTCTTCTCTTTTGTGATCATTATAAAATCCTCCTAAAATAATATTATTACAGACCATACCAGGTGAATCGTCGGAGTGTCGATTTACTGGGTATGGACAATCACTTGCTTAGTGTATCATAGCTTTTCTTTTGTTGCAAGACTTTCATTTTCTGACTCAAAAAAAGCCCTTGCAGCCTTTGTATCCTGCCGGATCTGAGCCGTCAACTCCTCTATACTGTCGAATTTCTTTTCTTCTCTGACATAGGACAGGAAAATGACCGTTGCGTACTTTTCATAGAGGTTGGCAGAATAATCCAACAAATGTGTCTCTACCACAACATGATCCGTGGGAACTTCAATGGTTGGCTTAAATCCCACATCGGTAATACCGTGATAAATCCGTCCCTCAATATCTACCTTGGTAACATAGACTCCATTGGGCGGCAGAAGCTTATCCTCCGGCGGTGAGAGATTGATGGTGGGAACTCCCATCTGTGTCCCGATATGATTTCCGTGAATCACAGGTCCATAGATAAAGTAGGGATGCCCCAGGAATTCATTAGCCTTCTGGATCTGTCCGTTTTCGATCATTCCCCGAATAGCGGTGGAACTGATTACAAGCCCGTCCCTCGATAACTTATCTATCGCCTCAAGATGAAAACCAAGGGAAGCAGACAGACTCTCCAAGGTCTTAACATTTCCCTTCCCCTGATATCCAAAGGTAAAATCATCTCCCACCACAAGATACTTCATCTTAAGCTTTGTAACAAGCATTTCAATAAAATCCCGGGGTGACATATGGATCATATCATCATCAAAGGGCAGGATCAGCAGCACATCAATCCCCTTTTTCTTAAGGTAGGCATTCCTCTCCTGATCGGTGATCAGCTTTTTTAATCCGGGCTCAAACAATACGCTTCTCGGTGAGGTCTCAAAGGTGACCATAACACTTGTCATTCCATTACAAGTCCTGATCTTTTCTGTCAATAGCGCATGACCTGAGTGGATCCCGTCGAACTTACCGATGGTGACCGCCGCAGGTCCCCTCACCTTATAATTTTCGATTCCATGAACGATCTTCATATATACAGTATCAGAACATTGCCTTAATCTTAAGGTGTTCCGGTTTCCTTTCATAGATGGCCTTAAACTCTCCGGAAGCATCGTATACCAAGACCTGCTTTCCAACTTCCGGCAGGGCGGGGTCAAACACCCCATCCCCAAGGCCTAAGATATTTCCATTCAAAAGCTGCTTCATGGCAGATTCCCTTACGGTAAAATGAGCATCCTCCGGGAATAGTTCTGCCACCGGGATCAGGCATTCACAGGGATCCTGATGCTCCATAAGCTCAGAAAATGTATGGGCATCCTCCAATGTAAAGGGCCCTACCTGCGTCCTTCGCAGATAGCTCATACAACCGCCACATCCTAATTCCTGACCCATATCGTGAAGAAGGGTCCTGATGTAGGTTCCCTTGGAACAGCTAACCAGAAGACGGGCTCTGTCCTTTTCAAAGGACAATAGCTCAATGGAATGGATACAGATCCGGCTGGCCTTCCGTTCTACTTCTCTGCCCTCTCTGGCAAGCTCATACAACTTCTTTCCGCCAATCTTCTTCGCGGAATACATGGGAGGGATCTGTTCCTGCCAGCCGATATGACGATCGATTACTGCCACAAGCTCTTCCCTTG
This sequence comes from uncultured Lachnospiraceae bacterium, assembly GCA_902803645.1. Classification (GTDB taxonomy): domain Bacteria; phylum Bacillota; class Clostridia; order Lachnospirales; family Lachnospiraceae; genus Weimeria. Next base: position 4,442 of record CADCQT010000076.1, on the reverse strand, counting down.
TGACAGAAACCGCCTTCTCTTCTAACACGTCTCCCCAGATATCCTGAGTATCTGTAACCTTCCCCAAAAGAAGCTCTGCCTCATAGGTCTTATCCATATCCGTCAGGAGACTGCATACCTTCGTGGCTCTTCCCACGCACACCGGCAAAACACCTGTGGCCTGTGGGTCTAAGGTGCCGGTATGTCCGATCTTGCGCATATGAAGGATCCCCCGAAGCTTTCCGATTACATCAAAAGATGTAAAATCCGCCTCTTTATCCATTACCAGAATTCCAATTGGTTCCTTCATTCCTTCTTCTCCCGATAGATTGCTTCCACATCTGACACCAGTTGCTCAATAAAATGCTGTGGATCTCCCTCTACCGTAAATCCGGCTGCCTTGGCATGTCCGCCTCCGCCGTACTTTGCTGCCAGCTCGGCAAGGTTCACATCATCTCCAAAGGCTCTGGCACTTCCCTTATAGGTTCCATCCAGATTCTCATACAGGAAAAACGCCACCCTGGTTCCCCGAACGGAACGCAAGGTGCTGACGATTCCCTCCATATGACGGGGAAGAGCTCCCACCTGCTTCATGTCCTCACCGGTCACATAGCTGGCGATGACCCGCCCATCCAAATACTGCTTTGCCTTTTCAATGGCAATTCCCATGATCTTAAGAGACTCCATGCTCTTTTCAAAGAAAACATGGTCCACGATATAAGAATAATCAATTCCGGTATCCATTAAGAATCCGGCAAACTCCATAGTGGAACGATGGGTGCAGGAATACTGGAACACCCCGGTATCTGTTACCATTCCAGTATAAAGGCAGGCTGCAATATCCGCATCAATAGCCTCCCGTCGGATAATCTCACCAATCAGCTCACAGGTGGAGCTGGCCTGGGGATCGATATAATTAACCTCTGCAAAAGAATCGTTGCTTAAATGGTGATCCACACACAGGGTATGCTTCGCTTTCTTAAAGTAATGAGCTGCATCCCCCAGACGTCCCAGGTCACCACAATCCAGAGAAATAAAAAGGTCAAAGCTTCTATCTTCGAAGGTGTTGACCCTTCTGATATTTCCTGCACTCTTTAAGAATCCAAAAATCTTGGGAATCGGATCCAGATACACATATACCTCGATCTGTGGAAACTCCTTACGGATGTAATTAAAAAGTCCGAGACAGCTTCCCACACAATCTCCGTCAGGGCGAATATGACCGGCAATAGCCACACTGTTTTTATCTTTTAATAAGTCGTCAATGATCATTCCTTCTCATCCTCTTTGTGTCCGGCTGCTGCATCCGCTGCCTTCACCTCTTCGATCTTCTTAGACATATTGATAGCATAAGCAATGGAGGTATCCAAATGGAAATTAAGCACCGGGGTATACCGAAGATTCAACCTCTGTGCCAGTAAATGACGGATGTATCCGGCAGAACTTTTGATTCCATCCATTGTCTTTGCGGCAGCCTCATCATCTCCCAAAACAGAGATATAGACCTTTGCGGTCTTAAGATCCGGAGCCACTTCCACTTCCGTAACAGAGACCATGGGAGCAATACGGGGGTCCTTGACATCGTTACGAAGGATGTCCGCCAACTCGCGATGAACCTCTTCATTGATCCGAATATTTTTTACACTGTTTTTTCTCATATCATTCTCCTGCCATTATGGCAAAAACAGGCTGCCACAAATGCGGCAGCCTGATATTTACTTTATGTTACATTAGGATCTTGGTACCTCTACCATTGCATATGCCTCGATGGTATCATCTACAGCAAACTCGGTAAAGCCCTCAAACACAAGACCGCACTCATAGCCGGCCTTGACCTGCTTAACATCATCCTTAAATCTCTTAAGAGAAGCAAGCTTACCTTCGAAGATCTGATCGTCTCCACGACGAATGCGGACAGAACAATCTCTCTCAAAGTATCCGTCATCCACGATGGAACCTGCAATGTTACCAACCTGAGAAGCCTTAAAGATCTGACGGATGGTTGCATGACCGATGACCTTCTCCTCAAAGATCGGCTCTAACATACCCTTCATGGCAGACTCTACATCCTCGATGGCATTGTAGATGACCTTATACAGACGAACATCTACGCCCTCATGCTCTGCTGTTGCCTTGGCAACATTATCCGGGCGAACATTAAATCCGATGATGATGGCATTACTTGCAGCAGCAAGGTTAACATCAGACTCGGTAATGGAACCTACACCACCATGGATCACCTTAACCACCACTTCCTCATTGGAAAGCTTCTCAAGGGATGTCTTAACAGCCTCTACAGAACCCTGTACATCTGCCTTAACGATGATATCAAGCTCCTTAACATTTCCCGCCTGAATCTGGCTAAACAGATCATCTAAGGACATACCGCGACGGCTCTCTTCGATGAGCTTATCCTTACCTACGGAAACGAAGGTAGAAGCATAATCTCTTGCCTCACGCTCACTGTCAAAGGACTGGAAGATCTCACCGGCATTCGGAACCTCAGACAGACCTAAAATCTCTACCGGAGTAGAAGGACCTGCCTTCTTCACACGTTTACCGTTCTCATCGATCATGGCACGTACCTTACCGAAGGAAGAACCGGCAGCCACAGGATCACCTACATGAAGTGTTCCCTTCTGTACAAGGATGGTTGCAACAACACCACGTCCCTTATCAAGCTCTGCCTCCACGCAAAGACCTCTTGCATTACGCTTCGGATTTGCCTTAAGCTCTAATACATCTGCTGTCAGAAGTACCATCTCAAGGAGCTGGTCGATACCCTCACCGGAATGAGCGGATACCGGTACAAAGATGGTGCTTCCACCCCAGTCCTCAGGAATAAGCTCATACTCGGAAAGCTCCTGCTTAACACGCTCAATATTGGCGTTTGGCTTATCGATCTTATTGATAGCAACAATGATTTCAATGCCTGCCGCCTTAGCATGGTTGATCGCCTCAACAGTCTGTGGCATAACACCGTCATCCGCTGCCACCACCAGGATGGCAATATCGGTAGAGCTTGCTCCACGCATACGCATAGCTGTGAAAGCCTCATGACCCGGTGTATCAAGGAAGGTGATCTTACGTCCACCAATAGATACAACGTAAGCACCGATCTTCTGTGTGATTCCACCTGCTTCACGGTCTGTAATATGTGTATTACGGATCTGATCAAGAAGGGATGTCTTACCATGATCGACATGACCCATAACGCAGACAACCGGCGGACGTGGAACAAGATCCTTCGGATCCTCTTCCTCTTCCTTGAGAAGTTCTGCAATCACATCCACCTTCTCCTCATGCTCACAGATGCAGTTGAACTCTAATGCGATCTCTTCTGCCTCATCATAGTCCACATCGGAATTAACCGTGATCATCTTACCGGACATAAAGAGCTTCTTAACGATGTCAGAAGGCTGTACCTTCATCTTATCTGCCAACTCACGGATGGTAAGGTGATCCGGAAGAACAATGGTCAATACCTCGTCCATATTACGCTTCTCGACCTTATTGTTATTGTTCTTGGTTCTCTTCTTACCACCATTCTTTTCAAGATTAACGTAATGCTCCTGCTTCTTTCCTAATGCATCACGATCCCGGTTATTCTTTTTACGACGATCCTGATTATTATTGTAATGACCGTCATTCTTACGATCACCCGGCTGAGCCGAACCGGCTGCCGGTCCATGCCCTCTTCCTGCGTTGTTCCGGCGGTCATTGCTATATACATTATCCCGCTTCGGCCCACGATGGTTATTACTACTATTATGATGTCCACCACCTGTAGAAGAACCTGACGCCGGACGATTCTTCATATTATCGAAGATATTACCACGCTTGATGGGACGATTCGGCTTTTCCTTCTGCTGATCGAAGATATTTTCTCTCTTTGGAGCCTCTGCCTTCTCAGCCTTCGGCACCTCCGCCTTAGGTGCAGAACTTTCAACAGGCTTTGCCTGCTCTACCGGCTTCTTCTCAAACTTCTCATCCGGCTGTGCATCCAGTCCCTTCGGGCGAACTGTTCTCTGGCTCTCCGGACGTGGCTTAATAGGACCTCTTCTGGTATCTGCAGCCTGACGGTTATCCCGTCCGCCTCTGTTACCATCTCCACGATTCTTAGAACCCTTTCTCTCATCACGTCCGCCTCTACCCTTGGCGTACTGTGTATTGAAGACAGCTGTAATGTTCTTCTTTTTCTTGGGTGCTGCCTGCTTAGCTTCTGTATTCTCAGAAGTAGCCTCCTTGGAAGCCTTGGTATTTACCTTTTTCTTTTCTTCGCTATTCTTCTCTGTCACACTCTGTTCCTTCTTGGAGGAAGATGAAGCAAAAGCATTACGTACCTGCTGGACCTGCTCATCCTCAAGACCATTCTGCGCTGTTACCTTAACTCCCTTAGAAGCCATAAAAGCAACAACGTCTTTAGATGGAACACCAAGCTGTTTAGCCAGTTCATGTACTCT
>CADCQT010000075.1 GCA_902803645.1 uncultured Lachnospiraceae bacterium | reverse complement strand
TTATGGTTCCGATTTCTACATCGTCCGGATCTACCTGCTCTAAGGAGCCGTCTTCTCCCTCTACATTGGCATAATCCGGGGCAATATCCATCAGGTCGGCAATGTTGCGCCGGCTCTTGCCAACAGCGTAGCTTTGAAACCACTCTCCCACCTGATAGAACAGCATAACGGCAACAGCCTCCACATAGTCACCGCTTTGATAGAGGGCTAAAGCTATGGCTCCGATGGTTGCGATCACCATCAGAAGACATTCGTCGAAGGGCTGGCGATGGATGATGCCCTTAAAAGCTTTGATCAAAATGTCATAACCTACAATCAGATAGGGAATCATGTAAAGCACAAAGCGCAGGATCCCGGTAACCGGCAGGAAATGTAAGACCAGCAACAGACATGCGGTTATAATGATACGAATCAGGTTCTTTCTTTGTTTCGTGTTCATAGGATCCCTCCGATTCTAACAGTGATTAGAAAAAGATCTGACAATCGGATTCTACCTTCTTGCAGTTCTTTAAAACATCTTCCATAACAGAAGAAGCATCCGCTCCCTCTTCAAACTCCACCTTCATCTTAAGGGTCATAAAGTTAACGGTTGCGTCGGCAACACCCGCTGTATTCTTAGCGGCATCCTCCATCTTGGCAGCACAGTTGGCACAGTCTACATCGATCTTGTAAGTCTTTTTCATAGCGAATCTCCTTTTTATTATTAAGCAAATATTTAATCGTTGACTATATATTAAGCGTTTGTTTAATCGTTGTCAACCACTTTACAAAGAAATCCTGCCCTTATTTTCTTAAAATATCCAGGGTATGACAGCCTGCTCCCAAAAGCTCCGGACGTTCACACACAGAAAGCTGATATTGCAGAAAAACAGCAAACTCCTCTTCGTCCAGGGAGTTGAGAATGGGCCGCATGTGATTGGCCGGTCCGTCAGCGGAGAGGATCTTCTCCCGGGTGAAGCCGCTTTGTTCACTGAGATGATAGATATCCTCCAGTCTCGCATAGTGATACAGGGGATTGGCACTTTCGGTACAATGAAAATCCTTATCAATCATGCCTGTGGCAAGGGCTTCCTTGATGTGGTGTTCCTTAAAGCCGTACATGAGGATACTGTAATCGTTCATGATATAACTGATCATAAGGTGTCCTCCGGGTTTTAAGGCCCGCTTTGCTTCCGCCATGGCCTGAAGGCGAAGGGACTCCTCCTTCAGGTGATACATAGGGCCGAAAAAAAGTACGATGTCAAAGGAGGCATCCTTGATATGTTTTAGCCTTTCCGCCCTTCCCTCGTAGGCGGTGACCTTTGGTCCCATGGCCCGAAGGCGCCCCAGGTTGTGGTGGACCGGTTCTACGGCAGTTACATCATACCCTCTTTCGGATAAGGGAATGGCATAGCGGCCGGTTCCGGCTCCCACATCCAGAATACGGATCTGATCCTTTGGCACACCACGCTCTTCCAACCTGGTAAGGTATTGGTTCAGATAGTGCATGGTGACATAGAATTCCACCTGACCGTGGCGGGAATTCAGACGCTTTTCCTCGTTGAATTTGTTGTAGTAGGCTTCCAGTTGATTCATATATAACTTTCTATTCTGTTAGTGTAAAGGAAAGAAGCTGTATGGGCTCCTTGCCGTGGTAAACAAAGTACAGGGGGAAGATCCCCTCCGGGAAAGGAAGTAAGGCAGAAAAGTCCTGCCAGTCTTCTTTTATGCCTTTTAGGTCGATTTCCCCAATAGAGGGTCCCTCTTCTGTCAACCGAATCTCCAGCTTTGGCTCCTCGGAAGGGATCCCCGGCTCCTTAATGGTATGGCCTGTGGCAGAGAACTGGGCACTTCGCTGATCTGTTCTTGCAGGGCCGGTAAAGGATACGTGGTTATCACCGGTATCCATTCGGGCCCGAAGTGACAGCCCTCTGGTATGGGATAGATCAAAATACTTATAACCTAAAAGGGTCCCCTCTTCGATCTCTGCCACAAACCGCTGCTCTCCCAGATGGGTGACATTGGGGAAAGCCTCCGTGAAGACGCTGTTGCAGCCATGGGGCATGTTGCCGTTGGTCAGATTACAGCAGATCACAGCGGGATAGGTTCCCCTTCCAGCCAGAGGTCCTCCGTTTAGACCGCAGCTTGTCATGGGAACTTGGTCAAAGGTACCGTCGGAATTTCGGATCAGCTTTTCTGCGCAGGCCTGACGGCTGTAGTCGGATTTATGAGTCAGACGGTGATAGAAGACATAGTAGTCCTCTCCGATCTTTTCGATGCTGCCATGGGTGGTGCCTGTCATATTCAGCTTGTCCTCATAGCTTCTGCCCTGATACCCCACATCACCGTTGGAGATCAGGGTGCCCCGGAAGGTAAAGCCATGATCCGGGTAGGGAGAGGTGGCATAGCAAAGCTCGTGGTTTTGCCAGGAGGAGTAGATAAAATAGTAGGTACCTTCAAACTTCCGAAGGGAAGAAGCTTCAAAAAAGGGATGTTCTTCAAAGGAAGTTCCCCCCACCTTATAGGGGAGGATGTGACGGGGAGGCTCTTTTACCGTTAGCATGTCATCTGCAAGGGTAAGGGTGATGGCCCCCATAACACTGTCTTCATAGGAAAGGATCTCTTCTTTGCTTTTCCCAAACATTTCCATTTCATCCTGTAGATATTTCGGATTGTCCGGGAAGTCTTTTTGTTCTTCAAAATCGTATCGGGTGCCGTAGCACATCCGAATGGTCCCCTCATCATTCATAACGCAGGGATCAAAGCAGACATAGCGGCGAAGAGGGGTACCATCCGACTGTCTGACATGGCCCAGGTATTCATAGGGGCCGGCAGGGGTGTCTGATACCGCCACGCTGATGGGCTCGGTATATCCTCCGATGCCGTACTCTCCTGCCATGCAGTAATACAGGTAAAATCTCCCGTCATTTCCCTGTACCACATCCGGAGCAAACATGTAGGGACGCTCAGGGTAACGGGGATCCTGGCTGGCCTGGTAGGAAATGCCTTCAAATCGCCAGTCTTTAAGATCCGTGACCGGCGCAGAATAGACAGCATAATCCAGCATACAGAAGGTATGCCCCCCTTCCATGTCATGGGATCCGAAGAGGTAGACCCGGTCTCCAAAGACGTGAGGCTCTCCGTCGGGGATATATTCATCTAATGGTAAAAAAGGATTATAAATCTGTTTTTCCATAGGGATTATGTCCTTTCTGTTTGTCATATTACCAGTCTATTCTACTTCAGATGGGGTGGTTGTCAATAATGCGTCCATCCCGGGATTATGTTAAAATAGGTTGGATCAATCAAAAAGGAGAATAAACCGATATGCAACAGGTCTTTATAGATGAAGGACAGCTGAATAAGGATGAAGTGATCCTTACAGGACAGGATGCCAAACACCTTGCCAAGGTGATCCGGATCCGGGTGGGAGAAGTGATTCGTGTCAGCGTAAGCAGTGGCAGGAATTATCTTGCCACAGTATCCCAGGTGTCAAATGATATGGTGGTGGCTAGGATTACAGAGGAGGCGGGGGATACAGAGCTCTCCCAGAAGATCTATCTCTTTCAGGCTCTTCCCAAGGGAAGCCGTATGGAGACCATCATTGAAAAATGCGTGGAACTTGGAGTGTATGAGATCATTCCTGTGGAGATGAAGTACTGTGTGGTCAAACTGGATGCTAAGAAGAAAAAGAATAAGGTGGAGCGTTACCAGGCCATTGCCGAGGCGGCAGCCAAGCAATCCAAGCGAAGCATCATTCCAAGGATCCATGAGGTGATGAGTTATCAGGATGCTCTTTCCTATGCGGCCGAGATGGATCTTTTCCTACTCCCTTATGAGAATAAGTCCGGTATGGCGCCTACAAAGGAGGCTCTTGCCCGGGTGAAGGATGCGACTTCTGTCAGTATTATGATCGGACCGGAGGGAGGATTTGCAGAGGAAGAAATAGCCCTTGCCGGAGATAAGGCAGAACTTGTGTCCCTGGGAAGCCGGATCCTTCGGACGGATACCGCCGCCATTACTTCGGTTTCAGCCGTGATGCTTGCAGCGGAAATGAACTAGTCGGGTCTTACTCCGGGGACCGTTTATCTGTTTATCTCAGCTTGAGATCGTACCCCAGACGAAGAAAAAGGCGTGTGAAAACTTATGTTTCACACGCCTCTTTTGTTATGCGACGCCGGTGACGCCGTCGAAGTAATAAATCGTATCAGCGTTGTAGACGGGTTCGTATTCGTCGCCGCAGTACCATCCGCTGTAACCGCCTCCGGTAACATACATATTGACATAGATGCCCTTACGGTAGGTCTTTGTGACCTTAAGCTTTGTTCCAACAGGAATGGTGGTG
>CADCQT010000074.1 GCA_902803645.1 uncultured Lachnospiraceae bacterium | reverse complement strand
ACAGAAGGGGTCTTCTCCGTTCCATCTGCCACATATCCGCCGGAAGGAGTCTGCACCTGCATGGTGGCACCCTCGATACTGCTGGAGGTGACATTGATAGGAACCGTAAAGGTATAATTCCCCTTCAAAGAGAAGGAAAGATACAGGTTTGCAATCCCCTTCAGTTCTCCCTTGATCTTGGTACCAGTAAGTGTGGCTGCGTTACTGGACGTAAGGGTCCAGGTGGGCTCCACTGTCACCGGACAGTAGGCATTATCCGAATCATGTACCGAGTCATTGGTATTGATTCCCAGCTTCACCGTAGGAAGGTCTACCGTCTCCCCTACCCCTACGGTAATGGTATCAAATTTTATATCCGTGGACGCCGGATCCTTAAGGGCACCGTTGTAGACCATAACATCCGATGTGATAATGGACTTAGATACCTCACGGCTCACCTTTGCTTCTCCTGTAGAGACTGGATCACCGGATAATTCAGCACTTGCAAAGACCTGAACCCAATAGTCCTGTCCGTTATAGATCACATGGCCGATACCCACATGGGTATTGGTGCTGCTCTTTAAGTTCGCGTCATTAACAGAACCTTCTACACTACTGCTTTGCTTCCAGTTCTCAAGAACCGTGTTATAGGAACTGCCTCCGCACCAGATGTTCTCTGCCTCATAGGCTTTCGGTCCATTGCTGGCTCCTGTGGCAGTTGTTAGAGTCGGATCCGTACTATCAGGGCGCAGATGGCTGTAGTAGATGGCAATATCCTTAGCCCTCTCCACTGCGATCTGATCCAGTCCTCCGTCCTCTGTAAAAGCTGAAAGAGAATTAGTGGTACGATAAATGTTCTCTGCAGAAAGCATAGACGCTGTAGTGGTGTTGTCCACGGTTACATCATAGGTAAGGGTAACCTTATCGCTGCTCTGGTCTGCCCTGGCAATAACAGGATGCTTTAAAAAGGCTGTCCCGGCATAGGGCAGGGATGTAACCACCAGCGCGGACGCTAATACCGCAGTAATAAACTTCTTCACAATATGCTGCTTCATTGGCACTTCCTCAATTCTATAGAAATTATTCAAGGTAATTATAATATACACCATATTAAGCATTTCGGCTATTTCCAAAAATTGATTAATGAATGATCCTGATTTTGCCAATCTTTTTCAAAAATACTATACTAGGCATAGTATGAAAAAGAAAAGAAGACCAAAAACCATAAAAAAAGGCAGATTCCTCCGCTCCTGCCTCATCCTGTTTTCCCTGTTGCTGTCCACCTTCGCCCTGCCCAGCTCTGCCAGGGCTATGGACATGGCTCCCCAGCTGCTGACCCTCTCCCTTCTAAGGAACGGGAAGGATTTCTACCATGCCACCCTGACCTGGGAGGCCAAAGTGGGGATGAAGTACCGAATCTACCGCCGGCGGATCGGCGGCCGATATAAGTACTTAGACACCATAGAAGCAGAGAAAGAGACCGCCGATTATACTGATCACCATATGCCCTCCGGAAGTGACTATGCTTATACCGTCCGTTCAATGGATGACAGTCTCTTTGGATCCGGCCTAAGCCGCTATGACGCCACCGGCCTTGTAAGCCTTAGGGGACAGACCAGGTTCACCTGCCACTATACCAACCTCTCTGCCACCCTGCGATGGAAGAGGGTGGCGGGAGCCGACGGCTATCGGATCTATCGGCGTTTTGAGGGGAAGGGTTACCGTCAGATTGCAGAAGTAGACAGTAAGACCAGAAGATACCAGGATAAGTACCATAATACCATGTCAAAGCTACAGCGAAGCCAGTACCTGCTAAATGACTACTACTTAGATCCCTCCGACACCTGTATCAACTACACCATCAAAGCCTTTGCCTGGGGATCTTCCCTCCATAAGATCAGTCTCTCTTCCTACGACAAAGCGGGGAATGTTCACCTGAATACTCCTACTCTGATTCGTTTGAAGGAGAATAAAAACGGCAGAGGGCGGCTGATGTTCAACCGGGTCCCCCAGGCCGACTTCTACCGGGTCAAGGTGGGAAGAAAAAACAAGAATGGCATCTACCACTGGGATACCGTAGCATGTCTTCGGCAGCAGGACGAGGCATATCTTATCAGCAATGTTCCTTTGGATAGAAAACGCCCCTATTATACTGTCATCGCCCATAAAAAGTTAGATCAGGACAGGGAGATCACCTCCGGATTCGAGAAGGGCTTTTCCATTGCACACAAGATCTATCAGGAAAAGCGCATCCTCTACGTGGGAGACTCCATCACCTATGGAAGCCCTTATAAGACCCAGCTGACCAGATACCTCTATTCCTATCCCTGGCGCATCCGGGAACTGACGGGAGCCTCCTACTACAATGCCGCCATACCGGGAGCCACCTTAAGCTACAGTCCCCTGCAGACCGCCAGCTTTCACCGTTACCGGATCGCAACAGACGTTATGCCACAGCTGGTCTTAGGCCAGACCCCCAACACCCGCATCAAAGGCCTCTTGGATAAAAATACCCATCCCCTTGAGGACTTCGACGTGGTGATTCTCTGTGCCGGCACCAACGACTACACAGACCTTATCCCCATAGGGAAAAAGGGGGATAAGACTTCCGAGACCTTCTACGGAGCATTAAATGAGTTCTTCACCTCCATAAGGACCGCCAACAACCTTCGGAAAAAGAAGCAAAAACCTCCCATCAAGGTCGTTCTGCCGGATCTTTTCTACAGTGACAAAACCACGAGACTGGATAAAAGAACCGACCGGTTCAAGACAAAAAACAGCATCGGCTACACCTTACGGGATTACCAGAAGGCCATTGACCGTATGCGAAAGAACTACAAAAAGAAGGGACTTTTGATCTATCGGTATGACACAAGCCATATTGTAACCCGAAAGAACTGCCCCCTCTCCACAGCGGATAACCTGCATCTTACCAAGACCACCTACGCCAGATACGGCAATAAACTGTCCCGGTATCTGATCCGGCATATCTTGAAATAATACAATGATACGTAAAAAGTGCCCCATCCTATCGGATCAGGGCACTTGCTTTTTCTTCTTTTATAAAATCTGACATTTCGTAATAGACCAGAATACGATCCGGCCGTTCCTTTTTGATATACTCCTTCACCGAACCGCTGTAGTAGCGCAGATCCATAAGATCCACTCTGTGATAATCCGCGATAAGATACGGAAGGGCACTGTTGGCAAAGGAATCCTTCAGAATCAAAAGTCTCCCTTTTCCATCATCACTTAAGTTCTCCACAGAGACAAGTCCGTGGTTTCCCCCAAGATAAGTACTGTACTTATCCTTTTCCGTCAGGTAACGAAGATCATAGAGACTGTCTGCTGCACCGCTGCCGGGAAGATGTCCGTCACTTCCTCCGGAGTAAGCGACAGAAACCTCCGGCAAAAGCTCGGGCAAAACAATCCTGTCATACTTCGCCCCGTTCCAGGGAGCCTTGGAATACAAAGTCCCCCGGAAATCATCCGCCATTACCTTAGGACCATAGGAGGTGTAGGGCCTGCTTTTCTTCCCAAGATAACTCCGGTAGGCCATGGCACATTCATAGGCTCCCCGGTTGTTATAGTGATGGTCGGTGTAAAAGTAATGTTCCTTATTACAGCCGGAAAAATTCACAGGAACCAAAGAGACCTTCCCCGCCTTCGCTTTTTTCTCAGAAAACAGATTTACAGCTGTATCCCTGTAGACTTTGGCATCATAGTAGGGAGCCCCGGAGGGAAGCCTCTCCTCTTCCGCCTCCCCAGCCGATGGAACCAGGAACAGATCCACCGGCAGTTTCTCTTCTTCCGCCATCTTAGAGAGAATGCGCAGATTCAAAAGATACCGGTCCTTTGGTAGCGAAGAGTTGATCTCCTTTTTTACATAACTTCCATCCCCTTTGACATAGACTCCGTTGATCTCCTGCTTCCCAAGGGATAGCTGTCCCTCCACCGACAGACGCACGCAGGCATCCCGAAGGGGGAACTGATCGCTTAGGGCCTTCTCCAGATCCTTTTGAAACGTTCCGGAGAGGACTCCATCCCAAGAGATGGAGGGCCAGGTGGTCAGATACCTGTTCTCCATGGCAGAGTAGGAGGATACCGGAGCTAAAAAGGAAGAAACAGAAATAGCAGACAGGGCCATAAAAGCCAAAAATGTATAACTTTTTTTCATGTGCCCTCCTTTCTAGAATCTGAAATATAAAAAGGGATTATAACTTCCGCTGACAAGATAGATCACCGACAATAGAAACAGAAGCGCCGATAAAGCGATCTCACTTCTCTTGAGATGACCATAGCTTCTCTCTTCTCCTCCCAGGAAGGATTTCCAGAGTCTCTTAGGAAGAGCTGTACATCCAAGGGTCAGGATCAAAAGGAATGGGAGGCTGTGAAGCCAGAGATATCCAGACGCAGCAAGTCCCCTTCCAAGTCCCGTCTTCCAGCCTGCAGGTGAGAAGAGCATCTTCCACCAGCAAAGGGCCTCACTAAGATCGGTGTGGGAGAACAGGACCCATCCACTGATCACAAAAAACATGGTGTAAATGTGAGAAACCGCCCGAAACTTCCCCTGCAGCTTGTCCAAGGCCTTCAGGAGGAAAAGCTTCTCTGCCATAAGCAGCAGGAAGTAGTACAGTCCCCATAACAGAAAATTCCAGTCCGCACCGTGCCACAGCCCGGTGAGTGCCCAGACAATGAAAAGGTTTACGATCTGCCGGATAGCTCCCCTACGGTTTCCTCCCAGAGGAATATACAGATACTCCCGAAACCAGGTAGACAAGGTCATATGCCATCTTCTCCAGAACTCGGTAACAGAGGTGCTCTCGTAAGGGTGATCAAAATTCTCCGGAAAATGAAAACCAAAGAACATACCAAGACCAATGGCCATATCCGAATACCCGGAGAAATCAAAATAGATCTGGAAGGTATACATCAAAGCAGAAAGCCAGGCCACAGGCGCTGTCAGATCACTGCCCGAAAACTCCTGGAGCTGCTGATAGATCTCCCCTGCCTGATTGGCCAAAAGAACCTTCTTAGACAGGCCGATGACAAAACGGTAGATTCCCCTCTGACGAAGGGTCTCACTCTCCCACCGTCTGTCCACCTCTCTTGCCACGTCCTTATACCGGACAATAGGACCGGCAATCAGCTGTGGAAAGAGACAGACATACATACCGAAGCTGATGATGTTCTTTTGAGGCTTCACAAGTCCCCGATAGACATCAATGGTATAGGACATGGTCTGGAAGGTGTAAAAGGAGATTCCAATGGGAAGGGCCAGCCCTAAAGCCGAAAGACCCACCCCTGAAATCTGATCGATACTTCGAATCACAAGATCCGTATACTTGAAAAAGAAAAGGATCCCCAGATTCCCCACACAGGAAAAAGCTACCACAGCCTTCCGCCACCGGTCCGAAGACCCCCGACTGTCAAAATAGCCGATAAGCCGACCATTGGCGTAGTCAAAGACTGTGGAAAACAACATGATCAGAACATATCTTGGTTCTCCCCAGGCATAAAAGACAAGGGATGCCACAAAGAGCCATAAATTCCGGAATCCCCTGGGCAGAAGGTAGTAGACAAGGGCTACAATAGGAAGAAAGATCCCTAAAAAGACCATACTGGAAAAAACCATGTCTACTCTCCCTTAACTTCCTTCTCAAACACCTTCTCCACAATGGCATTCTGTGGACCGATCACCAGTGTTACGGCACTGCCCTGGTGCTTTAGGATATAACCCTCCATCATCTCCACCTGCTCCGGAGAATACTCCTGCATGGTACCCTGACGATTCTTCACATGATCCTTCAAAGAGGCCATAAGAGATGCCGCATCGGATGCCTCCTTAAGAGAGATCACCGCGATCTCCGGTGCTGTACCATCCTTAGAATAAGCATAATAGTAAGAGGCAATACGATCATATTTATAATTGCAAAGAGCGGTAAAATTCAGATCAGCATCCTTATCCTCGGATGTGACCACCTTAAGCTTCGGAAAGGATGAGGCCTCCTTTTGCATCGCCTTCCCAACCGATACGGCATCAACGCCCTTTGCCTTGCCGGAGCAACCTGTGAAGGCCGCCGCAGCAAGACTTAAGATCAATAGAGCGGACGTACAACGTCTTCTCATGGAATGTTTCATATTATTTATTCTCCTCACTGCTTCTTATGGTGCTTCGTTACCGGATGCCGGAGTTCCAAGACTGTTCGGATCAATACCAAAGGCCTTGGCAATGATCTGATTTACCTTGGCAACCACCTTCGGATCTGCCTCGGAATTCTCACCGTTATCATACTTATTCACAAAGATACCTAAAATATACTCTCCTTCATTCTCACTGTTGTACCAGCTTGCGGAGAGACCATAGCCGTCATAACCGCTAAGAGAAAGAGCTGTGGTCATCTGAGACACCAGAACATCCGCCACCTTCATATCCTTATCAGAAAGCTTCTTATCGAAGGAATAGAACAGGGACGCACCCTTGCCCTTAGTTAATACCTTCTTGACCTTAGCCGGGATCTCATCCAATCCTTTGATCTTCTTATTGTTTTGAACCGCATAGGAATACTTCACACCATTGGCAGCAGGAAGAGCCGAAGTATCCCAGTCATGTCCGGAAGAACACTGGGCATCTGTCATATTGAAGTTCTGATACTGGGTACGGGCTGAAACATCAGAATAAATATCTGTATGATACCACTTTCCATCATCCAGCTTCAGAAGATCCCAGGAATGGTACTCATTATGTACGATATGGCACTCCATACCCAGCATGTTCATAAACATACGGAAGGTGGTTGCATATCCCACACAGACTGCCTTATGAGACACCAGAACGCCACCCGGAGTAAAGTCCGAACCGGAAGCTGTGGGCATGGTAATGGTGGTAGAGGAACCCTGTCCGATGTGCTTGTACATCCAGTCATATACCGCCTGTTCCTTCTGATAGTCTGTCATTCCATCCTTGATCACAGACTTTAAAATCCCCTTGGCGATCTTAAGTGTCTTCTTATCCTGATCTGACAGCTTGCTCTCATCTCCTGAGATATAAGCATCGGAGATCTCTTTGGTGGAGCGGATCTCATACTGCTCTCCCACCTTATAGCCGTCCTCCTGATAGTTGTTCAGCTTCTCCTCTTCCTTGGCCTGTCGCTCCAACTGGTCTGCAATATATCTGTTCACCTTTTTATTCTGGTGTACATTCACATACATCAGAGTTCCGGATAAGGCCAGAGAACCGGCCAAAGCAGCCGATAACAGGATGATCAGAATTTTGTTTTTCATTTTATTCCTCCTAATTTTGTTTTATTTTTGTTATATATGATAAAAATGCTCTCATATATAATAACGTAAAAAGGAGCGGAAATGTTACAACATTCCGCTCCTTTTTTTAAAAAATTTTTTAAAGAAAAATTACAAAGAGGACTTAATATTTGAACGCACGCATCTTATCATCTAATACTTCCGCGATTTTCTTAAGATCGGTAGATGAGTCTTCGATCTCATTGGCAATACCTGTAATAGCAGATACAGATGCGGAAGATTCCTGTGTACTAGCTGCATTCTCTTCTGCAATGGCAGAAAGGTTCGATACCGTATCCACAACGCTGACACGGGCGGTATCCATCTGAGAAACCTTATCGGCAATGCTGTTGATGCCGGAAATGGACTCTTCGATTCCATCGGACACTTCCCCGAAGGCATCCATGGTACGGTCTACATCCTGGCTCTGCTTCTGGATAATCTCCTTAACAGAATCCATGGTCTCCACCGCACGGTCAGAATCCCGAATCAATTCATCCACAATATTCTCAATCTGCTTGGCAGAATCATTAGACTGCTCTGCAAGCTTCTGAATCTGGGATGCTACAACTGCAAAACCACGACCTGCCTCACCGGCACGTGCTGCCTCAATGGAAGCATTCAAAGATAAAAGGTTGGTCTCCTCTGCAATGGCGGTAATAAATGTGGTGGCCTCGCGGATCTTACCGGCAGAGAGATTGGTTGTCTTCGTCTGCTCTGCGATCTCATCGATACTGGCCTGGGTCTGCTCATTGGTACTGCCAAGCTCCTGAAGAATAGAAAGTGCCGTCTGATGAGAAGACTTCATGGCTGCCGCTGTACTGCTGAGATTATTCACCTCACCATTGGTCTCTTCGATCATATTACCGATGGTGATAACATTCTGGGAAGCACTCTGGGTCTCACCGGCCTGTGAGGAAGCACCCTCTGCAATCTCAGAGACGGTAAGATCCACCTGAGCCGTTGTCTCATTCATATCCTTGGCGTGCTTTAATATACCATCAGAGGAGCTGAAAAGCTTCTCGCTCTGTCCCTTGATATCAGCCACCACCTCAGAGAGCTTCACCTGCAGGTGGGCAACGGATCTTGCCATAATACCAAACTCATCACGGCGGGAGGCAAGAGCCTTCTCATTCTCATCCTCGGTGAAATCCAAAGTCACCATCTTCTCGATGAAATCTGACATCTTCTGGATGGGCTTTAAAATAATGGTCAGCATAATGGTCATCAGAACAGCTGCAACAACAGCAATGATCACACCGATGATAACGCTCCGGTTCAATACATCCCGGGAAGAAGCTAAGACCTCCTTCTCATCCGCGGAAATAACAAGGATAAAAGATCCGTCCCCGGACACATAGTAGGAAGCATACTTCATCTCGCCGTTGAACTTATAATCCACAACTGCATTCTGAGGGCTGGGAATCTGACCGGAGGAGATCTTCTCTACAAGACCCTTCACCACTTCGTTCTCTACGGTCTGCCCGATCTTATCCGCTGTGGGATGATAGAGCATAACACCCTTGCTGTCCACAAGGTAGGCGTAGCTGGAAGAGACACCCTTGATGCCAACGCCTGTCAGTCGTTCTGAGAGATTCTCTGCATTCAGGACTTCGGTTCCATCCGTCGCCACATCCACCTCAAGGGATTTACCATAGGCCTGGGCAATATCATTCAGATAGTTCTTCGTGGTATCCGATATCGTGGTCTGGGAACTGGGCACCGTCATCAGAATCAAAAATACCATGACCACAATGACCATCAGAACAGAAAAAATCGTTACCTTTCCACGTACGGAGTTAATAAGTGACACTTTGTTTGCATTTTTCTCGGCTGTACTCATACCTAGCTCCCTTCTCGTAAGCCCTTCTCCGGGAAATTTCCCTTTCATATTTTTAACCAATATGTTCCTATTCTTGATTTTACAATAAAAAGGGTCACAAAAAGGTCACAATATTCTACTTAGAAAAACCATAGTAGGCATCGATTCCGTCTGCCAGTGCCTTGGCCATCTTCTTACGATTCTTAGCCTTTGCCATATAGGTATCATCGGATTCATTGGTCATAAATCCCATTTCGATCAGGGTCACCGGGATCTTGCTCCAGTTGGTTCCTGTCAGGTCATCCCTTGCACTAAGACCTCTTTTCTTAAGAGACGTTCCCCTGCAATAGGAATCCAAAAGCACCTGGGATAACTTTTTGCTCTTCTTGCAGACAGACCTGCTAAGGAAGGGATTCTCAAGAGATGGATACAGTGCCGTAGCACCCTTTGCCGAAGGAGCTGCCCCGTCTGCGTGAAGACGAATGGCGATGTTACACTTCTTATTCAGCTTCTCTGCTCTTTCCTTATTGCTGATATCCACGTCATTTCTGCTGCGGGTCATAACCACCTTATAGCCTCTGGCTTTCAGCTCCTTTTTCAGATATTTGCCTACTGCAAGGGTCAGCTTATACTCGGGAACACCGGATGTGGTTCCGTGGGTACCGCCGGCTACCTTGGTCTTCTTGACTGAACTTCCGGGACCCATAGGCTCTGTACCGAAATTGCCCCTGCTCTGATGCCCGGGGTCAATGCCGATGGTAATATCCGACCGTTCTCTTTTCTTGGCGGTTGCCTGAGGGGATGTTGTCACAACACAGGCTGCCACTACTGTCAGGGTAAGTACTGCTGCAAAAATACGCTTCGTTACATTTTTCATTTTATTTACCTCCTGCACAAGTATACCACAAAACCTCCATAAACGGGGAAAGAGCACCCGGCTGCGCTTCCGGATGCTCTTTCCTGCTTGGGAGAGTACACATACTTGTGTCAATTATAGTCAAATCCGACAGCGTAAGGGGGAGTCCATCGGATCTATGAGGCTTTGGAATGGGTTCGTCTGTGTCTTTCTAATTAGTATAATACACGGGGAACTGCAGAGTGTAAAATGCCTATAAAGAATAGATGATCATACATTTTTCGTATTACAAGAGTTGTTATTCCCATACAAAAAAGTTATCATCTACTTAGAGTATGCCTGTAAGGGGTCGCATATGCGGGGCAATAGGAGCGGTTATGGAACTTAGAACACTGCGTTATTTTCTGGCGGTTGCCAGAGAAGAAAACATAACGGAGGCAGCGAGACAGCTTCATGTAACACAGCCTACCCTCTCCCGCCAGATCATGGATCTGGAGGAAGAGCTGGGGAAGCCTCTCTTCTTCCGTTCCAATCGTAGAACCATCCTCACCGAGGATGGTATGCATCTGCGCGCCCGGGCAGAGGAGATCGTCTCTTTGGTGGATGCCACCGAGATGGAGTTTCTCAGCACAGAGGATCAGATCTATGGAGAAGTCCGCATCGGAGCAGGGGAGAGTTCTGCCACCGGATGCCTCTCCGATACCATTTCCAAGATGCTAAGACGCTACCCCGGTATCCGCTACCGTTTTCTTTCCGGAGATTCTTCCACTCTTCAGGAATTATTAGAACATAATAAGATCGATTTCGGCCTGATTCTGGAGAATCAGAACCCGGAGGCCTTTGAATCCCTTATGATCCCATCCCGTCACTACACCGGTCTTTTAGTCCGAAAGGACGATGCCATCGCCAGACATCCCTACATCACAAGAGATATGATACAGGATCTCCCCCTTATCGTAAGCGAACGCTACCATCATCACAGAGATGCCCTGACCCCCTGGATCAGAGAGGATAAACAACATCCCCTTAACATCGTGGCCACCTACGACCTGGTGTACAACGCTTCGATCCTTGTGGAGAACAGGATCGGATACGCTGTCACCATCGACGGTCTGATCTACACCGGTGAAGGCTCTCCCTTTGCCTTTCTGCCCTTCTCACCGGATCAGACTCTAAATATCCACTTTATCTGGAAATCCCACCAGATGATGTCCAAGGCCTGTGAAGTCTTCCTACAGGAAGTCAGGAATGATCTTTTGCCACCTCACGGGTGATCTGATCTCCCCCTTCCTTCTTCCATTCCTTTACAAAGGTATCAAAATAAGAAAGAGGCTTGTCTCCTGTCACAATGGACAGGTAGGCCGCCCGCTCCATCTCCTGAAGCTTCCACCAGTTACTTTTCATCGTCTTCGTCTGGCCGTAAAAGAGGGAGGGAACCTCCTTCACATTATCTCCACTGATAGCCCGGCAGGCCGTGATACGAGAGGTATAGGCCGCCCAGTCAGTAGGGGTAGCACTCTGCCGGTTCACTGCCTGAATATATTCCTTGCAGGCACAGTAGTAGGAACCTTCCAACAGATCCAGCTTGGAAGGACTCTTGCCTCCGGTGATCACATCCACCAGATCTCGGTAACAGATATCCAGGGCATTTTTATAATCCACATTAATAGACAGAGGTCTTGCGGTGGGGTCCACATTCCATTTGTAGTAATTCTCCAGTTCTTCTGTTCCGCTCTGTCCATAGGTCATCTTGTCAAAGAGCACACTGGTGATTTTCATTACGATCTCCGGATGCTCATATCCTTTTCTTACTACCACATATTTACCGGTGGGATTCTGGGCTGCAAAGCTGGTATTTCCCTCTTTATCCGTGGCAATCAGATATGGGACCCAGCGGGCAGAGGTATTCTTCTCCAGGGATTCCATCAGAGGATTATTTGGTGCCCACCATGGGCCAAAGAAGGCTCCGCACCGGCCGCTTACAATAAGATCCACCAGATTGTTGGAATTTCGTACCAGAAAATCCCGATCCAGTTGTCCCTTCTGATACATGCTCCGAAGAGTGGAAAGGGCCTTTTTGGCCTGGGGCTGAATGGAGCCATAGACCACCCTTCCATCCTTATCCCTGACCCACTGCTGGGGATAGGCCCCGTAGCTTGCGAAAATAATATCCGTCTGGTATTCCTGGGAGTAGCCGCAGTCTCCTGTAAGCTCAGGTCTTGTCACAAGCCCCACAGTCTTCCCCTTACCATTGTGACCCGGATCCTTTTTCACAAAAGCCGTAAGGATCTTCTGAACATCCTCCACTGTTTTGGGGGCAGGAAGTCCCAGCTGATCCATCCAGTCCTTTCTCACCCAGAAAAGGGAGGGACCGTTATCAATGTTGGTCTCCGGCAAAGCCATAAGTCTTCCGTCAAAGGTGGCCTTGGCCAGAATCTTGTCCCCATAGGAGGCATAGATCCTCTTGATCCGGTCACTGGTACAGCTTTTATATACATCCGTCAGATCCTCGATAAGATCCTGGTCCACCAGCTGCTGCAGGGTCTGTTCGTTGTCCACCAACATAACATCCGGAAGATTCTTCGACGCAATGCTGATGGCCACCTTCTCTTTGTAGTCGTTGTTCCCGTCGATCTCAAAGGTATCCTCGTTCTGGACATTTAACTGTTTTAAAAGAAAACGGGTATAGGCATTGTTCTCATAGGTATCCCCGGAGGGCATATGGGAATTAGCGGCCTCCGTCATCTTCCCCAGAGAATAGACCACCTTCTCCGGATATTTTCCAAAGGGCGTGGTCTTGGCCTCCTCCCAGGCGTCTTCTCTCTCCTGCTCTCCTAAAACGGTAGCAGAGGAAGGCATCTTCGCCCCACAACCGCCAACCACCATAGAAACCATAAGAAAAGAAGATAACACAGCTCCCCTCAGAATTTTTCTTACTTTTATATTCAAAAGACGTACCCCTTTCATCTATGCTCACCTAGCTATTATATACAATCTGTTAAAAAAACACATACCCAAAAACGGGTATGTGTCTTTATCTGTCAGGGTATTCGAGTTGACTGTTATGAAGAATAAGGTAAAAAAATTACAGTCGCATTTTATAAGGAGGGGGAACTCTTAACCCTTTACAGCACCTGTAAGTCCATCGGTATAGTACTTCTGCATAAAGATGTACAGGATGGCAATCGGAATGGAAATGCAAACCGCACCACTTGCAAATCTGGTGTAGAACTGATAGACGTTTTCCTTCTGAAGCATATTCCAAAGTCCAATGGCAACGGTATAATACTTCGCATCGGTTCCGATGATAACCTTTGAGAAAATAAAGTCACACCAGGGTCCGATAAAGGCAGTTAAAATCGTATAAACGATAATCGGCTTACTCAGTGGAATGGTGATCTTCGTAAAGATCTGCATCTTGGTGGCACCATCGATTCGGGCCGCCTCATCCAGTTCCTTTGGAATGGTATCAAAGAATCCTTTCGCCACATAGAAGTTCAGGATTCCCGCACCTCCGGCATAGACTAAAATCAGAGATACAAGCTTTAATACTCCGGTGGTAAGTCCCATTCCTTTCAGGATGTAGTAAATTGCGATCATAGCCATAAATCCAGGGAACATACCAAGGATCAGGCAGATATTCAGCAGCAGCTTTCTTGATTTAAAACGAAGACGGCTCATAACATAGGCAATGGATACGATGAAGAAGGTTGCCAAAATGCAGGAGCAAAGAGCAACAATCAGCGTATTACCAAACCATCTCGGGAAATCAAAAACTGCCGTTTCACTGAATAATCTTGTATAGTTCTTAAATGTCCAATGCTTCGGCAGGAAGGTTGTCGTATAGGATCCCTTCTCCGCCCGCAGGGAAATCATGATGACCCAAGCCAGTGGGAAAAGCCAGATCAGGCTTAACACCACCAGAAGGATGTGGACCAGAATATTTTTAATAAGTCTTCTCATTACTGGAACGCCTCCTCATTATCAAGTACCTTGGATCTCTTAAGAGCTACCAGTGAGAATGTAGCGGAAAGAATAAATACCAGGATGGAAATAACCGCTGCATAGTTGTAGTTCTGATAATCCATAGACAGTTTATAGAGCCATGTTACAAGCAAATCCGTCTTACCGGCTGTACCGTTGTTGTAAGCAAGAGATGCAGGTGCACCACCTGTCAACAGGTAGATGACATTGAAGTTATTGATATTTCCAATGAAGGAAGTGATCAGGTACGGTGTTGTAACAAACAGAATGTAAGGCATGGTAATCTTAAAAAAGATGGTCACAGGACCTGCTCCGTCCATTTCTGCAGCCTCGTACAATTCCTTTGGAATGTTCATCAAAATACCGGTTACCTGAAGCATGGTAAAAGGAATACCAACCCAAAGGTTAACGATAATGATCGTCACTCTTGCCCAGGTAGCATTGGTCCAGAAAGGAAGAGCCTGATCGATGATTCCCAGATTCTTAAGGAGAACATTGATAGATCCCTCCGGCTGTAACATGGTTCGCATAATCAAAAGAGATACGAACTGTGGTACCGCAATGGAAAGGACAAAGATGAATCTCCAGAGGCTTTTCAGTTTGGTATCCTTACGATCGATCACAAGTGCAAGGATAATACCGAAGAAGTAGTTTAAGAAGGTGGCAAAAACAGCCCAGATCAAGGTCCAGCCCAGTACATGCCAGAAGGCATATCCAAGTCCACTGCTGGTGGAAAGCAGGGCTGCGAAGTTTTTTAATCCTACCCAATGGAACAAAGATCCAGGTGGCTGATGCTTCTGATCATAGTTGGTAAAAGCAACCAGAGCCATGAAGAAGATCGGAATAATCGTAAAAGCGAAAACAGAAACCACCGGTCCTGACAACAGAAACTTATGAATGTTCTGATCAAACAGTGACTTTACATCTTCTGCAAAGGTATTCAGGTGACGTCCCTGTTTTGCAAGAAGCTCACTTTTGTATGCGCTTCGAAGGTTATCGGCCCAGGCAAACAGGAAGAAAAAGATAACAAACAGTGTAATAACGCCGTAGAGCAGGAACAACATGGAGTTGTCGCCTGAGGTATATTCATATACCTGGGTTTCTTCATTGAACACTTCACCACCGGTACTTGTACCTAAGGTCACAAGACCATGCAGGAATCCACCTCCCAAAAGTACCATATAAAGGATGAAGCACACTTCACATGCCAGATACAGAAGGCCTTTTCCGATCTGCTTATGTGCGAAATTTCCAGCTCCCATCACAAGGGCACTCAGCTTTGTGGCAGAATCACCATGTACTAACGCCGCCCGGAAGGAGAGGTTATCTGCATCATTCGTACGTTTCATTGATAAACCTGACTTTCTTATAATAGGGAAGTCCCGGCCACCCAGCCAGAGGGCAGCCGGGGCTTCCTTCGTTTATAGAATCTGTAAGAGTAATAACCTAGGATCTGGATTACTTGATGGAACTGTTGATTCCCTCTGTCATTGCCTTGGTCTTGTCTGCAGCATTCTTATCATTGACATCGCCCTGAACGATCTCACCACCCATGGTAGCGGCAGGATCCCAGTAAGAAGCCATCTCATCCAGCATTGGCTGAACCTTGGCAGCATTTGCGATCTCGTTGTTCTGTGCAACTGCAACATCGTCCTTCTGAACTTCAGCTTCAGCTACCAGATTCTTGTTACATGGGATAATTCCACGAGACTCAAAACGAACCTTCTGGCAATCATAAGATCCTAAGTACATAGCAAGTGCAACAGCCACATCCTGGTTCTTGCAGTTCGGGTTAACACCGATACACTTTGTACCTGCGAAACTTCTCATCTGACCTTCCTTGCCACCGATATTAACGGTAGGAAGCTGTGTTACACCGAAGTTCTTTCCTAATGCTTCCTTGATAGCACCTGCATCCCAGGAACCTGAGCAGTATGCACCAAGCTTGCCGTCCTTGAACTTCGCAATAGAGGAACCGTCCTTCTCATTGGAGAACTTACCACTGTTTGCAAGCTTTACCATGTACTTTGTTGCATCAATTCCTGCTTCACTGTCGAAGTCGCACTTTGCAGTAGCATCATCACCGTTCTCACCGAAAAGTGTGCAGCCTGCTGCATAGTAGAAGGACTCGATGTACCAAGAGTTATCCAGAGGGAATGCAAAGTTGGTAACACCCTTGCCAAGATCCTTTGCCATCATGGTATCCAGTGACTTAACATCATCCTCTGTGTACTTGCTCTTATCATAGTACATAAACCATGTATTACCTGTGAAAGGAACACCATAGATTCCGTCGTTGTAGGTTACAGAACTTACTTCTGTATCACCGTTGTT
>CADCQT010000073.1 GCA_902803645.1 uncultured Lachnospiraceae bacterium | reverse complement strand
GGCGGTGACGTATGGGATCTTAGCTCAGCTGGGAGAGCATCTGCCTTACAAGCAGAGGGTCACAGGTTCGAGCCCTGTAGGTCCCATACCTTTGGCGAGATAGCTCAGTTGGCTAGAGCACACGGTTCATACCCGTGGTGTCAAGAGTTCGAATCTCTTTCTCGCTATTTTATCTATTCGGAGGGCTCTGGGATTTTCCCGGAGCCTTTTTTGGTACGAACAGGAAGAGACCTTTTAGAAAGGTAAGAAGATGAGAATAGGAAACGGATATGATGTACATAAACTGGTAGAAGATCGTCCTCTGATCCTGGGTGGGGTAAATATTCCCTACGAGAAGGGGCTTCTGGGTCATTCTGATGCAGACGTACTTCTTCATGCTATAATGGATGCGCTCCTAGGAGCGGCAGGACTTGGAGATATCGGTCTTCATTTCCCGGATACGGATGATGCCTATAAGGGGGCATCCTCAAGGAAGCTTTTGCAGAGGGTGGCAGCCCTGCTTTTAGAGAAGGGATATGTGATCGGAAATATAGACGCCACCGTTGTTGCTCAGGCACCCAAGCTTCGCCCCTATATAGAGGAGATGCGGGCCAATATTGCGGAGGATCTGAATGTGCTTTTGGACCAGATCAATGTGAAGGCCACCACAGAAGAACATCTGGGTTTTACCGGAAGAGGTGAGGGAATATCTGCATCGGCAGTTTGTATGATTGAATCCATCTACGAGTCATCGGTGGGTTTTGGGCCGGACAGTGGATGTTCCGGTTGCAGTAACTGTAGCGGATGTCCTAAAATGAAGGGATCGGATGCGCCAACAGCCAGGGAATAAGAAGGAGAGTAACCAATGAAGATCTATAATACATTAACAAAGCAGAAGGAAGAGTTTGTTCCCATCGAAGAGGGAAAGGTCAGCATGTATGTCTGCGGTCCTACCGTATATAACTATATTCATATCGGTAATGCCCGCCCTATGATCATGTTTGATACTGTAAGACGCTATTTTGAATATAAGGGTTATGAAGTCAACTACGTATCCAATTTTACGGATGTAGATGATAAGATCATTAAGAAGGCAAATGAAGAGGGAGTCTCCTCTGAGGAGATTTCACAGAGATATATTGCAGAGACAAAGCGGGATATGGAGGCTCTTCATGTCCGTCCTGCAACCATCCATCCCCAGGCGACCC
Source organism: uncultured Lachnospiraceae bacterium (assembly GCA_902803645.1). Lineage (GTDB taxonomy): Bacteria > Bacillota > Clostridia > Lachnospirales > Lachnospiraceae > Weimeria. The sequence continues at coordinate 7,322 of CADCQT010000073.1, read as the reverse complement.
AGGAGATCGATGGAATGATCGAGATGATCAAGACGCTTATCGATAAGGGTTATGCCTACCCTGTCAGTGATGGAACCGTATATTTTGCGGTACGCAGGTTTGAAGAGTACGGAAAGCTCTCCCATAAGGATATCGATGACTTAGAGGGGGGCCATAGAAGTATTAACGTATCCGGTGATGAGAAGCGGGATCCTTTGGATTTTGTTCTCTGGAAGCCCAAGAAGGAAGGAGAGCCTTATTGGGAGTCTCCCTGGTGCCAGGGAAGACCGGGCTGGCACATTGAGTGCTCTGTTATGTCCAAGCGTTATCTTGGAGATACCATTGATATCCATGCCGGGGGTGAGGATCTGGTTTTCCCTCACCATGAGAATGAGATTGCTCAGTCTGAGGCGGCCAATGGGGTTCCTTTTGCCCATTACTGGATGCATAACGGATTTTTGAATATTGACAATAAGAAGATGAGTAAGTCCCTGGGCAATTTCTTTACCGTAAGAGACATTGAGGAAAAGTATGACCTTCAGGTCCTTCGATTCTTCATGCTCAGTGCCCATTACAGAAGTCCTCTGAATTTCTCGGCCGATCTTATGGCATCTGCAAAGAGCGGACTGGAGCGGATCCGCACAGCAGGCGAGCGGCTTTTGGATCTGAAGACAAAGGCAGCCGGAGATGTAACAGAAGATGAGAAGAAGCTTCTGGAGGAGGCAAAGGAATATGTAACCAAGTTCGAGGCTGCCATGGAGGATGATTTTAATACAGCTGATGCAGTCTCTGCCGTATTTGAACTTGTAAAATATGCCAATACCAATGTGGATGAGAAGTCTTCTGCCGGACTGGTGGAGTGTATCTATGAGATGATGAAGGATCTTATGGATGTGCTGGGTGTAGACCTTAAGGCGAAGGAAGATGACTTGGATGCCCATGTACAGGAGATGATCGAAAAGCGGCAGCAGGCCAGAAAAGACAAGAACTTTGCCCTGGCAGATCAGATTCGGGACGAGCTTTTAGCAGAGGGAATTCAGCTGTTGGATACCAGAGAGGGCGTAAAATGGAAGAAGGTATGATGAATCTGTATGACAGAGTCAAGGAACGTTTTGCCCTGCCGGAGGTGGATATTCGTACCTATTCCCCTCTGGCGCTGGCCTTCCTGGGAGACGGCGTTTTTGAGATCCTGGTGCGTACACTGATCGTCGGTGAGGGAAATCTCGGAGCAGGAAATCTTCACGGACATTCGGCCCATATTGTCAAGGCTTCCTCCCAGAGAAAGCTCCTCGAGGCCATCGAGGCAGATCTTACGGAGGAAGAGGCAGATGTATACAGAAGAGGACGCAATGCCAAGAGTCCTACAAGGTCGAAGAATGCCTCTATGGCAGACTACCGAATCGCAACAGGATATGAAGTGCTGCTGGGATACCTGTATCTGCAGGGACGGCAGGAGAGAATATTTGAACTGGTGGATCTGGGATTACAGCGTACCGGTTTATGGAGAAGAAGAACATGAGAGATGAAAGTACCGTAATTGAAGGAAGAAATGCAGTTCTTGAAGCGATCCGTTCCGGGCAGACCGTAGAACGGGTCTTTATTCTGCAGAACAGCTACGATGGACCCATCCATACCATTTTGCGTGAAGCGAGGAAAAAGAAGATCCGCACGGATCTGGTGAGCAAGCAGCGGCTGGATGAGATGTCAAGCACAGGTAAGCACCAGGGCGTAATTGCCTATATTGCAGCCTATCATTATTCTCAGGTCAGTGATATTTTAGATGCGGCAAAGGCAAAGGGAGAGGATCCCTTTATTATTCTTTTGGATGATATCGAAGATCCCCATAACCTGGGTGCCATTGTAAGAACCGCCAATCAGGTAGGAGCCCATGGTGTTATCATCGCCAAGAACCGGGCTGTGGGACTTACCGCATCTGCGGTGAAGGCATCCGCAGGAGCCATCAACTACGTTCCTGTTGCCCAGGTCACAAATATCAGCCGTACCATCAAGGAATTAAAGGAAGAGGGCATGTGGTTTGCCTGCGCGGATATGGGCGGAACCACCATGTATGATTTGGATATGACAGGTCCCTTCGGACTTGTGATCGGTAATGAGGGAAAGGGTGTATCCGATCTTGTGAAAAAAAACTGTGATATGGTAGCGACCATTCCCATGAAGGGTGACATTGATTCTTTGAATGCTTCCGTAGCATGTGGTGTTTTAGCTTATGAAGTATTTCGCCAGAGAAGAGTGAAAGCAGGTAGATAATGCCGGATTATTCCACTTATGATGAGGAAAGACTCATTCAATTAGCAAAGGAAAAGGACCAGATGGCTCTGCAGCAGTTGTTGTCCAACTATCAGGGGCTGATTTCACAGATCGCCCTGTCTTTTTACCTTCTGACAGGGGACTATGATGACCTTGCCCAGGAGGGGAGACTTGGATTTTTGTCTGCCATAGAGAACTATGATAAGAGCAGGGGGGATTTTACGGATTTTTCCATGCTCTGTGTTCGCCGTGCTATGTACCGTGCCATGCAGGCGGCAGGCCGGAAGAAGCATGCTCCTTTGAATGAGTCCATTTCCTATGATGCAGAGGGTGGAGAAGAGATGCTGTCTGCTTCGGTGGACGGTCAGGCCATGAATCCGGAATATGCGCTGCTGGATCAGGAAAAGGCAACGGAACTGCTGTTATCTCTTGACCGGGAACTGAGCAGTCTCGAAAAAAGGGTGTTGGAGTTGATGCTTGAGGGAGCAGGGTATAAGCACATTGCAAAGACCCTTGGAATTACTGACAAGCAGGCAGACAATGCCATTCAGCGTATTCGTAATAAGACAAGGAAATTACAGAAAAGAGGCTGACATGATTTATCTGGACAATGCTGCAACTACAAGAATGAAACCTGCTGTCCTGGAAGAGATGATGCCCTATTTCACAGAGAACTTCGGCAACCCATCGGCGGTATACTCTCTTGCCAACAAGAGCAAGTTTGCCATTGACAGGGCGAGGGATCAGGTGGCGGCTCTTCTTAATACAAGGGCGGAGCGGATTTTTTTCACCTCCGGAGGAAGTGAGTCGGACAACTGGGCCATTACAGAGACAGTTCGGATGATGGCTTCAAAGGGAAGGCATGTGATCACCACAGCCATTGAACATCCGGCGGTTTTAAATACCTGTCGGGCCTTGGAGCTGGAGGGCTACGAGGTCACCTATCTTCCGGTAAACGATCAGGGATTTGTGACGGCAGAGCAGGTGGAGGATGCCATCCGGGAGGATACAGTGCTGGTGTCTGTCATGTTTGCCAACAATGAGATCGGAACCATCGAGCCTGTTGCTAAGATCGGCGAGGTATGTCAGAGGAAGAATGTTCTCTTTCATACCGATGCTGTGCAGGCCTTTGGGCAGCTTCCCATTGATCCGGAACAGATGCACATCGACCTCTTATCCGCCAGTGGACATAAGATCTACGGTCCCAAGGGGATTGGCGTTTTATACCTTGGCCCAAGGGCTTCGAAGATCCGTTCTTTGATCCACGGCGGAAGTCAGGAGAGGGGCAAGAGGGCCGGAACAGAGAATATCCCTGCTATCGTTGGCCTCGGCAAGGCTTGCGAGATGGCAAGGGAGACCCTTTTCCAGCGAATGGAGAGGGAAAGTAGCCTTCGGGATTATATGAAGGAGAAGATCTTAGAGACGATCCCTCATACGAAGTGGCATGGAAGCGATGGAGAGAGGCGGCTTCCTGGGAATCTGAACTTCGGCTTCCGATTTGCGGAGGCAGAGTCGGTGCTGATCCTTTTGGATCAGAGAGGGATTGCTGCCTCCAGCGGTTCTGCGTGTACCGCCGGCAGTATCGATCCCTCCCATGTTCTTATGGCCATCGGGGCAGATGAGGATGAGGGAAGAGAGTCCATCCGTCTGACCTTGTCCGATGAGACCACCAAGGAAGAACTGGATGAATGTGCCAAGCAGCTGAAGGATATCGTAACAATGCTTCGCAGTCACTCCCTCCTCTATGAGGATTTTTTGAATCGGTCAGGAGGGGAGTAAAGCAGGTCAAAGAAAGGAATTCCCGTTTATGGCAAAAAAGGTTGTAGTTGGAATGTCAGGAGGAGTGGATTCCTCTGTGGCTGCCTACCTGCTTAAAGAGCAGGGATATGAGGTCATCGGCGTGACGATGCAAATCTGGCAGAATGAAGAACAGGCCTGTTCCATCGAAGAAAAGGGCTGCTGCGGATTATCTGCTGTGGAGGATGCAAGGCGGGTGGCGGCTGTTCTTGATATTCCCTACTATGTGATGAATTTTAAAAATGAATTCCGCCGGGATGTGATGGACTATTTTGTAAGAGAATACCGTCAGGGAAGGACCCCCAATCCTTGTATCGCCTGCAACCGTTTTGTAAAATGGGATGCCCTTTTGGCCAGAAGCCGTGAGATCGGGGCAGACTATATTGCCACGGGGCATTATGCCAGGATTGCCCGGAATGACAAGGGGCGTTACTATATCCGCAATTCGGTTACAGCGGCCAAGGATCAGACCTACGTGTTGTATTCTCTGACCCAGGATCAGCTGGCCCATACTCTGATGCCGGTGGGAGAATATGAAAAGCCCATGGTGCGTCAGATTGCCCAGGAGGCAAATCTTCCGGTGGCCCACAAGCCGGACAGTGAAGACATCTGTTTTATTCCCGATGGAGATGCAGGTGCCTTTGTGGATCGGGAGCTGGGAGAGATGGCACCGGGAGAGGGAGATTACCTGAATACAGCCGGTGAGGTCATTGGACGGCATAAGGGTATTACCCATTACACCATCGGTCAGAGAAAAGGTCTTGGAATTGCAGCAGGCCATCGAATCTTTGTGACGAAGATCGATGCGGCGAAGAATACGGTCACCTTAGGTGAGTCGGAGGAGGTCTTTACAGATCATCTCTATGGAGATCATCTCTGTTATATGGAGCAGGAGAGGTTTGATGAGACAATGGAATATACGGCTAAGATCCGTTATTCCGATCCCGGGACTCCCTGCCGGGTCACCTATGAGAAGGATGAAGGGGGAGAAGAGATCCTTCGGGTCGACTTCCTTCAGAAGGTCCGGGCGGTGACCCCGGGACAGGCCCTGGTTTTATATCATGGAGAGGCGGTTGCCGGCGGCGGCGTGATTCGCTAAGTTGGCAAAGTGGCAAAATCCCCCGGAGAAGCTCCTTTTGGAGTTTTCCGGGGGATTTCATTTTGTTAGATTTTATAAGTGTAGGGAGTTCTCTTAAGATAATAGGTGATCTCATCAAATCCAATGGCTTTGAGCCTGTCTACAACGGAGGTAAAGCACAGACCGATGTGCTCCGGAGTGTGGGCATCGGCGCCTAGGGTGATGCGTCGTCCTCCCAGTTCATAGTAGCGCTGTAAAATAGGATAGGAGGGGTTGGGATCTGTTGCGCTTTCGTCTCCCCGAAAGCTTCCGGTGTTGACTTCCAATGCCTTATCATGGGAGATGAGCCAGGTGAGGATTTCATCAAGGAGAGGGGCGTGGTCTTCATACCGGCAGGCACCCTGTTCTCTGCCGTAATGTCTCATACCGTAGCGGCTGACATAGTCAAGATGTCCTAAGGTGTCGAAGTCATCAAATGCCTTAATGTTGGCAAGCACTTCCTGAAAGTAAAGGGAATAGGTCTCTTGCGCATTCCTTCCCTCGTAGAATCTGTCGTAGTAGGGATCCACCCCTTCAACCACGTGGGTGCTTCCGATGACCTGGTCAAAAGAATACTCCTCTAGGATCTTATGGTGGCGCTGGGCCAGATGGGGCTGAAGTCCCAGCTCAAGTCCTACCCCCACATGAAAGCCGGAATAATTATTAATGCCGGCAGCGATCAGGTTCATCTCTTCTGTATAAAGAGGAAGGTCTAGATCGAAAAGTCCCGGTTCCTCCCGGTAATCAAGATCCAGGTGATCGGTAAAAATAATCCCGGAAAGCCCTTTGTCCATGGCAGTATGGATCATATCCATGGGCTCAGCCTCACTGTCCCCGGAATAGTTGCAGTGCATATGTGTATCCCATAAGTACATAGGTAACCTCCTTTTTGGTATTCATTATAGATGGAAGGATTTTCACCGTCAAACCATAGTCAAGGATGAAAATGCCAATTTTTATGGGATTGGAGCGTTAGATTTGTACATCCTGTGAAATTTTTATCAATCTTTCAAAAGACCCCTTGCAATATGAAAGTCAATCCGCTATGATGTATATGTTTACGGAATTTGTTCCAATTAAAAAACAAAACGTAGGAGGAAATAACAATGGCAGTAAAAGTAGCAATTAATGGTTTTGGTCGTATCGGTCGTTTGGCTTTCCGTCAGATGTTCCAGGCAGAGGGATTTGATATCGTTGCAATCAACGATCTTACAAGCCCAGACATGTTAGCTTACCTTCTGAAGTATGATTCTTCACAGGGTCGTTACGCTAAGGCTGACCTCGTTTCTAACACAGAGGATTCTATCATCGTTGATGGTCACGAGATCAAGATCTACAAGGAAGCAGACGCTAACAACCTTCCTTGGGGTGAGTTAGATGTAGACGTAGTACTTGAGTGTACTGGTTTCTACACATCTAAGGAGAAGGCACAGGCTCACATCAACGCTGGTGCTAAGAAGGTAGTTATTTCCGCTCCTGCTGGAAACGATCTTCCTACTATCGTTTATAACACAAACCACGAGACACTTACAGCTGATGATAACATCATCTCTGCAGCTTCTTGTACAACAAACTGCTTAGCTCCAATGGCTAAGGCTCTTAACGATCTTGCTCCAATCGATTCTGGTATCATGGTTACAATCCATGCTTACACAGGTGATCAGATGATCCTTGATGGCCCACAGCGTAAGGGTGACAAGAGACGTAGCCGTGCAGGTGCTGAGAACATCGTTCCTAACTCTACAGGTGCTGCTAAGGCAATCGGTCTTGTAGTTCCAGAGCTTAACGGTAAGTTAATCGGTTCTGCTCAGCGTGTACCAGTTCCAACAGGTTCTACAACAATTCTTACTGCTGTTGTTAATGGTAAGGTTACTGTTGACGAGATCAACGCTAAGATGAAGTCTGTAACAAACGAGTCCTTCGGTTACAACGAGGATCTTATCGTATCTAAGGATATCGTAGGTATGACTTACGGTTCTCTCTTCGATGCAACACAGACAATGGTTGTACCTGTAGGTGAGGATAAGACTGAGGTTCAGGTTGTTTCTTGGTATGACAACGAGAACTCCTTCACATCTAACATGTGCAGAACTATCAAGTATTTCGCTAAGTTCCTGAATAAGTAATTCAGAAAATTTAGACCTTCAAGGGGTCCGGCTTT
>CADCQT010000072.1 GCA_902803645.1 uncultured Lachnospiraceae bacterium | reverse complement strand
TCCGGGGGTTTTTCTCTTCCTGGTTGCTCTCCCCCCTTGAAATCATAGAAAATCATAGAAGATACTCCTCCAACACACCTTTGATCAGATCCGGAGTCAAGGGATGTACTGCATCCTCGTAGGTCGCGATGAAATTCTTCCCAAGGAAATATCCTGCCTTCTGGTATTCTTGTATTTTCCTGACAGAACTTTGTGCATATTCCATATCTGACATCATCCCAAAATGTTCCCAGATATATTCCTTCCTGGTGTTTACATTCAGTACTGTAAAATCCGGATGGCAGATTCCGATCCCGTCAATATAAACAGAGCGCTCATAGTAATACGGAATCTTCTCATAAAACAACGCATCCGCAATTATGACCTCTGATTTCGAGCGAACCTTTTCTCCTCGTTTTGTTGTATAAATACAATTTTCCTTATGAAAATCATTTATGATCTCATACTCCTCCTGCCAATGCTTCGCATACTGATCATTTGTTGTCACTAACGGTTTGATCAAAGCCAAAGCATCCTTCTCATACTGATCCTGCACCTGTTCAGCCGTATACTGCGGATATTTCTTCTCAAAAGCCTCAATTGCTTTCAATTCTTTTTTCGCCTGGCAGACTATTTTTTGAGCATAATCTTTCTGTGCAAGTCTTTGCAGCAGATCCCTGTCTGCTTTCTTACTGAGGTAACGTCCACTCTTCTGCCCATCACGTCGCAAATAAAACGATACATAATCCCCCTCGCGGTGAACCCTCAGATGCTGGCCTTCCAGCGTCCGCTCGTACACAGCCTCCTCCTTTTCATAGCGTTTCAGAATCTGGCATAACAACTTTCTTCGTTCTTCCATTACTGTAATCAATTGCATCCCCCTTTTCATATTAAAACATGTCATTTTGATACATTGGAAATCAACCGGAATAACGGCCACAAGAAATGTTTCATTGATAAAAGACAGGTCTATTATACTCCCATTTACAGTATATAAATCTTAAAATTCTATAAATTTTTGATCCCAGGATCTTAAAAACCGCCCCTCCTGTGATAGGTCACAGGAGGGGCGGTTTTTGAAGTTTTCTACATATCTTCAAGTCTCATCCTAGGTGTTTGCTATTTCCTTACAACTAGCGGTTTTTGAAGTTTTTCTACATATCTTCAAGTCTGCCATGCTTCTCATAGGTCGTAACACGGACAGCCTTATTGTTATCATCCACAAATACCACCTGAGGCTTATTTTCCTTGGCTTCCTCTGGTGTCATCTGTGCATAGGCCATCAGAATAATATGATCACCGATGCTGACACAGCGGGCCGCCGCGCCATTCAGGCAGATCATTCCGCTCCCCCGCTCACCTGCAATGGTATAGGTTGCAAAACGCTCTCCATTCTCCACATCAGCGATCTCCACACGCTCATACTCATGAATGCCTGCTGCATCCAGCAGATCCTCGTCCACTGTAATACTGCCTACGTAATCAAGCGCCGCCTGTGTCACTGTTGCCCTGTGAATCTTTCCTTTTAACATGGTTATTTCCATGAAGATCTCCTTATCAGTTTCTAATTCCTGTTGTTCTCTATCTTTTCTCTGTATCTATTTTCCTGTGATCTCTTTTTCCATTTAACATGATGCAAGTTACAATCATCCGTATAAACTTATTCCCCTACTCGATCATAAAGTCCGGCCCTACTCTGTAATAAAGTTATCAATCAGTCGAACCTTACCAATATATACCGCAATGGCAAAAAGTGTCTTTCCCTCGATCACATCGGTGTGCTGCAGCTCTTCCCAGTCAACTGCCTCTACATAATCGATCTTGGCAAGAGGCTCTTTTTCGATCTCCTCTGTGATCTGGGCGCAAAGCTTCTTGGCATCCTTCTCCCCTGCACGCGCCTGCTCCTCCGCCTTGGCAAGGGCTCTATGAAGAACCGGAGCTGCCAAGCGCTGCTCTTCATTTAAGTAGGTGTTGCGGGAACTCTTTGCCAGACCGTCTTCCTCACGGATAATGGGGCATCCGATGATCTCGATGTTATAATTAAGATCCGCTACCATACGGCTTACAACTGCCAGCTGCTGAGCATCCTTTTGTCCGAAGTAGGCACGGTCTGCCTCAGAAATATTAAAAAGCTTGGTAACTACAGAACACACTCCATCGAAATGCACCGGACGAACCGCTCCGCAAAGCCCGGCTGTCAACTTGTCTACATGTACCTTGGAATAATTGCTCTTGCCATACATCTCCTCCGGTGTCGGGTGGAAGATAAGATCTGCTCCAAGGCTCTCGCAAAGTCTGCAATCCGCATCAAAATCCCTTGGATATGCTTCCAGATCCTCGTTCGGCCCAAACTGTGTGGGATTAACGAAATCGGAAACGATCACAATGTCGTTTTCCTTTCTTGCTCTCTTAATGAGGCTTCCATGGCCCTCATGCAAAAATCCCATGGTTGGAACAAGTCCGATGGACTTGCCGGATTTCTTACACTCTCTTACATACTTTTTTACATCCGCAATGGTTGCTGCTTTTATCATGTTCTTCTCCTTTTTCCAAATATATACTATGCGAGGAATTTCCTTATGTCTTATGAGATCTTCTTGATCTTCTTCTGCTCCGTATTATGGCGCTCTACCGCCTCCATTACATCATCTGCGATCTTAAAGGTATGCTCACCGGTAACAGGGAAAGCACAGGACTTTACTTCCCTGGCATAGGTGGTAAAGGCTTCCTTCATGGTCTCGCCTACATTGGCAAAATGCTTTGCAAACTTGGGGGCAATGCCGCCGAACATCCCCAGCATATCCTGATATACCAGCACCTGGCCGTCGCAACCGTTGCCGGCACCAATACCAATGGTAGGAATGGTAAGTTCCTGAGAGATCAGGGTAGCCAGCTTCTCCGGTACGCACTCTAAGGTCACCATAATAGCGCCGGCTTCCTCCACCTTCTTTGCGTCCTCTAACAGTTCAATGGCACGGGCTTCATTCTTGCCCTGGACCTTGAAACCACCGAAGGCGTTAATGGACTGGGGGGTAAGGCCGATGTGGGCAACCACCGGGATCTGAGCATCGGTAATGGCACGGATCCGGGAAGCGAAACGGGCACCACCCTCCAGCTTAACAGCCTGGGCATGCCCCTCTTTGATCAGGCGGCCGGCATTCTCCACAGCCTGCTCATCGGAAAGATGGTAGGACATGAAGGGCAGATCTGCCACCAGAAATGTCTTATCCAGACCTCTGGAAACCGCAGCTGTATGATGGATCATATCCTCCATGGTAACAGGAAGGGTATCCTCGTAGCCAAGCATGGTCATTCCCAGGGAATCTCCCACCAGGATCGCATCCACGTCACTGGCCTCGATGAGGGTTGCTGTGGTGTAATCATAGCAGGTCAACATAGAGATCTTCTCGTTCTTTTCCTTCATCTGCTGAAGAGATGTGGCCGTTCTTTTCTTATCTTTCATTACCGTTCACTCCTTTGTGATGTTGTAAATACTCTGACAGGGACTGATAAATCAGCAGAAGCTGATGATCCCTCTCATCCTTTGACAATTCCTCCATGTGTCTTTGCACCGTCACCAGATCTCCCCGCTGGATGGGACCGGTGAGGCTGTCAATGGGGCCTCTAATGGCTGCCGCATTGGCGTTCCCAAGGAAAAGAGGAGACAGGGCCTTTTCGCAGAGTTCCTCCTCCAGGCCGCAGCCTGATAGCATCTCCTGAGAAGCAGCTAAAAGAGCATTCACCAGGTTGCTTGCCATAACGCAGGAGGCGTGGTAGCGAATTTTTTTCTCCTTTGAAATCTCCGCCACCTTAAGCCCCATAGCTCTAAAGTCCGATAGAAGCTCCTGCCGGACAGGGGCCATCTCAGGGGAATCCTCCCCCTCCAGTGTAAAAATACAGGTTGGAAATTGTTCCACAGCAGTCTTAGGGTCTGAGACCGCCAGGATGGGATGAAGAGAAAAGCCAAAGGCTCCCCTCTCCTTCAGATTCGAAAAAACTTCCGAAGAAAGTGAACCGCTGCAGTGGATCAGGATCTTATCCTTCAATAAAACCTGACCCTGATCCTGCAGGGAAACGAGCTGATCCCAGACATCTCTTATGCTTCTGTCCGGAACCGTTAAAAAAAGGACATCGCTACAATTCGCGATATCCTTAAGATCTTCGTAATATGTTGCGCCTATACACGCTGCTGCGTTCTGCGCGGAATGATTACTTCGGCTGTAATAGCCGCTTATGGTCCTGCCGTTTTTTGCAAAAAACATGCCAAGAGCACGTCCTACCTTGCCGGCACCTATAAAGCCAATCCTTCGCATTCCCATCACCTCCGTATTCCTCTCACGGCCCAATGCGGGTCCATGGTACGTCGCGATGTCCCTTTTACGGTCTTTGCATCAGCTCTTATGAAGTTCGGTACAGCTTCTTTCGAATACCATCCAAACAAGGAGTATAACGCACCTCCCCTCATCTGTAAAGAGAAAAACCGATTTCGCTAACGGAATGTCAACAATCGGCAGCCGCCAATGGAATGTTACAATGCAACCAAGCCGGCTTACTTTTCCGAACCTGTAAGGGGAAAAACAATCTCATAACAGGTTCCCTTCTCATGTTCTTCCTTCGGAAGAATACGGATCTGTCCCCCGTGAAGTTCCACAATCTTCCTGGCAATGGAAAGTCCAAGTCCGGTACCCTGGCCAGTGGTTCTGGCGGACTCCGCCACCACAAAGGGATCAAAGATGGAGGACTTGATCTCCTCCGGGATCCCCGGACCGTCATCTGCAATCCGAAGCATAATATGATCCTTCCACTTCAGCAAAAGGATGGCAATATGACTTCCCCCGGGGCAATACCGGACCGCGTTGGAGAAAATATTCTCGAAGACCCTGCGCATCTGCAGATGATCAAAGGACAGCAGCATCTTCTCCTCCGGGATCTCCGCCTCCAGCTCATAGCCGGCGATCTCAAGCTCCTGGTACTTGCCTGCTGCATACTCTCTTACATATTCGCAGAAGTCATCCTCCCGGCATACCAACTCATAATCCGGATGCTCCAGACGGCTGTAGTCATTAAAGGAATTAATAAGTTCCGATAAAAGAGCCGCCTTCCTGCTAATGGTATCCAGATAACGACGCTGTTCCTGAGGAGGGACGATCCCGTCCCGGATGGCATCCACATAACCGGTGATCACCGTAATGGGGGTCTTAAGATCATGGGAGATATCCGCCAGCATCTTTTGCTTCTGCTTCTGCAGCTGCCTTTGTTCCCGCTCACTGTCCTCTAACTTTTGCTCCATCAGGTTAAAGGTCCTGGCCACCTGATAGAAGTCCGCTGTTTTAAAATTATAGTCGATCTGAGCCCGCTTTCCTTCCGAAAACTCCTGCATGGCGGATCTAAGAAGATCCAGAGGACGCTTCATACGAGAAGATACCACAAACCCGATGATCAGTACAGAGAGAACGATAAGGACAATAAAGATCAGCACAGTGATGAACTGAACCCTCTGGGTCGTCTTAAGATAGGCAAAATCCGGGTCCTCGTAATGCACCACCAGATACCGCTCCTCCTGGTAGGGATTTAAGAACCGGTATTTCTGAGTCAGCATGGTATCTCCCTCCTTAAGACCACTTAACTTCTCAAGATAGGAAAGCTCCTCTTTTGAGATCACCGTTCCCCTGGTACGGAAGGTACTGTAGACCACCTTGCGGTTTTTATCCAAAATCATGACCCGATTCACATCTTCCTTCCCGGGAATAGGACCGCTGATGTAGTTGATAAGAGTAAACTTCCTGCCCTTCTTCGCCTGAAGATGGATCATGTTAAAATAATTCCTCTGGCGAAGTTTTGGCATATATTCCAGCTGATAGGAGGTGTAATCCTTCGTCTTTACCTTGGGATCACTGCAATAGATCACCTCTCCGCTTCCGTCCAAGATCTCGAAGTATCCCTTTTTCCCCAGACTTTTCCCCGGGATCAAACGATCATAATCCTCATAAAAACCTTCGTCGTCGCTTAGAATATAGTCTCCGGAGCGGATCTGCTTCTTTAGAGAGCTACCGTTATCATAGACAGAGGTGTAATCCACAAGGAAATAATTAACCCCCAGGAGAACGGAAAAGCATACCAAAATGATGATGATCAGCAATACAAAACCGCTAACAATATAGAGATATAAGGATTTTTTATCCTGCATGTCTTCTTTTTTCACTGTTTATTTCCCCATCTTATAGCCAAGCCCCCGAACCGTCACCAGATACTCCGGATTCTTCGGATCCGCCTCGATCTTATTCCGAAGGTTAGAGATATGAACCATCACCGTATTTTCTTCACTGAAAAAATACTCGCCGCTTAGGTTCTCTGCGATCTGCACCTTGGTATAGACCCGCCCCGGATTTTTCATAAGGAGCATCAGGATTCGAAGCTCCGTAGGTGTCACTGCGATCTCTTCCTTCCCCTTATACAGGGTCATATTCTCCCTATTCACCCGAAGATCCTTATACACCAGATCCCCTATCTCCTGACCGGAAGAGGGGTTAAGGTCATAGTATCTTCTGAGGGAGGAGCGGACTCTTGCCACCACCTCTAAGGGATTAAATGGCTTGGTAAGATAGTCATCCGCTCCGATATCGATCCCTATGATACGATCGGAATCCTCCCGCTTGGCAGAAATTACGATAATGGGAATATTGGAAAACTGCCGCACTCTGCGGATCAGCTCATATCCGTCCATCTTTGGCATCATAATGTCAAAAAGGCCCAGATCCACCTTTTCTTCCTGAAGGATCTCATAAGCCTTTTCTCCATCCGGTGCCGAGAGCACCTCGTATCCTTCGTTCTCCAGATACAGCCTCAGCACCCCGATAATATCAATGTCATCTTCCGCAATCAAAATACGGTAATTACCCATAACATCTCCTGTAATTACATCAGTCTCTGCACCATGGCCCAAAGAGCCTCGGCAGAATTAAAGTTCTGTGGAACCATCTCGGATGCATCAATGGATACATCAAATTCCTCCTCTAATTCTCCCACAAGGGAAATGATTCCGAAAGAATCCAACAGGTGATCATCCACCAGTTTTTTCTCCTTGCTGTAATCAATACTATCATCAATGTCCTCTAAAATCATTAAAATGCGATCCATATTTTATCCTTTCTGTTCTCTTTGTTTGTTCTTTGTTCTTAATGGTGTCTATCTTGCATTAAAAGGTGTATTCAAGGGATAGCTTTCGATCCGACGGCGCATCTGCTGCAGTCCGTTTTTCACCGAGTAGGAGAATACTGTGGGAAGTTCATGGCTTAAAAACAGGCTCATTCCCTCATACACAGAGTAGGCTCCCACCCGCTCAAAGATCAGATAATCCCCCAGAGCAAGCTCTTTGCAGGTCAAATCTGCCATCAGCACATCGTTACCTGTACAAAGGCTTCCGCAGACCATATAGGAGACCTCCTCTCCCTTCTGCTCTCCGTCCACCGTTACAAGAGGCTGGTACATGCCCCGGATCTGGCCGTCGTAGGCAATCTGATGGATCCCTCCATCCACGATGCAATACCGCTTGCCATTGCTTTCCTTCAAATCGCAGACCTTTGTTACATAATACCCGCAATTATAGGCCAGAGCCCGTCCCATTTCAAGGGAGATCTCCCCCTTAAAACGCATCTTATGCAAAAGAGATGCGAAGGCCTGCAGCTGCTCCTCTCCTGTCATGGTAGGAAGCTGATACTTAAAATAGGGGACTCCGAATCCTGTTCCGTATTCCAGGTGCCCCACCTGCATCCCTTTCTCACTTTCGATCCTCTCGATCAGATCATCCAGCTTCCGGATCTCTTTTTCATATTTCCCCAGCTTATGCTTTTGGGTTCCGGAAAAAAAGTGGATGCCGTAGAATTCCAGATGGGTATATTCCTCCCAGCAGCCCAGGCAGGATAATATGGTATCCTCATCCATTCCAAACTGGTTACCGGAGCTAAGGCGCAGATACACCGACAGCTTCAGGTCAAAGAGCTCTCCGTAGAGCTGGAGGTATTCCAGCTGAAGAGGGGACTCTGCTGTATAGATGGCCCTATCCTGTCCGTATTCCACGATTCTTTGAATCTCCTCCTTTTTCTTTAAGACCCCGGAGATAAGCAGACGCTCCGGCTCGATCTCCATGGACTTACAGATAAGGAACTCTCCATAGGAACACACCTCGATCCGATCCGTCCAGTGAAGTGCCTCCTTCACCAAGAATGGGTTGGTCTTCATACAATAATTGACCGCAAAGTCCTTCCCCAGGGTCTTTTTTATATAATCGTACTGGGAATCAAAACTGTCTATATCAAAGATATAACAGGGACCATCTCCCCCAGCCACGGCCTCCCGGGCAATCTTTGTCACGTTCTTCATTCGATAACCTCCAACTCACCTAAGACCTTTCGATCGATCTTGCCGTTTTTATTCAACACAAAGGATCTCACATGCACAAATCGGTTGGGCACCATGTATAGGGGCAGCTTCTCTTTCAAGGCGCCGTGAAGCTCCTTCTTATCCACACTGCCGGTGTAATAGGCATAGATCCTTGACCGCTTGGCATCATAACTGCAGCAACTGCGGTCCACCCTGTCATGGGCATTGATCCCCCGTTCGATCTCCTCTAATTCGATCCGATGGCCCATATGCTTGATTTGAAAATCCTTACGTCCTGCAAAATACATCTGGCCATCCTCTCCGATCCTCGCCACATCTCCGGTGCGATACATCCGAGTGGTCAAGCCGTCCTCATGGGTATATTCCACGAAATGCTCCCCTGTCTGCTCCGGATTATGGTAATATCCCAGGGCAAGGGACTCTCCTGTTACGCAGATCTCACCGCTTTTGCCTGTCTCCCGTACCTCTTTTCCATCCTCATCCAGTAAAAAGACCCTTCTTCCCGGGAAGACTTCTCCTAAGGGAAGTGCCTCGGTCTTCTCAAAGTGCCGGTTGATCCTGTAATAGGTACAATTACAGGTGATCTCTGAGGGACCGTAGAGATTAACAAACGCCGCCTGTGGCAGGTGATCCTGCCAGATGGTAAGCTGCCTTATAGGCATTACTTCTCCGCTGAACATCACCCGCTTTACTTCCTTTGGAACCCTGTAGTCAAAGCCCTTCAGACCGGAAATAATGCAAAGGGCCGATACCGCCCAGGTCAGGCTCGTAACATGGTTATCGCAAAGGTAATCCAAAAGCTTTGCCGGAGTAGAGAAGTACTCCCTCGGAATCAGAACGGTTTTTGCTCCTGTAAAAATTCCGCTGTAGATATCCTTCACAGACACATCAAAATCAAATGGTGCCTGATTAGCAATGACATCCTCTGCCGTAAATCCAAAGATCTCTGTAAAATGTCCGATAAAGTCCAGCACTGCTCCATGGCTTACCAGCACGCACTTTGGGGTTCCGGTGGAACCTGAGGTGAAGATTCCGTACAGAGGAGTATCCCTTCCCATATCCTCCCGGACCATCTTAAGGTCAAGGGTGTTTCCGCTGCTTTTTGCCGACAGCTCCTGCACCTCTTCCAGTAGACACTTCCCTCCTCTGTAGCCTGTCTGCTCCATTCTATCCTTGTATTTCTCTTCTGTTATCACAAGGGCCGGATCCAAAACTTCCAGAATCTTATGGATTCGCTCTGCCGGCTGCTCCGGGTTTAAGATGACGTAAAAGCCGCCGCAATAGGTGACTCCCAGCATCATCTCTAAGAGGGATACACTTTTATCTGCAAGAATGGCAACCGGGAACTCTCCCTCCCTTTTACGTGCCCCCGGCAACATTTGATAGAGGACGCTGCCAAGGGCAAAGGCTCTCTTTTGCAGCCCCTGCCAGGTCGCCTCCCCTGCCGGGTCCGATACAGCAATCCTCTCCGGATATTGCTCGGCTGTTTTTTCCAGACGATCTAAGATGGTTATCTCACAATACTTCATTATCTACTTCCTCTTCCCAGTCATTCATCTTTTTCCAGATAGAATGCTCTGCTTTCTTCGTTCGGATCTTATAGGACCGAAGCATTCTGTTCCAGCGGGCCGCCACCCCGGTATTTCTGCGACAGGTCAAATCGCAGGTCTTATCCAGATAGTATCCCAGAAAAGCTGTGGTTTTCTGCGCTCCCGCCAGATTCAGATGGTCCCCGTGATCTCTTGTATCACTCATCCAGTCGATCTCCAGTCGGCCGGCCTTCACATTCAGATCCACATAGGACAAACCATTTTTCTCCGCAAGAATCTTCAATGCATTATGTTTCTTATAATTGTAGTTTCTCGGAGACGGCGCTGAGTACATCACAAGCTTTGCCCCGTTCTTTTGGCAGAGGCGAAGGATCCCGTGAAAATACCTGCGGTTTGGCGAAAAGATCCTCTCCCTCTCCGTAGAGGGGCACATATACTCCCCTCCCATATAGGGGCGGACGGATCCGTTCACATTGAACCCCTGAAACATAGCTCCCTTTGCCCGACTAAGAGGTGACTTCCACACACTGTGGTACTTAAGGAATGGCAGCCTCTTATAGATGGCTCTTGTGGTCTTTGCGTCCACATTGTTCGGGGGCTGATACCGGAAGAGATTGTTGGTCTCCAGCAGCACCACCTTGGGCTTTTGCCTTGCAAAAACCGTCTTCAGCACATCATAGTTATCTCCGATCTTTGCCCCAGGCACTCCTGCCACATAGGAGGTATATCCGTAATCCTCCCACAGCTGCATAGGAGAAAAAGAACAGTAACTTTCGCTGTCTCCCAGCACCACCACATCGATACTGTTTTTCGGTTCTATCTTAATTCTGGAAAAGACCCCCACCCGGCCTGCATCCAGATGAAACCGGTTCATAGTCTTAGGCTTTAGAAACATCCCCGGAAGCACCAATGTCAGTGCCACCGCCAGGATAAAGCTTCCCACTTTCAGGATTCTTTTTTTCTTCATAGTATTCTCCGTTTTCAACTTGGTTTTAGACTTGCCTCCTTGGCACAGAGCGCAAAGTCAGCTTCACCGACTGCTCTCTGCGGTTTTGCTCCCCGGGGTGCCGAGGCTGCTAGAAACCTGCGTAGATCAAATCTGCCGGCTGATATCCCACGCCATATGCTCCAAAGATTACAATGGTAAAGATCATGACATAGTACAGCGCTCCCCGGAAATAGAAGGTGTGGTTTCCTATATTTTCATACAACATAGGATCCTCCTCTGCCTTCCTGTCCAGCAAAATCATCAAAATACAGCCAATCAATACGACCACTGCATCTGCCGGTTCGATTCCCATATTTGGAATGTTGCCGTACAACAGGCCACCGTCCCAGGGGCCTTTGAACATGTTCTTAAACATATGTACAAACTGCTCTAATGTCCTTGCTCTGAAAAGCATCTCTCCCACGAAGATAATGCCCCAGGTCCGAAGGGTCCGGATGACTTTTACCAGTCCGTCACCCTCATCAAATCCCAGGAGCTTCCATACCACTTTTCCTGCAGGCTCCAATGCGATCTCCAACAAAAGGATCACAAAATAAAAGACGCCGTACATAATATAGGGCCACTTAGGGCCATGCCACAGGCCGTTGAGCATCCATACCGGAAACAGTG
The DNA here is from genome assembly GCA_902803645.1 of uncultured Lachnospiraceae bacterium. Taxonomy (GTDB): domain Bacteria; phylum Bacillota; class Clostridia; order Lachnospirales; family Lachnospiraceae; genus Weimeria. The sequence goes on along the minus strand of CADCQT010000072.1, from coordinate 1,545 downwards.
CAATGGCGGATGTCACCACCGTGGTCACATATTTTCCGCAATGCTTTCTTCCGAACTTATTCCACTTCTTCATCACCTGAGATGTAGACACCGGATAAAAGATATAATTCTTAAACCATGTTCCAAGGGATATATGCCATCTTCGCCAGAACTCCGCTGCACTCTGGGAATAGAAGGGCTGCCGGAAATTCTCCGGCAGATGAATATTCAGTACCCTGGCTGTTCCGATGCAGATATCGATGGTTCCGGAAAACTCCATATACAGCTGTACGGTGGTGGTGACCATGGTCACAAAGATCATAAGTCCCGTTAATTCCACATCCTTGCGGTACATCATATTGACCACCACATTCAGCCGGTCCGCTATGATCATTCGCTTGAACAATCCCAGCAACATCCGGAAAGCTCCGGTCTCAAAACTGTGAAAGGTAATTGCCCTTCCTTCGAACAACTGATCCCTGACATCCGTCCAACGCAGGATCGGCCCCTCCATCAAGGTGGGGAAAAAGATCATAAACAATCCCACATGAAAAACATTTTTTTCTGCTTCAAATCTTCCCCAGTACACATCCAGCAGATATCCCACTGCCTGAAGGGTATAAAAGGAAATTCCTATAGGCACCAGGATATGTCCCAGGGCATTTCCTGCCAGATCAAAGCTTCCTGCCGTACCGGCTGCTCCTCCGGCAAGTCCTGTGACGCCTCCTATGACAGCCACCACTTTTTCCATCACGCTAAGGGTAAAGGCGATGTATTTCAGACCAAAGAGTATACCAACCACTGCCAGAATAAAGAGGGTCAAAACCCGCTTCATCTTCTGCTTCTTTGGTTTTCTCTCTTCTCTTGGAAGTCCCTTGCTCTTCTCTTTGATCTTCTCTATGATCCGTCCGCCGCCCCAGGTAAGAACCGTGGTCAGGGCTGCCCATCCGATCAGGTAGTGACTAATCAGCCAGAAGAACACTGCCGATGACGCCAGCAGCACCATCCAGCGGTATTTCTTACAGGTCAACTGATAGACCAGAAACACGATGGGAAGGAAGAAGATAAAATAGATATTTGTGTTATACGCCATAGTTTCCTCCGTATTTATCAAGATTACCATGGATACTATATAAGAAGAGCCTAAATTTATTCTTTAGGGGACCTTAAGAAATCTTAAGAATCTTAAGATTGATCATCAGAATCAGGTTTCTCTTTCGATTTTAATTAAAAACAGATATCAGACCAGATTGGGGGTGTTGTTGTCGGGAAGGGTGTTGCAGCGGGTGTTACACCTTAATGACGAAAAATGACGATTTTAGACACGATATAGATTAAAAATTTAATTAAAAACAGGAAAACAAAAACCTCGCCGACCCTTATAATTCAAGGATTCGCGAGGTTTTAGTCAATAATGAGGCATGGGGGATTCGAACCCGGGAATGCAGGAATCAAAATCCTGTGCCTTACCGCTTGGCGATAGCCCAACGCGGATCGTAAGCAAATGCCCTACCGCTTAATAAAATTGGCAGAACAATACTGTCCTGCCAAAGGGTGGATAGAGGG
>CADCQT010000071.1 GCA_902803645.1 uncultured Lachnospiraceae bacterium | reverse complement strand
TATTTTTCCCTTGTCTCTTTCTGAAGCGTCTTTCTTTGGTCTTTTTCAGTTTCCACTCACAGTGACTTTGGCAGAAAATGAATCAAAACCCAAAGGCTTGTCATTGCATTTGATTTTATAGAAAAGATGGCGTGTTTACAATGGGTTAAACGTATAACTTTTCACTTATTAATGTTCCTTTTTTATGATTCGATCTTGCTCTTTTGTGTTTTCGATTCCATTGGTTCCATTAAACCTCTGGCCAATCTTTCAGGTTGAAAGGGTGCCAGGCCTCCATGCCCGGCATTCCTTATCAACCTGAATTCTGTCTGGGGGAAGACCTTCTTCATATAACCGATATCTCCTCTTCTCTCCTTAGCCTCCCCATCAGAATACCAGTATTCCAGTTGCTCGCAATTCGTCTGCGGATGCTTCGGCATCCTGTAATTATTGCAGGAGTCAAAGGTATTCCAAATCGTTCGATAGCTGATCATGGAAAGAACGTTTGCCTCATATTTTATATCTTCTTCTGACAATTCATCTGTTGCAAAGGCTTTTTCCAACAAACGAATACCTCCGATCTTCCCCATTGATACCAGCAAGAAATCCTTCACCGCTATCATTCTTGTTAAGATCCAGGGCAACTGATATGGTGTTATTCCCCCATCGATGATCGCCCGTCTGATTTCAAGTCGACGATCCAACAATGTACGTATCACAACAGCTCCTCCCATAGAGCATCCGTATATACAATGAATCTTGGTCAAATGTCTCTTCTCCAGCCAGGAAGTCAGATCCTCTGCAATTTTTTCCACCGATGTAAAATCACTCTTTTTATCCGGATCGTACCCCGGCAGAGCCGGAATGATCAGATGATATCTTTTCTCCAGCAGTGGAATAACATATTCAAAATAATCCCACATCACCACCGATGGATGGATCAATACGATCGTCTCCCGGTTCTCTTTCCCAAATTCATGTATTGTCATGTCTCGTCCCCCTTTGATTCCTTTTGCCTGCAGCGTAATGATGATTCCCTCAATATCTTCCTTTGCCATAAGGCCTACGCAACTTCTATTAGCCTAGTCTAACATCACCATGCTATCATACAGGGGATTCTCCCGCAATCCTGGCTCTTCCTTCTTGCCTTCCTCCGGCTTATTTTCCCCCGCAGATGGGCAATTCTCTTCTCTCCGGGGGATTTTCTCTCTTTCTTTTCCTTCCGGTCGGTGCCTGTTTGCGTCTTTTTCCCCCGCAAATTACATTTCCCCTGCTCTCCGGGGGATTTTCTTCCTTCTTGGCTTCCACCGACTTGGCTTCCTCCGGCTTTTTTCCCCCGCAGATGAACAATTCTCCTCTCTCCGAGAGATTTCCTCCTTCCTGAAGATTTCGGTAAACCAAGGAGCACAAAACCGCGACACCACAACAGCACACCAGGAGCTTACTGCCTACAACCTAACGCAAATTTCTCCCACTAAAAAACGCCTAACCGCAATGGTTAGGCGCCTGTCTTACTTCACAGTTTTGCCGTTCACATAGAGGGTATGGCCATTGGTATTTACATTGGACAGATCCCCATCAAAGGATGAGATATAGGTGTCCTCTGTCAGCGTCCAGGTACTGGACTTGTCAAGGGAAACCTTCACCTTACCGACCTGTGTGGAAACAGATTTCCCCTTGGCATTGGTGATCTTACCACTGATATTGCCGGTAAAGGTGGAACCCTTCTTTAAGTTAAGGGTAAGAGTGGAATCATCTCCTACCAGGATGGTACCCTTCAAGGTCTGCTTGCTTGCATTCACCGTTGCCTCGTTGGTATCACCTTCCCAGCCATCTGCACAAACAGATAAAAGGATTTGATCCGAATCCCGGTTTACGATCTTCACATTCTTTAGGTTGATCTTAGCCTTTGTATTGGTCACATGGAAGACATGACCGTTCTTACTGGTGAGCGTACCTCCGTCCATTGTAAAGGAAGATGTCCCGCTGTCCGCATCACCGGACATAGACTGGTAGATCATAATGGTGTCATAGAAGGTCGCATTGCCGTTGGTATCTGTGTTGTTGGCTGTAAGATCACAGTCCTTCAAAGTAATGGAGTTGATTCCCTCAATACATACACCTTCGGAAAGATTCGACACAAGCTTCGCATTGGAAACAGAAACATCTGCCGTCGAATAGATTGCCGGAGAGCCAAGACCGCTGGTGGTATAGGTTCCACCATCTACTGTAACAGTTCCGCCACCCCGATCGGTACGGATAGCTGCAGAGGAACGTCCGCTGGTAGAAACCGTAAGATTCTTAGCCTCTGTGATTCCTCCGCCGGTGGTCATAATACCGCCGGAACCGTCACCCGTGGTCTTGATCGTGGTATCGGAGATTAAAACCTTCGTTCCATCCCCGGCTGCTCCATTCTGACCTCCGTTGCCGCCGTAAGAGAAAACACCATTGGCACCATTCGCATCCGTGGTAATCGTACCACCCTTAATGGTGGTGGTAGAACCATCCTTTACCAGGATACCGGCATTCTGTCCATAAAAGTTACAACTGTCACCACTATCGGAATCTCCGGTCTTGTGAACCGTAGGATTGGTTAAAGTAACCTCATGGGATGTACTGATCAGAAGAGCATTCTCATCCGCCTTCTTACTGGTATAATCCTTGCTGCTTTGAGAATCCGAAGACTTGATCTCCACAGCACCGGAATAATCAATATCCTCGCTACTGCTTCCACCCCCAAAGCCACCGCCTCCCGGCTGTCCATCCGGCGGTGTTCCATCCGGCTTTTCCGGCGGATTACTGTCATTCTCACTTACCTGGGAACTTTTCGCTGAAGTCGTTGAAGAAGTTGATGATGACTGTGAGCAGGCTGTAAACGAAACACACATCACCAACAGTAAACCCAACAGCGAACTCTTACCTATACCATTCTGCATAAGCATCTACCTCCATGTTCTTCTCGGTTGTTGTTCTGTGAGCTTAGTATATAAGGCAATCGTGTCCTCTTTGTGAAAAAGATGTGTAAAAAATATGATGTCTTATTAATTAGGAAAGCATATTCTCCCGGATCTTCTGAATCAGGGTAATATCCGCAGGGAGCCAGTCCACCTGGTCAAGCTCCTCTGCTGTCAGCCATCTGGCTGCCTCTGCTTCGAGAAGCTTTAATTCTCCGGCCACCACTTCACACCAGAAGCAGTCCATGGACAGATGAAACTTTGGATAATCATACTCGATGGTATCGATCTTATCTCCTACCTTTACTGTAATATCCAGTTCTTCTCTTATCTCCCGTACAAGGGCTTCCTGTGGAGTCTCCCCCTCTTCGATCTTGCCACCGGGGAACTCCCAGCCCCCCTTGAACTCACCATAGCCTCTTGCTGTGGCAAAAATCCTGGTCTTTTTCTCCATAGCGTCACAAATCACAGCTGCAACCACCCGTATTGTCTTCATTTTTTCACGCCTCACTTACTATGTATTCATATATATCTTCCCGAACGGGTACATCCAGCCGGTATCGGATCTCAAATGCATCGTCTCCGGTCTTTTCCATCTTAATGGGAACCGGCTCATCCTGGGCATAGATCTCTCCCAGAAAATAAAACTCCTTGGCCTCCCGGTCATCCTTATTCTTGCGCACAAAAAGATAGATTCGGTTGTCCCTATCCTGCTCCTTCCGCTTATAGAAATGATCCGCATCGCTGGAATCCACTTTTCTTGGGTGCTTGGACAGGGCGATCAGCTCCTTAGAAGACACAAACCGATCTTCATATGCAATGGCATCCTCTGCCTTGTCATAGTTGATAAAGACCGGAAGGCTCCGAGTGGTGGCATCATAAAAATATCCACCGATATTCTGGGCATTCATATTCTTCTGCCAGTTCAAAAGCCGACAGACATCCTCGTAGGTATACTTCTGGTATAAGGCAAAATTCGTATCCCGATAGGTATCCGCATAGAGATCCCTATAGACAGCAATACCATAATCCACCAGATCACAGACCATATCATAAAAAGCCCGATTCCCCTGCAAAAGTCCCCAGAAGGCAGGATCTAACTGATATCCGCCATCTTTCCTCTGAATCAGAACACAGTGGGAATACTTCCTACGCTCCTCTTCCTTTGCAAACTGATTGGTGAGGTTCCGGTAGACCGACTCTTCGGTCTTTTCATCCATCTGGAATTTATGTTGCCTGCGCAACATCTCTTTAGAATAATAGAAGAGCCTCTGGCCCCGTTGGATCAATTCCTTCAGGAGAAAAAGCTCCTGGCCCCGCTTCATTCTGGTGACTTTTTTGGATAAAAATTCTATAATTTCTTCCTCCACCGGCTGAAGACGAAGGGTATATTCCTCCCCGTAATACTTCACCAGGAAGGCATAATAGGACCCCCATTTATCAAAAAACTTGCTGACATCAATGGAACCGTATTCCCGGAAATCCAGCACCGTGGGGATCCGACCCAGACGGTAACGGAGCTGCTCAAAGGATGTCTTCAGAAGCTTTACGTCATTTGTCCTGGCAGAATCAATGGACCGAAAGATCCGCTGCCTTGAGATCTCATCGAAGTGCACCGTGGAAGCTCCCGGAATGATCCTGGTTCCCTCCTGGACATAGCGACGCATGGAATCTTTGTTATAACTCTTATCACCGGAGAGAGCAATGGGAATCATATAATTATTGGTGTAGTTCCCGATAAAATCCAGGATCACCACATACTCTTTATCCTTTGCCTTACGCAGACCTCGTCCCAGCTGCTGAACAAAAATAATGGGAGACTGGGTCTCACGAAGCATGATCACCTGATTGATCTCAGGAATATCCACACCCTCATTAAAAATATCCACAGTAAAAATATAATCCAGAAAAGGCTTCTCTCCTGTGACCGCCTGCCCCCTTTGAATCTGGTCCATATGGGTTTGCAGAAGATCTTCCTCCACATCCTTTGCCAGAAGATCAATTCCTGCCTCTCTTACACTTTCACTGTCTTCCCCTACCAGGGCCATGGCATAATAGCCCTTCTCCCGGAAACCACCGGCCAATTCTTTGGCTTCCCTCTTCGTACTACAGAAGACAAGTCCCTTGACCCGGTCTCCACTATGTCCATAGTACCTTGCCTGATGCAGGATATGTTCCACCCTCTGATGAGATACCAGATACTGAAACTGCCTCTGGCCGGTGTCATTGCTGATCACCTCTCCGTCGATCTCAATATCCGTTATGCCAAAGTAGTGGAAGGGGCACAGCAGATCATCCCGCAGGGCATGCTGCAGGCGTATCTCATAGGCAATGTTATGATCGAACAATGCAAAGATATCAAATCCGTCCGTTCGCTCCGGACTTGCTGTCATTCCCAGCCAGAAATCCGGATGAAAATGCTGCATGATCCTCTGGTAACTTTCGGAACCGGCTCTGTGTACCTCATCGATACAAATCCAGTCGTAATGAATCTGATGTTTCTCAAGATAATCCAGCGTCTCCTGTTTCGCCATCATATTCATGGTGGCAAAGAG
>CADCQT010000070.1 GCA_902803645.1 uncultured Lachnospiraceae bacterium | reverse complement strand
GGAGGACATATGAAACTTTTCTTTCACAAACTACTGCCTGCCCTTTTATCTGCAGGTATTCTGACCCTTTCTTTCCCCTGCTCTGTTCGGGGAGCTATAGCCCCCCGGGACTGGAAAAGGGGGTATACCGGTTCTTTTACTCTCGCCTGGGATCCTCTGGTCCCCGGAACCTCCCACAATGCTGTTTTTATGATGGAGCAGGGCAGCAAAGTCTATCTGGGGGATCTGGCCACCACAGGGATCTGTGGTCTTAGCGCCAGACAACTACAGAAGGAATCCTACGAAAGCGCTTCCCCCAGATACGTATCCGTCTCTAAGCTCACCGGTCTTGTCCAAGGGAAAAAGCCAGGGGCATCACTTGTGAAACTCCAGGCAGCGGATCAGACCATCACCGCCATGATCACCGTTGTTCCAAAGGGGACTTGTGGCCTTACTGCCGAAGGCAGGAAGTTAAACACTACCCTGTTTCAATACGGAAAATCCTTCTCCGGTAAGATCTCCCCCTCCTCTGCTATCCGATGGTACCAAAAGGCCGCTAAAGCTGAAAATACTCTGGAGAACCTTTCCTCCCAGCAGGTCAATCCTCTGGGATTTCACAGCAGTGGACTTCTGGTATTTCCCGGTGCTTCTTCTGCCCGCGCTCTTACCAATACCCTTACCACCTACCGGGATAACAGCCATCCCCTTCGAAGAGACAGCTGCTGCAGCTTCCTGCCGGAGTCTCTCTGTGCCAATGTAAAAAAGAACCGCCTGACTCTGCGGCTGAATTCCTCTGTTACCAAGCAACAGCTTCTGGGGCTGATGACAGATCCCCTGGCCGGTGGCTCCCAGGATGCTACCAGAGTATCCGATCGCAAGACCTGGCAGTTTACTGTCCTTGTCTATGATAAAAGCCAGGTCAACAGCTTCGGAGAAGGAAGAGCCTACCCGGCACAGATCACCGCCAAATGTGGCAGTCGTATGATGTCCATACAGCTTAAGGCCCCCAAGGCCAAACTTATAAAGGGACACACCTATATTCTTTCCGATCCCCGGTTATCCGAGGCCGAAGCCCAGGGAGGATGGACCGCCGGAGCATCCTCCACTGCAAAGTAAACACAGGCACATTTATATCCCTTCATTGAACCGAAAACAAAACCCCCGGGAATGCTCTTACGAGCATTCCCGGGGGTAACCACATTCTGATACTAACGAATACAAGTGATCCTATACTTCAAAGATCATATCACCGTAGGATGGCATTGGCCATGCTGACTTATCCACCAGCATCTCCAGTTCATCCACAGGCCTACGAAGCTCTGCCATTGCAGGAACCACCTGATCCCGGAAGTAAAGTGCTCTCTGCATCTGATCCTCACATGCATTGGCCTCCTCTGTCACCTTCTCAAGAACAGCAAGGGCATCCCGTGTCTTCGCCAGCTTCTCGGACACTTCCTTTAACATCTGGCTCTGGGTAGATACATCGGCACCCACTCCGGCAGCCTTAACCGCTGTAATGGAGGTGGCAAGGGTGGTGGTATAACCGATTACGGCAGGAATCACCTGCTTACGGATAATATCCCGCATGGTCTTTGCCTCGATGTTCAGCTTCTTGGCATAAATCTCATATTCGATCTCCGCACGGGACTTAAGTTCTGTCTCGGTAAAGACACCGAACTTCTCATACATCTTAACGGTAGACTCAGAGGTCAGCGCCGGAATGGCATCCAACATATTGGTGATGTTCGGAAGACCACGGCGGGCAGCCTCTTCTACCCATTCATCTGAATATCCGTCTCCGTTGAATACGATCCTCTGATGGGCCTCGGCAAGCTCCTTGATCATGTCATGAACCGCCAGATCAAAATCCTCTGCCTTCTCCAGCACATCACAGGCCTCGCAGAATGCCTCCGCCACAATGGTATTCAATACAATATTCGGCTCTCCGATACTATCCTCGGAACCAACCATACGGAACTCAAACTTATTACCGGTAAAGGCAAAGGGTGATGTTCTGTTACGATCGGTAGCATCCTTCATAAAATCAGGAAGGGTCTTAACACCGGTATCCATCTTACTACCCTTGATACTGTGGGTGGCAGAACCGGTAGCGATCAGCTGATTGATCACATCCTGAAGCTGCTCTCCCAGATAGATGGACACAATAGCAGGAGGAGCCTCATTCGCTCCCAGTCGGTGATCATTTCCCACATCCGCTGCAGACTCACGAAGCAGCTCGGCATGACGATCCACAGCCTTTAAGATACAGCAGAGCACCAGCAGGAACTGGATATTCTCATGAGGGGTCTTGCCCGGATCTAAAAGGTTAATTCCATCATCTGTTACAAGGGACCAGTTGTTATGCTTACCGGAACCGTTCACACCGGCAAACGGCTTCTCATGTAAAAGACACTGGAGATCATGACGGTATGCCACCTTCTTCAAAGTCTCCATAATAATCTGATTATGATCCACCTCAACATTGGCCTCCTCATAGATGGGAGCAAGCTCATGCTGCGCCGGAGCTACCTCGTTATGCTCGGTCTTGGATGTGACACCCAACTTCCACAGCTCGATGTTCACATCCCGCATAAAGGCGGCAACACGCTCACGGATGGCACCAAAGTAATGGTCATCCATTTCCTGTCCCTTTGGAGGCATGGCACCAATCAGAGTACGGCCGGTATAGACAAGATCCTTACGGGCAAGGAAATTCTTACGATCCACCAGGAAATATTCCTGCTCTGCTCCAACAGAAGGTGTGACCTTACGGGATGTGTTATTCCCAAAAAGCCGAATCAGGCGAAGCGCCTGCTGGTTGATCACTTCCATGGAACGAAGAAGGGGCGTCTTCTGATCCAAAGCCTCGCCGGTATAGGAACAGAAGGCTGTAGGGATGCAAAGAGTGGCGCCGGAAGCATCCTCACGAACAAAAGCCGGAGAAGTACAATCCCAGGTGGTATATCCCCTTGCCTCGAAGGTTGCACGAAGTCCACCGGAGGGGAAGGAGGAAGCATCCGGCTCACCCTTGATCAGCTCCTTACCGGAAAAGCTCATAAGAACCTTGCCGGAGGGCTGAGGTGCACTGATAAAAGAGTCATGCTTCTCTGCCGTAATGCCTGTCAAAGGCTGGAACCAATGAGTAAAATGTGTTGCTCCCTTTTCAATGGCCCATTCCTTCATCTCATGGGCTACCACATCAGCCGTCTCAAGATCCATATCACGACCCTCGCGAATGGTCTCCTTCAGCTTCTGATAGATCTTCTTCGGGAGTCTCTCCTGCATGGTGCGATCGTCAAAAACGTTCTCGCCAAAGATCTCTGCTACGTTGATTCTGTCTGTATTTCTTTCTTCCAATGTATTTCTCCTAAATGCTCGTTATTCGCCAGCCATAACCTGAAAAAGGTGCTCCGTTATAAAACGGAACACCTTCCTTTGTTACTCTGTAATCAATCAGGCCTTGTTTACAGAACCGAAGAGCTCCATCTTCTCCTTAACCTTAGCCTTGATTGCCTCTGTACCAGGTGCAAGAAGCTTACGTGGGTCAAATCCCTTACCGCTCTTGTCCTTGCCAGCCTCGATATATTCACGTGTAGCATCAGCAAATACAAGCTGACACTCTGTGTTAACATTGATCTTGGATACACCAAGAGAGATAGCCTTAGAGATCATCTCATCAGGGATACCTGTACCACCGTGAAGAACTAATGGCATCTCACCTGTTAACTTCTGGATATTCTCTAATGTCTCAAAAGAAAGACCTGCCCAGTTCTCAGGGTAAACACCGTGGATGTTACCGATACCTGCAGCAAGCATATCAACGCCAAGATCAGCGACGCGCTTGCACTCCTCTGGATCTGCACACTCGCCGGCACCGATAACGCCGTCTTCCTCACCACCGATGGAACCAACCTCAGCCTCGATGGACATGTTGTTATCATGAGCTAACTTAACAAGTTCTGTTGTCTTAGCAACATTCTCATTGATATCGTAGTGAGAACCATCGAACATGATAGATGTAAATCCAGCCTCAACACAAGCCTTAGCTCCTTCGTATGAGCCGTGATCCAGGTGAAGAGCTACTGGAACTGTGATGTTCAGCTCCTCGTCCATAGCCTTAACCATAGCAGCTACGGTCTTGTAACCAGTCATATACTTACCAGCACCCTCGGAAACACCAAGAATAACAGGGGAGTTGCACTCCTGAGCAGTAAGAAGAATAGCCTTTGTCCACTCTAAGTTATTGATGTTGAACTGTCCTACAGCGTAGTGACCAGCCTTAGCCTTGTTCAGCATATCTGTTGCAGATACTAACATTTTCGTTACCTCCGTGACCTGAACTTATTAATTAAAATTATGTTACAACAAAACGATTATAGCCTAATCTACATTCCTATTCAACTATTATTTCCAGGGCATGGTGCAGGTTGGTGATCTCAACGATGCTGGGTGCACCGCCATACTCCCCGTCCAGTGTCCATGGAATATTCTCCGTTGCCTTCAATGTAAGATGATCCGCCTGGAAACTGTAGACAAGTTCCGACTCTTCTCTCGGTCCTGCCAGAGTCTGTACGATCTCATTCAGCTCCATAGGATTCTTAGGCGCCTTGATCAGTGTAACCTCGAACTTACCATCTGACAGAGAAATATCTCCCGGAATAATCCCCTTAATACCCCCAACGGACTTGGTGTTGGTGATCATTCCATAGATAAACTCATCATATAGTACATTTCCGTCATACTCTACCTGCATCCGATAGGACTTAATGTCTCGAAGCTGCTTGATGGCTTCGATGAGGTAGGCGGTATGACCAATGGTGTTCTTCAGTTGCTGACTGGTCTGATAGGAGACCTCGGTAAAAATACCGAAGGCCGCCACATAGACGAAATTCGTCTCTCCAAACTTGCCAATATCGATGGCCAGAGGCTTCCCTGACGCTGCGATCCTGGCAGCCTTGAGCATGTCCTTGTCGATACCCAGGGAATTACCAAAATCGTTGGTACTTCCCGCCGGTATATAACCGATCGGTATCTCATGACCGGAGGACATGATCCCGGTCACCACCTCATCTAAGGTTCCATCCCCACCGGAACAGATGATGCGGTCGTAATTTCCCGCTTCCTGCCTTGCTTTGTCCTCAGCATCCCCCTGATACTGAGTGGCATAGACCGTAACGGTATACCCGGCTTTAATCATGATATCCATGATATCCGAAAGGTAATTCTTGATCATACCCTTGCCGGAATGCGGATTATAAATGAACAGAAGCTTCATCCCCATGAAAAATACCCCAAGCAGATGTCCTGTCCCTTACTCGGTCAGGAATCTCTCCAGTTCTACAACTGCTTTCTCTTCATCTTCCCCCTCAGCGTCGATGGTTACAGTAGAACCGGAAGTCAATACAAGGCTCATCATACCCATGATGCTCTTTGCATTGACTTTCTTTGTATCCATCTCAAAATAAACCTTACTGTTAAACTGATTTGCAAGCTGAACTAAGTGTGCAATCGGTGTTGCCTCCATCGAATTTGACATCTGAATGACAACATTTTTCTTCATGACTCATCCTCCTGATTTCTGATACGTTCTGCAATCTGACCAATCCGGCGTAATCTATGATTGATACCTGACTTGCCGATTGGCGGAGTGGCTCTCTTGCCCAATTCCTCCAATGAAAGATCCGGATATTCCAAACGAAGCACTGCTGCTTCCCGTAAGTTCTCCGGCAATTGCGTCAGGCCACCATGGTTTTCAATGCAAGCAATATCCTCTGCCTGCCGCACCGCTGCGGATACAGTCTTATGTATGTTAGCTGCCTCACAATTGACTTGCCGGTTCACGGAATTGCGCATATCCTTCAGGATCCTGATATTCTCAAGTTCCATATAGGCCTTTGACGCTCCCATGACACCTAAGATCGTGGCGATTTGCGAACCTTCCTTCAGATAAACAACAAAATGGCTCTTACGTTCTACGATATGAGGATCTGTGTCAAAGGTACGCATAACCTTACATACCTCTTCCGCCTGGGGTAGCTGGTGACATACGATCTCAAGATGGTAGGACTTATTAGGATCACTCATGGAACCTGCAACCAAAAATGCGCCTCGCAAAAAAGCCTTGCGGCAACACTCCCGCTGCTCTTCCGGGTGTTCTATGCCATTCCCACTAATACTAATCGTTTTTTTCGATAAAGTAAAGAACTTTCGGCTGATATCAGGGGACTCTGACTCTGTGTTCATTTTTTCGCCATCGACTCTTCTGTCCTTTTTCCCAAGAAATCCCGTCATCGCAGACAGCTCAGCAGTCTGACAATGGCGGGCTTTGGGTGTGATGACGATAAGTTCCTTCTTCACTTCCGAAGAAAAAGACATGTCAATCTCCTTGTTTATTTTCTCGTTTATTATCCTTATCGATATCCCTGTGAAGGATACCAAGACCATAGGTCTTCTGTTCTCCCGCAAGCCTTGCATAAAGCTGCCGGGCCATGGTTACCGACCGGTGCTTGCCTCCGGTACAACCGAAACAGATCACCAGCTGATTCTTGCCCTCACGGATATACTGGGGAATCAGAAATTCAATAAGATCCGAAACCTTATCCACAAATGTATGGGCTTCCTCCGCCGACATCACATAGTCTACAATGGACGAATCATTTCCTGTCAGAGCCCTAAGCTCCGGAACATAGTAGGGATTGGGCAGGAAGCGGACATCAAATACCAGATCCGCATCTGTGGGTATCCCGTACTTAAAGCCAAAGGAAAGAACCGTAATGTTAAGACTCCGGTAAACTCCGTCCTCCCGGAGGATACGCTTCAGCTCTGCCGTTAAATCTCTGGTGAGAAGATGGGAGGTATCTACGATGTAGTCCGCCTTCTCTTTGAGAAATTTCAGAGCCCTCCGCTCTGCCCGAAGACCGTCCTCGATCCGGCCCTCTCCGGCAAGAGGAGGCATACGCCTTGTTTCCTTGTAACGGCGGATCAGAACAGAATCCTCTGCATCCAGGAATAGAATGCTGTAGGTCTTCCCATCACTTTCCAGCTCATCGAGTGTCTCCTCCAGATGGGAAAGAGCCGATCCGTTCCGGATATCGATCCCCACTGCCACACGGTTCATCTCCTGATTGCCTGCTGCCAACTCCACAAAGCTTTTCAGCAAAGCCACCGGAAGATTATCCACGCAGTGGTATCCCATATCCTCTAAGATCTTAAAAGCCGAATGTTTACCGGATCCGGACATGCCGGTGAGAATCAATAATTTCACGAATCTTCCTCTTCTACAGGGAATTCACCCAACAGTCTGACCTCTGTCTCTAAGGTGACACCACAGGTCTGACGTACCGCCCTTTGTACCTTGCGGATCAGACGATAGATATCCGTCGCCGTGGCATTTCCCTTGTTAATGATAAAACCGCTATGCTTCTCGGAAACAGCCGCTCCTCCCACAGAAGCCTCCCGCATCCCGGCCTCCTGGATCAGCTGCCAGGCCGGCATACGGTGAG
>CADCQT010000069.1 GCA_902803645.1 uncultured Lachnospiraceae bacterium | reverse complement strand
CTCTTAAAGGACCGTATTATTTTCCTTGGAGAAGAAGTGAATGAGACAACAGCATCCCTTGTGGTTGCCCAGCTTCTTTTCCTGGAGTCTGAGGATCCGAACAAGGACATTCACCTTTATATCAATTCCCCTGGCGGAATGGTTACAGCTGGTATGGCGATCTACGATACCATGCAGTATATTAAGTGTGATGTGTCTACTATTTGTGTGGGTCTTGCGGCTTCCATGGGAGCTTTCCTGCTGGCAGGCGGTGCCAAGGGCAAGCGTCTTGCTCTTCCCAATGCTGAGATCATGATTCACCAGCCATCCGGCGGTGCCAAGGGTCAGGCAACGGAGATCGAGATCGCAGCCGAGAGCATTTTGAAGACCAAGAGAAAGTTAAATGAAATGTTAGCGAAGAATACTGGTAAGACTGTTGAGCAGGTAACTGCAGATACAGAGCGTGACCATTATCTTTCCGCTCAGGAAGCATTGGATTACGGTCTGATCGATCGGGTTATCGAGAATCGCGAAGCATAATTAGGAAGGGTACCCCAGGAATGGGATACCCTTTCGTGATATTTTTTAATGGAGGAATTATGGCAGGTAGAAAATCAAATGATGATCAGATCCGCTGCTCATTTTGTGGTAAGCCACAGTCACAGGTCCGTAAGCTGATTGCAGGCCCTAACGGAACTTATATTTGCGATGAGTGCGTGGATATCTGTTCAGAGATCATCGATGAAGAGTTTGGTGATGATATGTTAGAGGAAATGAACGATCCTGCTCTGGACCTGGATATTAACCTCTTGAAGCCGAAGGAACTGAAGGACTTCCTGGACGATTATGTAATCGGCCAGGAGGAAGCTAAGAAGGTCCTTTCTGTAGCGGTATACAATCACTACAAGCGTGTTCTTTCCGGAACGAAGTCTGATGTGGAGCTTCAGAAGAGTAATGTATTAATGCTTGGACCGACAGGTTCCGGTAAGACCCTTCTGGCGCAGACACTGGCTCGTGTACTGGGAGTACCCTTTGCAATTGCAGATGCCACCACACTGACAGAGGCAGGATATGTGGGAGAGGATGTGGAGAACATCCTTCTGAAGCTGATCCAGGCTGCTGAATATGATGTCAGCAAGGCTCAGCTTGGTATTATCTATATTGATGAGATCGATAAGATCACAAAGAAGAGTGAGAATGTTTCCATCACCCGTGATGTATCCGGTGAGGGTGTTCAGCAGGCACTTCTTAAGATCTTGGAGGGTACCGTAGCTTCTGTTCCACCTCAGGGTGGACGTAAGCACCCACAGCAGGAACTGATTCAGATTGATACCACCAATATTCTATTTATCTGCGGCGGTGCCTTTGAAGGGCTGGATAAGATCATTGAGTCCCGTTTAGATACCAAGCGGATCGGTTTTGATACGGACCCGTCCGAGGCCATGAATAAAGAGAAGACAGAGAGCGAACTGCTTAAGCTGGCACTTCCTCAAGACTTTGTTAAGTTTGGTTTGATTCCGGAGTTCATCGGACGTGTTCCCATCAATGTATCACTGGATCTTCTGGACGAGGATGCATTGGTACGGATCCTGACTGAGCCGAAGAACTGTCTGGTGAAGCAGTACCAGGCGCTCTTTCATATGGATGATGTGGAGCTTTCCTTTACGGAGGAGGCTATTCGAGAGATCGCGAAGAAGTCCTTAGAGCGTAAGACAGGAGCCCGTGGTCTTAGGGCTATCATGGAGTCGGTGATGATGGATTTCATGTTTGAGATCCCATCGGATGAGAACTGTCAGAAGGTAGAGATCACGAAGGAGATGGTGGATACCAATCTTCTTTTGATCGATAAGAAGGATAAGAAGGTAGTTTCCATTGAGGACAAGGATAAGAAGTCCAAGGAAAGTGCTTAAGGATAAGTAGAGAGACGGGGCACTGCAAAGCGGTGCCCTGTTTTGTTGTATAGCACCGCCATTTGGAGGGAAATAGCATGGTAATTAAACAAGTGGAACTGGAAACTGTATGTGGAATTACAAGTACTCTTCCGGAGAACACACAGCCGGAGGTTGCCTTTGCCGGTAAATCCAATGTGGGCAAGTCCAGTCTGATTAACTGTATCTTGAATCGTAAATCCCTGGCCAGAACTTCGGCACAGCCGGGTAAGACCCAGACCATCAATTACTATCATCTGAACGATTCCATCTATCTGGTGGATCTTCCCGGATACGGATATGCAAAGGCTTCCAAGTCTGAAGTTGAAAAATGGGGAGTTATGATCGAAAACTATCTGGCAGAGTCCGAGATGCTTCGGGTGATCTTCCTCCTGGTAGATATCCGTCATGCTCCGGGGAAGAATGACATTCAGATGTTTGACTGGATCCGGTATATGGAATATCAGCCGATTATTCTGGCCACCAAGGCAGATAAGATCAAGCGTAGCCAGTTACAGAAGCATATCAAGATCCTTCGGGAAGGTCTGGGAGCAGATGAGGATACCATCATCGTCCCGTTTTCTTCTGTGACCGGTCAGGGTCGGGAGGAAGTACTGGATTTCATGGATCAGGTTCTGGAGAATGAGGATGAATACAATGAAGAGTAAACAGACACAGAAGTACTGCTTTGTACTTTTGTTATCTCTTGTTTTAATTATTTTAACAGTGTTGATCAGTTACCTGTCTTTTCAGTCTGAGCACCAGGAGAGTAACAAGCTTAAGGTGGTATCCTCCTTTGTACCCATGTACACCATTGCTCTGAATCTATGTCAGGATATCCCTCAGGTTCAGGTAGAGAATCTGTCGGCTCCCAAGACCGGGTGTCTTCACGATTACGAACCAACTCCGGCGGATCTTAAGACCATATCCACATCGGATGTTTTTCTTATCAACGGTGGTGGAATGGAGAAATTTATAGATCAGGCCAGGAAGACCAATCCTTCCCTTATGGTGATCGATTCCTCCAAAGGGGTTTATGATCCTATTTCGGATAACGCCCATTACTGGCTTAGTGTTCAGGCATATAAGGGACAGGTGCAGGAAGTTAAAAACAGACTTAAGAAAATTTTTAAGGAGAAGGATATTCCCCTCCAAAAGTTGGAGGAAAACTATAAGAGCTACAGCAATAAGCTGGAGGGCTTAATGGAAGAGGAACAGAAGGTGGCATCCGCTATGAAAGAGAGAGGTGGGGATGCTGTGATCCTTCAGGAATCCTTTGCCTATCTGGCAAGGGATCTGGGAGTTTCTGTCTCAGGTATCTGTGATCTGGACGAGGAACGTCAGGTCAGTGCCAAAGAAGTTTCGGATATGATGGGACTTCTTCAGGAAGGGGATATGGTATGGGCAGATCCTGTCTATGGACAGAATATGCAAAAGACCCTCTGTGATCAGACCGGAGGAGTATCTGTTACCATTGACCCTGTTACAATGGTGGATCAGGTGGAACCGGATACCTATCTTAAGGTTATGAAAAGGAATCTGTCAGTAATTGGAAAGGCAGGTAGCAAGTGAAGAAGATTGTGCGTCCCTGTGGACTTCATTGTATTAAGATCAACCATTTCGGAGTAAGCTTTGGAGAGCAGGTGGTGCTCACCGATGTCAATCTCCATATCCACTGTGGTACCCTTACCAGCGTCATCGGGCGAAACGGTGCCGGTAAGAGTACCCTGATCCGGGGCATCTTAGGCGAGATCCCCCACGAAGGGAATCTGGAATTTCGAAATACCCAGGACGGTAAGATCCGTAAGATCAAAATCGGATATGTTCCTCAGAAATTGCAACTGGAAGCGGCGGCTCCTATTTCAGTCTATGATATGATCACTAGTTTCCGCAGCCGGACACCGGTGTTTCTTCCCTCGAAAAAGCAGCGGCTAAGAGCCTTAGAAGCCCTGGAAGAATTTGCAGCAGAGGAGCTCATCGACAAAAAAGTGGGCATGCTTTCCGGCGGTGAGCTGCAGCGGGTGCTTCTAGCCATGGCGGTAATGGATGATCCGGATCTTCTGCTACTGGATGAGCCGGTCTCCGGTATTGATAAGAACGGTATGGATCTTTTCTACGAGAAGATGAAATACCTTAAGGAACACCATGATCTGGCGGTTGTTCTTGTAAGCCATGACCTGGATTATGTGGCCAGGTACTCCGATCAGGTCATCCTGTTAGAGGAGACGGTGGTTTCTTCCGGTTCTCCCTGGACGGTCTTTTCCAGTCCGGAATTTAAGAGGATCTTTGGCGGAGCTAGTTATGAGTTAAAGAAGGAGGTCTTCCATGAGCCTCATGTTCACTGAGTTTCTCCGGTATGATTTTGTGAAGATCGCCCTGGTGGCGATGTTGTTGATGACCCCTATGTACGGTATGATGGGGACTTTGGTGGTTGAGAAGAAAATGGCATATTTCTCCGATGCCTTGGGGCATTCTGCCCTTACGGGAATCGCTGTGGGGGTTCTGTGCCAGTGGGCGAATTCTACCGTTTCCATGATTGGTTATGCTGTGGTCTTTGCCCTGCTTTTAAATCAGATCCGTTACCGGGAAAAGGCTTCGACGGATACCATTATTTCCGTTTGCGCCAGTGTTTCTCTTGCGGTAGGTCTTGCCATTCTCTCCCGTGGGGGGAACTTCTCCAATTACTCCTCCCTTCTGGTGGGGGATGTACTTTCTATGACAGAGGATGATCTCAAGGTCCTGGCGGTGCTCTTTGTGATTACGGTGATCTTTTATGTGATCTGTGTGAATTCCGCCCTGGCGATTACCATTCATCCCACCCTTGCCAAGGTCAAGGGGTACAGTGTCCGTTGGATGGAGAATATTTTTGCTGTCCTTGTGGCTGTGATGGTGACCTTCTCCATTCGTTGGATCGGGATCCTTTTGATTAATGCTCTGTTGATTCTGCCGGCAGCGGCTTCAAGGAACATTGCTTCGAATATGCGTCAGCATCTGTGTCTGGCGGTGTTCTTTTCTGTGCTTTGCGGATTCCTGGGGCTGTTTTTATCCTACTTTGTGAATGTGGCTACCGGCCCGGTGATCGTGATCTTTGCAGGTGTTTTCTATTTTGCGACTCTTATATATTCCGGTGTTGTTAGGGAGTAGGAGCCGATGGAATGAGAAGGCAAAAGAATATATTATGGTTTATGCATTATAGATTTACTCATATACATAAGGAGGAGGGCTTCTCAAGTGAAAATACTGTTTATTGGAAACAGTCACACATATATGAATGATATGCCGGAACTGGTATGTGAAATGATAGAAAACGCAACCGGAGAAGCGTGTGAAGTGGTTATGCTGGCTTATTCAGCCAGATCATTGAAATGGCATATGGGGGAGGAATATTTTTCTGAGCGTTTTAATATTCTTCATGGAAAATATGATTATTGTGTCATTCAGGAACAGGCACATCCTATGGCTGACGAAGCAGACACAATTGCATATGCGAAAAGGATCATAGAACTCTGTGAGAAGGTTGATACGATTCCGGTCATATTTGAGACCTGGGCAGAGAAGATAAAGCCTGAGAATCAGGCAGAGATGAACCACAGATATCAGTGCCTGGCAAAAGAGAATGATGCGTTGCTTGCTCCCATTGGAGAGATATGGAGTGCAGTGATGTCGGAGCTTTGGGATGAGTTTGGGGCAGATCTGTATTTCAAAGATGGTGAGCATGCTTCAGCATTAGGTGACTATCTGGTTGCAATGGTATTGACCAATGTAATTACCGGAAAACTCCCCAAACAGGAATTTTTAAAAGCATATGATTTTACGGTGCCAGGCGATGTATGGTTTCCGGTTAAAGAAGATGTAGCAGAGGAGGCTGTGTTGATACCGGAGAGTATTGTGAAGGTGATTAGGAAACATATTGCGAAAAATACAAAGAGCCTTTATTAAAAGCTTCATAAGTGATAACATATGGGTTGGTAGTTACATCATCTTTTTAAAGAGCAAAAGTGTGAAAGACGACCGCCTGGGGGACAAGAAAATTGTAATAATGTTACCTAAGTAGCATCTAAGCTGTTCTTTTAGAAGAATGACTTAGG
>CADCQT010000068.1 GCA_902803645.1 uncultured Lachnospiraceae bacterium | reverse complement strand
TTCATTTCACCAGCCCTTTTTTATTTTATTTCCACTTCGATAATCCGATCTTGGCAAAGAACCTGCTACGAAGAGGATGGGTATTACGTTTTATGGAATCCAGAGGGACCTGCTCCACATCAGAAGAACTATCATCATGGATCGTGATGAGGGTGGCTCCTCTTTGCTTTGTATCCTTTGCGATTCCCGGCATAGCCAGATAATCGATACTCATGCCATAGGTCAGGCGGATACCCTTATAGCCCAGAGATGAATTGTTATAATGATCATGGCCACAAAAGAAACTGGTGGTACTTCCCAGCTTCTTTGCCACATCAAAGAGCTTACTGTGATGCTTTGAACAGCTTACCTTACCGGTGCCGCTCTCCTCATTGACGCCAAAGTAATGCACCACCTGATCACTGCCCTTCTGATAGAGATCATAGGCCGTCTTATATTCCTGTAAGGGTACATGGAGAAAGACCTGGGAAGGGATCTTCCTTCCTGTGCTCTTTTCCAGTTGCATAACCTCTTGCCTGTACCATTCCACCTGATCGTCATGAATATAATCATACCCGTCTTCTCCATCCCCGGCATAGGCGTTGGAATCTATAAGAAACAGTGCCTGGTTCAAAGAACCGTGTTCATTGTCAATCAGGATCACCTGATTATTCCGGCCGGTGATCTTTGGCTGGGTATACGGATACAGAAGGGTCCGGCTGCTCAGGTAGGAAAGGGACTTATACAGGGTATCCAAATCCCTTGAAGAGGTTGCCGCATACTCTTCCGTATCATGATTTCCATAGGTATAGGCCCAGGGAATACCGGTGTTGCGCATAAAGGCTGCAAACTGTTGGACCGGTGCCGTATTGTTAAAGGAAAAGGATGCATATCCCACCGGGAAGACCAGATCCCCTGTTACGATCACAAGATCCGGCCTAGTGGCATTCAGAAGGTCATAGATGGCTTCAAATGCCTTTTTATCTTTGTCATAGGATAGGAATCCACCTCCCAGGTGAATATCCGTCAGCTGCAGGATCTTAAAGTCTCCTCTTTCCTTGGTAATGGTGTAGATGCCGCTCTCCTCATTATAGGAGATCCTCGCATTCCTCTGATAGATATAGGGGGTCGCATTGATAAAGGGCTGGGTCAGCCAGATATCCCTTGACATAAACTCATATCCCCCATTGACTAAGATCACCGCTACCACCGTGATCATCACCAGCCGGTTATAACGCTTTCGTTCGAAGGTAAAGCAGTTGATCCTGGTGAAATTGTAAATCACGACTCCCGCCAAAAACATCACGATAAAAAACGGGGAGATATCTAATACCAGGATCTTCTCCAGGAGGAAATGAATGGCTGCCGCTATCCCCCAATAGATACTTGAGGAGATGATCACAAACCGAAGTTCCTTGTGCATTCGCCGGAATTTCTCCCTGGTATTGTCATTGACCATCCAATGCACCATAGCTGCATTCTTCATCACAAAGAAAAACATCACTGCACTGACCACTCCGTTACTGAAGACCACCTCGGCGATCTCATACAGGCTGGAATGATGGCTTAGCGTAATAATATAGAACATGACCCCGAAAAAGCTACCAAAGGCCACCATGACCCAGTTAAGCAGCCGCCTGGCATACCGGTCAAAAAAGGCTCTCTCCAAAGCCGGATGTTCCTCCACATCACAGGCCCCATACTTCTTCCTGTGATACCGGATAAGCCCGATCGCTCCCACACCACACAAAAGAGCAAAGACAAAGTAGGACAAAAACACGGTGCGAAAAAAGATAAAGGATTTGATCAAGAAATATCCCGACACCGTCCATAGGGCCGACATACATATAACATACCTTCGTTCCATTCGATACCGCTTCTTATATGTCATATCCTATCCCTCACTTCGCAATCAAAGATACAACCGCCAGCACCAGAACAATAACACCTGCGATGAGCAGCGGGACCCCAAACTGAAACTGCAGGACGAGTCCTGCCACGATAAGGATCGCTGCCAATACAAAAAGAATTGCTGATATCATAGTTACCTCCCTTCTACTACTCTCTCTTAGCTTTCGTTTCTATTCCTTCGTAGTGTCTGACCCCCACTTTACCACGACCTTATAGTTACCGTAGGCTGAATCTTTGGAGGCCTGCTCATGGAAGAGATTGATAAGGTTTGCCCTTGTACTCTGCTTTGCTCTCTTCAAGAGATCCGACTTCTTTACAACCTTCTTAAATGCCTTCTCTGTTGCGGCATCAACTCCCGGATAATCCGAAAAAGTGTAATGGTTGATAATGGAACCGTCCGTCTTCCAGATCTTCCTTGGACTTGTATTGCAGTCTAAGACCTCCACCTCAGGACAGGTCACCGTAATAGTCTTCTTCGCATCATTTGCTTCCCACTTGATTTCACCAGCGTCCTTGATTCCTGCCTTCGCTTCACCCCTATACTCTAGAAGGGCACTCTTTCCCGTCAGAGGAATCTTGATCCCAAGAACCTTGGCTCCATCATCTGTCAGTTCATAGATATAATCTCCCTCTAACCTTTCCGATGCCAGTTCATTGATGTCATCAAAGGACACGGATACCGCACCTGCATCTGTGGCTCTGTCCCCTCCGTTCTGAGGCAGGAAGAAGAGGAAATTACTTCCCGCTATTCCAAACTGGTTTGCCACCACACAGCCTAGGATCAAAATCAGGATCGCAGTTGCAAAGGACACCGTCTTCGGCATGTTTTTTAATTTTAACAGTTTCATATTCCCTCCCGTATATCAACAAAGTTTCTCCTGCCACTCGGTCTCCTTGAAACCCACCAGCACCATATGATGATCCACCGCCAAAGGACGCTTCACCAGCATACCATTGGTGGCAAGCAGCTGTAGCTGTTCCTCTTCGCTCATGGCATCCAGCCGATCCTTCAGCTGCATCTCCCGGTAGACTGTTCCGCTGGTGTTGAAGAACCGCTTAAGAGGCAGGCCACTGCGCAAATACCAGGCCTTCAGCTCTTCATAGGTGGGATTATCCTCCAGGATATGCCGGCTCTCATAGCTGATCCCGTGGGCATCTAACCATTTCTGGGCTTTCTTACAAGTGGAACATCTGGGATAACAAACGAATAACATTTTCATTCCTCCTTTTCTCCTCGTGATCCCTTCTTTCCTTCACAAACATGTACTCTTTTTATTCCCTACAGACCATTATAGGTCTTTTCGCATTTTTTGCATATATAAAGAAGATGGTTGTATCATGGGGATCCGGGTAAAATACTGATCTTCGCTTTCATGATGGATGTAGGCCCCGTTTTTGATCTGCACCTGCAGGCTGGCTGGATTATCCTTATTCACAGACAGATATGCCTCGTGGATCCCCTTCTGCCGTGCCTTCGCCAGCGCAAGGGCCAGTCCCCGGGTAGCATAGCCTCTTCCCCTGTACTTTGCTCCGATCCCGTAACCGATGTGCCCCGGCCCCTCCCTAAGGGCGTCGTTTAGATAATGCCGCAGGTTGAAGATCCCCACATACTCTCCCTCATCACAAAGCACATAGGTGGTATCCGCCACGAACCCCTCCGGCAGCTCCTTCCCCTTCGACCAGTTCCTCTTCCTCTCGATCCATTCCAGAAATCTCTCATAATCATACCCATAAACACTGTTCATAAATCCGTTCTCTTCCTCCGGAAATGTCATAAGCAGCTCATAGGTCTTCTTATAATCTGAATCCTGCACCCGTATCAACTCCATGTTACTCTCCTCCCTATATTTCAGGTCTCGCCTGACTTAGATAAAAAAATAACCCCATCAGATTCTGATCTGATGAGGTCTGTTCCCGATATATACTATATCTTAGCTTGCTGTGGAATCCTGCCTTCAGCTACATCCCCACGCCTCATCCTTTGTATCAAAACCAATCCCCTGATTATTATTCACGGGATTAAGATCAGATGACGGATTGTAGGTATAAAATGCTACTGTAAACATTGGACTCCCTTCACATGCTGCAAAAGATTTGTTAGCAGTATAATACTCTCTACCGGTAATGTAAAGCAGAAGCTTTTGAGAATAATTTCCGAATCACTTTCCCGGTCACTTATGCTACAATAATGGGAGTATTGTATACAGATTGGGAGGTAATGCGATGAACGAATTCGAATGCAAAAGAAATGAACTGCTTGCCCAGAAGGTGATCAAGGGCCTTGCATCCAGAAATATGTCCGGCTATTACGCTGCCGACAGGGAAGCAGCTCTTCAGATTGCTCTGGATCTGATTCCGGAAGGAAGCGAGATCTCCATGGGCGGTGCCACCAGTGCCAGGGAAATCGGTCTGGTTGCTGCCTTAAAAGAGGGCAACTATGATTTTATCGATCGCGATGCCTACGAAGATGGCCGCGCTGCCATGTTAAAGTCCTATGACGCCGACTTCTTCCTGGCCGGTGCGAATGCCATGACAGAGGACGGTGTTATTGTAAATATCGACGGTAATGCCAACCGGGTTTCCGCCATTGCTCAGGGTCCTAAGAAGGTCCTGTTCATCGTCGGTATGAACAAGATCTGTGCCGACGTTGATGCTGCCATGAAGCGTGCCCGCAATGTAGCGGCTCCCATCAATGCCCAGCGCTTCAACCTATCTACTCCCTGTGCCAAGACCGGCAGTTGCCTGAACTGCAAATCTCCGGATACCATCTGCTGTCAGTTCCTGATCACCCGGTATTCCAGACACAACGATCGTATTCATGTAATTCTTGTAAATGACACGTTAGGCTT
>CADCQT010000067.1 GCA_902803645.1 uncultured Lachnospiraceae bacterium | reverse complement strand
TTTCGAACCACCGGAGTTTTTATGATATGCTGGTTTTCCAGAATCTTCGCCAGCTTATCTTCCTCTGCAATATAACGGATCAGGGCAAGGGTATCCTTGTCTTTGGCATTGGGGTCGATCATATTTTCTACACCGCCGTTTGCCTGGGCAACCGAGGTGAACTCCCCCTTGCTCATACCCTTTTCTTTCATATCAATGAATTGGAATTTAATTCCACGCTCTTTAAAAAACCGCTGAGCTTTCTTCGTGTCATTACACTTCTTCGTGCCAAAAATCTGTATGTTCATTAGATCAACTCTCCACCAAATTACTGTATTTTATGCTCCTTCAAAAAACGCTGGATCTCCAGATACCGCTGTTCCATTGCCTGCTTGGCAGAAGGCGGAACCCAGCTTCCGTTGTGATGATGCAACGTATAGCTTAGATCCGTAGAATATTCTATTCCGGTATCAAAGCTTTTTCCTGTCAGAACTTCAAAAGGATAGATTGTAATATCATCTACAAACTGAAAACCGCCGTTTTTTACCAGACCATGCTTCTCTATGACCTTTGTAAAACGCACCGGACAGGTGGACAAATCAAGGGATCCATCCTCCCGAATAAAAGGGCGTTCTTCATAGCTTCTACAGATCTCTTCCAAAATAGCATTTCCCTTTTGCGCACCCATTCCCGATCCACACTCGATCCGGCTTAGGGACTCAAAACTCATGTAAGCATCATTATATAGCAGATCCCGGATGGGACGAAGCATCTCCACATCCAGGTCCATATATACACCACCGTATCTGCGGAGGATATCTGCCCTGGCATAGTCGGAGGCAAATGCCCACTGGCCCAGCCGGATCGCCTGGTCATAGAAAAGACAGTTCTTCGGCTGATACGTGTGCATATTCCAGATCCTGATCTCCATTTCCGGAGCATATCTCTCCCAGGATATAAGACAATCCCGATACTTTTGCGGCATGGGATTGTCTGCAAACCAGAAGGTGTGGATCACTTTCGGAATGATGGGAAGAGGATTCTTACGGAACCCTTCCGGCGGCTTTGGTGCCAAAAGCATCCTAAGGTCCTCATAGAGAGCCTCCAGATAAATGGATGGAATTGCCAAAAATCCACGTAGTTTCGGATCATTTCGTATCTGGGAGAGGATCTCCTGATATCCCACGGCAGCTATAAGTATAACCGTCTGTTTTTCATCCATGGATGAGATCTCGCCTTTTTTCAACCTGGGATATGTGTGTCCCTCCACTTCCATCTCCCTGCTTCCGGCAATATCCACGAATCCTATTAATTTGCGGATCCATCCGCTTTCCCTTAAAAAGGGATACGTGATGTTACGAAAATGTTTACCGTTTCCCCAGCAGATAATGTTCTTGCGTTGCAATTTTTCAAATAAGGTTTCGATTTTCATATAGACTCTATTATTACAGAATCATCGGTTATCTTTCAAGCTCTCCACCATATTGATCTCATATACTTTTCTTTTCGTAATCTGCAGGGCAAAAATATAACTTGCCACCAGAATCATTGCGCAGATCACTATGCTCCGGGGATCGATCATTTTCTCCGCCTCATTCTACTTCACCGCCCACCGAAGCTTGGCAGACCTGGCACGGGGATTACGGAAGCATTCTTCCTTCGAAGGACGAATTGCATCCTTTGCGATCTCTGAGAATAAGCCCTCTTTATAAAAGCGTTTGAATTCTTTTTTTACGATACGGTCCTCTCCGGAGTGGAAGGTCAGGATGGCAACCCGTCCCCCTTCCTTTAGGACTTCCGGAAGTTTCTCTAACATATTATAGAGAACCTCATACTCCTGGTTGATATCAATACGAAGGGCCTGGAAGGTCCTGGTACAGGATTTTTTCAGAAGATCCTCTAATTCCCCCTTCTTCAAGTTATCTTTTTTGGTTGCAGAAGTCACAGCCTCCCTGATTAGCTCTGCCAGCTGTGTCGTGGTCTCCACCGGCTTCTTATGATAGATGGCACGGGTCACTGTCCTGGCGATCTCCTCAGCATATGGCTCGTCCGCATTTTCCATCAGCATACCGGCAAGCTCATCCCATTCCAATTCCTTCAATCTCTCAGAGGCCGGTTCCCCGGACTTCTGATCCAGGCGAAGGTCAAGGGGACCCTCATGCTTCCAGGAAAAACCTCTCTCCGGCTCATCAATCTGCATGGAGGAGACCCCAAGATCCGCCAGGATAAAATCAAACTTCCCCTGTTCCTCTGCTGCCTGATCCAGATTCTGGAAATTAATATGACGAATGGACAAGATTTCCTCACCGAAGCCCTCTTTGCGAAGCATTCCCTCCGTCCGGACAATGTTCTCTGAATCTACATCCAGGGAGGTCAGATGGCCCTTGCCCTTCAGCTGCTCCAGCATCCTACGAGTGTGACCGCCATACCCCAGGGTACAGTCCAGACCGTTCTCACCCTCTTTGATGGCAAGCACATCTAAGATCTCCTGAACCGCAATGGGAATATGCATTCCAGCCGGCGTGCTGCCCTTGGCAATCACCTTCTCAATGGTCTCCGGATAAAGTTCAGGATTCAGCTCCTTATACTTCTCAGAAAATTTCCTGGGATGGGTCCCCTTGTAGCGGGGACGTCTCTTATGTACTACAGCACCGGATCCGCTGCCCTGCTCTGAGGGATTTACATTATTTTTTGACTCTGTATTGTTAAATTCATTCTTCATAGGCACCATTGTATCAGAAAAACACAGGAAAATGTTCTCCAAATATTCTTCCACTAAAGGAAAGGGAAGGATACTCATAGATCTTTGCACCGGAAGGAAGGATGGGACGATAGAGAGGATCACAGAGAATGGAGACATTCTTCTTATCTTTAAAAAACTCCTCCAGCTCCTCTTCTCCCTCGGTCAGCAGATCTCCCGCCTCCGGAGAAATCAGTTCCTTGGATCCTTCTAAGGGACAAAGTACCACAGCCCGGTGGAATCCAAGGTCTTTTACATAGTGATAAGCCAGGCTCTTCGCTAAAACCGCCTCGCCTATAAGATATAAAGTCTTACCCTCTTCCCTATCTTCTCCGGATAAAAGCTCAAGGGCAGGGTTAACACAGTACTCCTCCCCTCTGGCAGCTTTTTTTATATTTTCATAAAGAACCTTCGCAAGAGAACCCAAGGGTAGCCCCATCACATAGGGCTGTCCATACAGTTCCCTAAGTTTTTGGGCAAGAGGAAGACCGGTGGCAGATAGAACCAGATTCACATCCGCCTGGCCGGAAGTCATAACCTCATCAAAACTGCTGCCATAGGACCAGTTGGCCACAAGGGTAAAACCGGCCCTCTCCAGCTGTTTCTTTAGATTCTCAACATTCTGATAATCCGCAAAATCCAAAGGGGTCATCCCTAGAAGATTGATCCTGACAGGATCCAAAGATGCCACCTTTTCACAGCTTCTCGGTAGCATCCGGTTGGCAAAACAGGCAAAGGCTCTTCCCGCCCCATCTACATAATCATGCATTCCGTTGGTCTTAACATAGAACACAGGAATCTGCAGCCTCTTCTCCAGAAGCCGGGCGATCCCCCTAAAATCTGTTCCGTTCAAAAAGGGGATAGGAGAATTACACAGAGCAATAAACTTCGGTGCAGGAGAAAGACCTGTTGCCGCTGCAACAATATCCTCCATGAACTTGTCATCATTCCCCAAAACAGCATCTCTGGTATTGAGGCCTGAGATAAAAATATAACTTTCTTTCCGGTACCAGCGAACTTCATCATGGGTGTTATAGGTACTGTTACATCCGGAAGGATCGTGCATTACCACCATTCCTCCCAGTTCGTACAGGGCCGAAGCAACACCGGACACATCTCCCGCGTACACCGGAATTATTCTATATGCTTCTTTCATTCTACGCAGTTCTCCCAACCAAGTCCCTTTAAGGGAACAATAGACTCCGGATCCTTTTCCTCCTGCAAAGCCTTCTCTATACGGGAAATCAGGCACTTGATCCCATCGAATCCCCAATCCCCGGCACTTTCGATCTGATTAACAAAATGGACCGTATTCTCAAAGAAGGCAGCCTTCGGTCCGATGGCAAGTACCTTCTCTTTCATCCCCCGTTCCACCGGCGCCACATATCGGGCCCTGGGATGGTTGGTAGAAGCAATGGAAAGCATCGGAGTATGTTCTCTGATCCAGAGGTAGTCCTGTTCTTCTATGGGATCAAAGGCATCGGCATAGACCTTCGTCACCCGGATCCCATGATCTAAGAGCAACCGGGCCGTACTTAAGGGACGGACACACCCCAGATAATCCAGGGCCACAGACCAGCCTGTCAGTTTTTCCCGTAGCCTTGCAAAAGCAGCTTCACACTCCGGAATCTCCCTCTCTGCAAAAGCCTTCACCTCCTCTGCCGCAAGCTTTTTTGCCACAGAAGTTTCCCTATTTTCATCCTCTTTTTCATAGACAAGGGTCATAAGCTCTGTCAGACGAAGCCGGATCTCTTCATAGGTCATGGGAACACTAAGATAGAGATATGGCCGACGGGATGCCCTTGACAGACGGCTGACACCGTAGACCGCCAAAGGGCTTCGGACAAGGGTCAGCCAACCGTCTCCCATAGCCTTATATTCTGCAAAAGTCTGGCAGTCCTGTACCTGCCGCAGAATCATCTGATGCCCTGCCAAGAGTCTTGCAATATCACAGGAAGCAGGAAGGGGCAGGTCATCTCCCAGAACATTGACATGAAAAAGATTTTCCGGAAGAGGTTGCACAGGCAACATCATCTGGTACCGCTGTTTCTGTTCCGGCGTCTTTGCCACTTTTTGCATAATAGGATCCATCCAGCACTGCATGAAGAAAATATCCGGATAACGCTCCCGAAGCTGTCGGAAAATATAGCGTTCATCCGCTCCCACAAAATGATGCATGCACACTAAAAAGACCTGAACCGCCTTCGGTCGGTAGGGCAGACGGTCAATGACACGGCTGACACCATCGATGGTGACCTGCTCCAGCCTACCGTTGATGGAATCCCGCTCATTGGGCATAACAGCAGAAAACTGCTGCTCTCCCTTCATCTCATCCGCTGTCATAATAACGCCCCGCAGGCAGTTATCGTTGCAAACGTAGATGGCATGACACTCCGGGATCAAACGACCGGTATGCACAATATTCCAGTTTTCATGAACCGGGCAGTTGTATTCCAATTCCCAGGGAAATGGCTTTGGAAAATCTGCTTCTCTTATAATACAAACAGCTCCCTCCGGAGTAATTTGTGAATGATCCCTGCCATTTACCGGCCCGATACGTTTTAACATACAACTCCCATCTAATATTCTACGGTTCCGTCGCTTTTTGTGATCACATTGCTATAGGCTGTCTTGGCGGATATTCCCTCCAGCTGGCCGATACGGCCGGAAAGCTGGGCAATCACAGGCTGAGGGGCATCCAATGCGATACTGATAACAAAAATATCCTTTTCCCGGTAAGGAATGCCCATCCGTCCAATGATATACTGATTCTGCTCATGTAACAGAGCATTGACCTCCTGGATGGCATCCTGGTTCTCAATAATGATTGATAACACAGCAACTCTGGTATCCATGTCTCTCCCTCCCGGTCCTTAACAGATCCGTGGCAACAATTCATTGCCCGGTTCCGGCAGAAGGGTCTGGGCACCGATCTCTGTGGTCATAACCACATGTCCTGCCATATCTTCCGTCACATGTCCAATGATAGCAGCACCTTCCGTGTATTTTTGTCCCTTTAAGATTTCAATGACCTGATCGGCCTTCTCTTCCGGAACAAACATAACAAGTCTTCCCTCACAGGCAAGATATAAAGGCTCAAGGCCTAACATACCGCAGACTCCGCGAACTCCCGGATCCACCGGAATATCCTCGGAATTCAACTGGATCCCCACGTTACTTTCATGGGCGATCTCATAGAGGACCGTTCCCACACCCCCACGGGTAGCATCACGAATCACATGAACCTCCGGTACAGCACGAAGAACCGCCTCCACCGGATTCCAGAGAGGGGCGCAGTCCGTCGTAACATCCGCCTCGATTCCGTACTCATCACGGCTCAAAAGAATGGTCGCTCCATGCCGTCCCACGTCGCCGGTTACAATGATGGCATCCCCCGGTCTGGCATAAGCGCCACTGGTATCCACGCCCTCTAGAATCTCTCCCACACCGGTGGTGGTGATGAAGATATGATCCACCTGTCCACGGCCTGCCACCTTGGTGTCTCCGGCAACCAGCTTAACCCCTACTTCTGCAGCTGTCTTTTCCATGGAGGAGACGATCTCCTCCAGCTGATCAATGGGGAAACCTTCTTCGATCTGGAAGGCGCAGGTCATATACAAGGGCTTTGCCCCCATGCAGGAAAGGTCGTTGACGGTTCCGCAGATCGAAAGCTTTCCGATATTTCCCCCTGGGAAAAACTGGGGAGATACAATAAAGCCATCGGTGGTCATAGCGATCTTACCCGCAGGCCTTGGAAGCACGGAGGCATCATCCGCTGTAAAAAAATCATTCTGAAAGTGCTTTTTAAAAACCTTCTCGATCAGCTCAGAAGTCTGCTTGCCACCGGCTCCATGGGCTAATGTAACTACATCTGTCATTTTATTTCCTCGCTTTTGCTTTCTTTTCCTACTTATCCTCAAGTGGCTTCGTTGCCAGGTCCCCATAAAGATACCAGGCGGAGCAGGCTCCCTCGGAAGAAACCATGCAGGCTCCCACCGGATGCTCCGGTGTGCAGGCGGTTCCAAAACAGGGGCACTGATTCGGTTTTAACTCGCCCTGGAGAACCTGTCCGCAGCGGCAGGCCGGATTCTGTTTGCCCACAATGCCGGAAAGATCAAACTTCCTGCGGGCATCATAAGCTCCATATTCCTCCCTCAACTTCATACCGGAATTCTTAAGCAGACCGATTCCCCGCCAAATCTGATCGCAGGGCTCCATCATCTTATTCACAAGTGCCATAGCCTGAGGACTTCCCTCTCCTGTCACCACTCTTGGATAACAGTTTTTAAAGAAAGGCTTTCCCTTCTGAAATTCAGTGACACCAACCGCTAAGGCTGTTAGGATCTCTTTTCCTGTAAAACCACCTACCACGCCGGAGACACCTTCTGCCAGCAGATCCTCACAGATCTTATTGCCGGTAATGGCATGTACATGCCCGGGATACAGGTACAGATCCGTTGCATCCTTCATTGCCTCATAGGCTGCGGGCATTGTCTTATTTGCGGTTAAAAGCGACAAATTGATTAATCCATCTTTGATGGCATTTTCTACCGCAAGGCACTCGGAAGGGGTTGTGGTTTCAAATCCCACCGCAAGGAACACCACCTGTTCCTCCGAATGCTCCTTCGCATATTCCACTGCATCAAGCGGAGTGTAGACCACCTTCACCTTAGCGCCCTCACCTCTGGCGATCTGCAAAGACTTCTTTGTTCCGGGAACTCTCACCAGGTCACCGAAGGTGGTAATGGTGCATCCATGATCAAGAGCCAGAGAGATGGCCTCATCAATAAAGGTAACGTCTGTAACGCACACCGGACATCCGGGACCGGAGATCATCTCGATCTTCGGAGAAAGGATCCGACGGACACCCTGGCGGAAGATTTCATGGGTATGGGTTCCGCAGACCTCCATAATGCGAACCTTCGGGCCGTCATAGTCCTTCAGGATCCGTCGCGCTTTTGCAAGGGTATCTTCTTTTGTAACAGTATCTGCCATTTTATAATTCCTCCAACAGGTTATCTGTCTCATCTGTGTCATTATCGGTGATCTTGGCAATTGCAGTTCCCGCATGAACCATGACATAATCTCCCGGGTTCAGATCGGACAAAAGCTGAGCAGAGACGCTCCGCTTTGCTCCGCTGGCATCCACAATGGCCATGCCATCCTTAAGAGATACGACTTTTGCTGATAAACCTACGCACATACCTTTACTCCTTTTCTTTTAATCTCTCCAACGCGATCAATGCCTGTCCCAGTGCGATCCCTCCGTCATTGGGAGGAATCAGATGCTGGGTCAGAACATGATAGTTCCTATCTTCCAGTTTCTTTTGTACAAACATAAGTAACAATCGGTTCTGAAAACAGCCTCCGCTTAATGCCACCGTCCGAATCCGGCGCTTTCTACTGATCGTCTCACAGGCCTCTGTGATCATATCCGCCAGTACCTGATGGAAAAACAGCGCCAGCTCCCGGGCATTCTCATCATCCGCCCCATAGAGCCCTTCTTCCACCCGGTGTCCTCTTACAAACCTAAGTCTCTCCTTTAGAAGAAAGGCTACCAGTACATCCGTTGCCAGGGGCGGACATCCGTCCTTCTCCTCTTCTTCCCTGCCGCTACAGAAGGTCTCATACCTCTGCTGCAACAGTTCCATTCCAGCAGCTTCCGATGGATCTTTTAATCCTGCAAGGGCTCTGTTCATAAGAGCCGTGCTGGCTTCTCCCTCGTAGGTACTGCTGCGACGGATGCCCAGAATAGCCGACACTCCGTCAAAGAGTCTTCCTGCACTGGTGGAGGTTATGGCATTGATCCTACGATCATACATCATAAACTGGGCCTTAACCGTCTTATCATCCGTCAGATTTAAAAGTGCAACGATTTCTTCCGCTGCCCTCCTTCGATCTGCCCCCTCCTCCATAGGAAGGAGTCCACGTTGCAGCAGACCGTAGATCATGGATACTGCAATACGCCATCCCTCCTTAGAGGAGGCATCACCTCCCAGCTGAAGGAAAGGGGCAATGGATGTCTCTCTCTTATAACCCTTCAAATCACAGGAGAGGATCTCTCCTCCCCAGATGGTTGCATCCTCACCGTAACCGGTACCGTCAAAGCTTACGCCGATCACCGGATCTCTCCAGTCATTTTCTGCCATACAGGAGGCGATGTGGGCATAATGATGCTGAATGGGTAAAAGCTCCACTCCATTCTGCTCCGCCAGTTTCTGCGCCACCAGGGTGGCGTTGTATCTGGGATGAAGATCACAGGCGATCAACTGTGGTCTTGTCTCCAGCAACTTCTCCATTTTTTCAATGGATTCCTCCAGAGCCCGTATGGTTCTAAGGTCTGCCAGATCCCCCACATAGGCGGATGGATACAACAGTCCCTTCACCCCGAGGCAGAAGGTATTCTTCAGCTCGCCCCCTATGGCCAGAACCTGTCCCTTATATTCTTCTGACATCATATAGGGCAGGGGTGCATATCCTCTGGACCTGCGAATCATATAGGGGCTGTTCTTATAAAAGTCCATAACAGAATCATCCGCCCGAAGCCGGATCCGCCGGTTATGGGAGAGGATGGCATCACATAGGTGTGACAATTCCCTCTCCGCCGCCTCATCATCCTTGACAATAGGTGCACCGGAGGAATTTGCGGAAGTCATAACCAGGGCATCCGGCATAGAAATCCCGTCATCATAGGAAAACAGTAACAGATGAATGGGAGCATAGGGAAGCATCACCCCTACACTTGGCTGATCGGGGGCCACCAGGGAACTGATCCTACCGCCATTTTTCTTTGGTAACAGCAGAATGGGCTTCTGATGTCCCGTAAGGATCTGCCCCTGCTCCTCTGTAAAAACACACTCCCTCTCTGCTACCTGCTCATCCCTGAGCATAACTGCCAGAGGTTTCATTGGCCGTTTTTTCCTGCTACGCAAAAGGCTTACCGCCTCATCACTTAAGGCGCTGCAGCACAGATGAAAACCTCCGATTCCCTTTATGGCCACAATCCCGCCCCCGGAAATGATCCGTCTGGCATAAGTTATAGCATCCCTTCCCTCGGAAATTTTTGATCCCTCCTGCAGGATATAGTACTTCGGTCCACAATCATTGCAGCAGACCGGCTGGGCATCATACCGCCGGGAAGCAGGATCATGATACTCCCTGCCACACTCCTCACACATGGGAAATTCTTTCATGGAGGTTCTCTCCCTGTCATAGGGAAGGGCATCCAGGATGGTAAGGCGGGGGCCGCAACAGGTACAGTTAATGAAGGGATGATGATATCTCCTGTTTTTTGGATCCATCAATTCCCTTTTACAGTCTTCACAGATGGCAATATCCGGGGAGACAAAGATCTCTCCCCTTTTCTTTTCAGAGGAGACGATCTGAAAATCCTCTACTGCCGGAAAATCCCGGCAGTCTTTGACATCCACCTTTAATATAGCGGCCCTCCTGGGAGGTTCTTCCCGTAAAAGTCCAAGAAAGTCTTTTACCTGCTCCGGTGTACCCCCAGCATAGATTTCCACATAGGGACCACAGTTGGCCACCGTTCCTTTGACCCCACAGGATACAGCATGACGGGCAACCGTGGGACGGAAGCCAACCCCCTGGACGATACCATAGACCTTTATTCTTTTTTTCACTTCCATCACATGTACCCCTTCTATGGTCTACTTACTGGGATCGTACTTACCGCTGATGGCAAAGCTCGGCAGTGAGATCCACCGGCCGGAAAACTGTGGTGTCATCCGGCGGAGCGTGTCATCTGCAAGAATCACATCAAAACCGCCTTCCTTTACCAGTTCGATCCAGGCATCCTCTTCCCGAAGTTTATGATCTCCGGCCTCCATGTCCTCTTTTTGCATCATAAAGTAAGAGGCGACGCTAACCTCTGCCCTGTTTTCTGTTACCTTACGGATCTCCTGCCGCAGTGCATTGGCCAGCACCTGCTGATGGAGGATCAATACCTTTTTATCTGTAAAAGCCAAAGACGGCTCCTCCTCTGTCAGGTCAGCAAGAAGCTGATCCGCTCCCGGATATTCCACCTGATAAGGGATGCCAAAGGTCTTTTTCATATACTCTGCCGCCTTAAGACCGGAGGGAGATGTCACGATATTTTCTGTAACACCTGAAGCACCCTTCACATCCTCTAGTGTTGCGTCGGCACCATAGAGGATTACCCTGTCGTATCCCCGCTCTAAGAGGTTTTGTCGGATCCTTTCCTGATGGGAAGGAATGGGAAGATCCAGTGGAATTGCCCCAAAGACTCCCACTGTCTTCTCCTTCTGCTCCTCCCTCTTCTCTTCGGAGAGGACCTTCATCAGTTCCAGATAGGCCTTCTGCTCTCCCACCTCATAGGTGTGCATCCCATCGGTATCAATGGCAAGAATGGGAAGCTTGACCTTACGGGCTGTCATCCGGCGAAGAGCATGGTAGTCTGTTCCAATCACAGAAGGGACAGGCGTTCCGATCATAGCAATAAATCCTGCATCGATCTTATCTGCCACCTTCTCCAGCTTCTTCACCAAAAGTTCATCCCGTCCCATAATGGCATCCATATCCCGAAGCCCGGCTGAGAACACAGCCGAGGGCTCGGTGGACCACCTGGGTTCATCAAAACCGCAGATGTTGCCTGTGCAACCTCCTGCATCCAGGATCACAAGAATCCCCCCCAGCTGATATAACACAGACTCCGCACCGGACTGATCCGGCGCAAAAGGTGTCAGATATTTACGAAGTCCCTTCATGGTGACACCTCCTCTAAGATCGCCCTCATCAACCGGATCACACCGGCATAACCAAAGGGCTGAATATCTTCGTTCCAGTAAATATGCGCCGCATCCGGGTGATAGAATGCAGCATCCTTTCCGATCGTAACATCGGCCTTGGCGGTACTGCTGTCATAATAGAGCATGGTAGGCTCCATATTACAGTAAATCTTCGTCTCCGGACTAAGCTTTGCCAGTGCATCCAGATATACATAGTATTCCGGCGCAGGGGTACCATAGATCTCCGATACGGTAAAACCGTAACGAACCAGAGCAAGAGCAAGTTCAAAGGGATTTCCGTTCATGGCCTCTCCCACAGTAAAGGTAAGATCCGGATGAGCTGTCTTCAGCGCCTTCACTGCATCGAGGGCTTCCTGCTTTTTCACAGGGCTTTCGATCTCATAACCGATAGCCTGACCAAAGGCCCGGTACTGCTTTTCGATCTGATCGATCTGGTAAAGTCTTGTCAGTTCCACATAAGGAATATCCAGCCGACTCAAAAGATCCTCTGCTGCCGCTCTGGCTTCCGGATGCAGAACAATATTAAAATTGGCCTCTCCCATCTTCAAAAATTCCTCATAGGAAGTGCAGCGAGAGATCTGTCGTATATTTCTTACCCCAATGCTACGAAGCTGGGAATACAACTCACAATCATCGATCAGTGGAGCAAAAAATCCCATCAGGTTCACAGAGGTTCCCTTTTTCTTCTGCTTCGGCAAAAGCTCATAAAGGGACTGCCGGACATGAACCATAGGAGGCTTTCTCCCCTCACGGGTCAAAGCATACATATAGCAGGGACGAACCGGAAGTCCTGCCAGTTCTTCCGCCTTTCTTGCTACACGTTCCATATCCGTTCCAAGGAGTGCATCCACACAGGTGATACAGATCATCACAAGACTTGGGTGCTTCCCTTGCTCCTCCTGAAAGTCCACAATCTCCTTCACCGCCTGGGGGATCTTCCGAAGGTGTCTGGCGGTGACAAGATCCGTATCCGTCATATCCAGATAGAAAAACCGGTCTCCGTATCCCTTGATCTTGGCAATGGAGGATGTGTTTCTTCCACAGCATCCGGGGGCAACGATCAGCATGATAGAGCCGGGAACGGAAAGTCCCGCTCTTTTTACACCAAAACCCTCTGCGCCCGGAGAATTATAAGCCAGTGTAGCAGGGGAACTGTACACCAGCTGAGCGGCACTCTGGAATTCCTCCGGGATCTGCTCTTTCCCAAGCTCCACCAATTCCGCCGCTGTATAACAAATCGCTTCTTTTCTCATCACACACAGTCTCCGCAGGATACACTGTCCGGATCAACGGACATGCTGGTATTGTCATCCCCATGGGATGCGGCCAAAAGTTCCTTTGCCAGGGTCAAAAACCGGCCACTAAGCTCTGAAGACGGATTAAGTTCGATCACAGTCTTGCCCTGATCCTCCGCTGTCTGAAAGGCCGGATCTCTTGGAATATCCGCCGCGATCCGAAGCTGGTTTGCAGCAGCAAACTCTTCCACACGGGCACTCTCATCCGCCACATTTCGGTGATTTAATACAAGGCCGTAAACACTGGCATAGCCCCGGTCCTCGAAGTTTTTTACTGCCTGATTGATGTTGTTCGCCGCGTAAAGGGCCATCTTTTCACCGGAGGTGACGATCAGGACCTTCTCTGCAAAGCCCTCCCGGATGGGGGCTGCAAATCCTCCGCATACAACGTCTCCAAGCACATCAAAAAGCACAACATCCGGCTCTTCCGTCTCCAAAAGTTCCAGATCATCCAGAAGATTGAAGGTGGAGATGATTCCCCGTCCTGCACAGCCAAGTCCCGGTGTGGGACCTCCGGTCTCAATGCAGAGAACATTACCGAATCCTCTTTTCGAGATCTGATCCAGAGAAGTCGGATCCTCATCATGCTCCCGAAGATAGTTCATAACCGGCTGCAAAGGCTGACCGGATAATAAGTTACCTGTAGAATCTGCCTTGGGATCACAGCCGATCTGGATCACCTTTTTGCCCAGGGTTGCAAAAGCGGCTGCAAGGTTTGAAGTAATGGTGGATTTTCCAATGCCACCTTTTCCGTAGATTGCAAGTTTTAACATAGTCTTCCTTTCACTGACCGGTTTTTTGTATAAAAAAGAACTTCTTTTGCACGCAAAAGAAGCCCATAAAAATCCCATATACCATGTTCCTTTTATCGACATTCTTTTCTGCGCAGAATCTTCTTTACAGTCAAAAATGTATGTTAATATTATAACAATCTCTCCCCCGGCTATCGAGTTCTAAAACAGGAACAACACCTCTATATTATTTAAACAGTGTCTTTTATTGTAAATACTTGCTTAAGGTTCCAAAGAGCTTGGCATGGTCGATGGGCTTAGCGATATGGTCATCCATACCGGCATAGATCGCCTTCAGCCTATCCTCTGCAAATGCATCCGCTGTCATGGCAATGATAGGAACCCGTCTCTCTCCGGACTCCTCCAGGCTCCGAATGGAGGCAGTGGCCTCCAGACCGTTCATGACCGGCATCTGAATATCCATCAAAATGGCATCGTAGCGGTCCGGATACTTCTTATATCGTTCCACAGCTTCCAGTCCGTTCTCTGCCTGTTCGATCTTAATCTTCTGCTCGGTAAGGATCATGCAGGCGATCTCCCGATTGATCGGCATATCATCCACCAATAGAATGGTTCGTCCCTCCAGTGATCCGGGAATGAATTCCCCTATCTCTTTCATCTCCCCTCTCTCCTCTGCCGCCTTTTTCAGCGGAATATCAATGACCGTAGTGGTTCCTACTCCAAGGCGACTGGTAATGGAAATGGTTCCCTTCAGATGATCCACAAGATTCTTGACAATGGCCATGCCAAGTCCGCTTCCCTGTTGCTGTGAAATGGTGGCTGACTGGGCTTTTTCAAAAGGTTCATAGATCCTCTCCAGAAAATCCTCCGTCATTCCAATCCCGTTATCCGTAATGGTGAACCGGTAATTACGTTTTCCGTCCTTTGTGAATTCCTTCCCCTCTTCAACAGACAGGGAAATCGTACCGTTCTCTCCTGTAAATTTCACAGAATTGGAGATCACGTTCATTAGAATCCGGTTGATGAAGTTGGGGTCACAGGTGACCTTATCGTGCTCTGCCTCAAGATTCACCGCAAGTTCCAGGTTCTTTTTCTCAAGGGTGGTGGAAAACATACTGACAATATTGTTCACCGCCGCCTGGAGGGAGACCGTATCCTCCTTAAATTCAAAGGTCCCCTCCTCAATGGCCGTCATATCTAAAACGTCACTGATCAGATTGGTCAGCTGCTCCGATGCCACATTGATCTTAGCGAGACAATCGTTGACACGGGCGGCATCCTTCTCATGACGAAGGGCGATCTCCGTATATCCCACAATGGCATTCAAGGGAGTTCTGATATCATGGGAAATATTGGACAAGAATCTGGTCTTGGCCACATTTGCTGCATTGGCATCCTCAAGAGCCCGCATCAAATCCTCATAGGACTGGTTCAGCTTCTTCTGGGTCTTGTTCTGTTGTTCGCTAAGGGTTCGGATCTCAAGGTCCTTGGCATCTCTTGCCTTCCGGTCCATCTGTCCCAGATGCACCACAAAGATCAGAATAATGGGAAGCACCATGGAAATATTGATCAGGGACAGACCATACAAGAACGGCTGCAGGCTAACGGCAAAAAGCGGAATAATACAATACAGCAACAACAGAAGCTTCTGACGGGTACGAAGCTTCTTGCCGTTGTGAAAAACAGAATAAAACAATAACGGGAAAATAAACACCGGAATGATGTAACTTAAAGTGTAATAATCGGTCCTGTGATAATGATTGGACGAATCAATATAGTAGAACAGGTGAAAACATTCAGCCAAAATAACGCTGACGATTCCAACCACGTTCAGCGTCTGAATAATGGCAAGGGTCTTAGGGAATACCGTAAGCCCTTCCTCTTCCTTCATATAATCATAGACAAAGGCCACATAGAACAGCGTCAAGACATAGGGCATCACATAGGACATAAAATCACTGATCTGAAGCATGACGATGCCCAGCCGTGAGGTATCTCCCTCAAAATAGTACCCACCCCGTTCAAAGAACATAAGCGCAACCGAAGCGATCTCCATACATAAGAGCAGGGCCCGGCGACTCCTCCGAAGCGACCTGGACATGGCAGTAAAAATAAGCAGGACAAGACAGATACTGCTCAGCATTGACATGAAATAGAATTGGAGTTCTGTGATTCCTTCCATATGTTGTCCCCTTTTCTGACAATCCTCTTCCATCTATGTTCATCATAACACTCCGCCCTGCTTAATACTACTACTCACTTTAGAAAAAATGTCCCGGGAGCACTACCATCCCAGCTCCATCAGCCACTGGTTGAGTTTCCTCTCCCTTTCCCCAGAGGTTCCTCCCTCCGGCAGGCTGTTTTCATATTCTCCCACAATACTTCCATCCACAAGATACAGGACTTTTTTGCATCGGGCTGCCACTCTGGCATCATGGGTCACCATCATGATGGTGGTGCCTTCTCCATTCAGCCTTGTCATCTCATCCATCACTTCATTGGAAGATGCCCGGTTCAAAGCTCCTGTCGGCTCATCCGCAAAGAGGATCTTGGGCCTGTTGATCATACTTCTGGCAATGCAGGCCCTCTGGAGCTGTCCTCCGGAGACTTCGTTGATATCATGGTCCGCCACCTCTACGATCCCCATTTTACGTAAAAGGGAAATGGCACGCTCCACTTTTTCCTTCCGGTTCTCTTTTTCCCCCCTGTTCTCCACAGCCGGGAGAAGGACATTATCTAGAATAGACAGGTTTTTCATCATATACATCTGCTGAAAAATAAAGCCCATTTTAGAAAGTCTGGTGGCTGTCAGCTTTTTCTCTGAAAATCTCCGTATATCCTCTCCGTCAAAGATCACTTCTCCGCTGGTGGGGCGATCCATTCCGGACACGGAATAAAGCAGGGTGGATTTACCGGAACCGGATGGGCCCATAATGGCAACCATGTCCCCCTCCTCAATGGTAAAATTTACATTCTTTAATACGTTGTTCTGTCTCTTGTCCACCACATAGGTCTTGCATAAATCTTTTACTTCCAATATCTTTGCCATAGCTGGTCTCCTCTATTCAATGGTTATAATGTCTCTTGCCTTAATCTTCTTCGTATAAAGGGCCGTCAGGGATGCCGCCAGAAGTGTTACCCCCAGGATCAGTCCGGGATAAACCACCAGAAGAGAAAGGGGCTTAAAATAATACTGAATCTTTGCCTGTCCCATCATGACCCAGATCGGATCTCCCCACAAATGAGTCAGCGGAAGGGCCAGGGCCACCGCCAGACTCTCTGCTATAAGAGCCACAAACATGAACCGAAGAACATGCCAGGAAATAATGGAGCCCTCCGAAAATCCGATAGCCCGAAGGAGCGCTATGCTTCCCTCTTCATCCGAGATGAAGGATCTCTCCATCAAAATGGCCACCAGCGTCACCACCATCAGCGTAATGATCACAAGCAGCTTCACTACAGCATCCATGGCATCCGCCGATTTCATACAGTCTACAACATAGTCGGTGGCATTCATGACATCCTTTGTATGATAGATCTTCTGCAGTTTCTTCACCCGCTGATCGATCACCTGAGACGAAGGATGATCCTTGAAATCGATCTGGTATTTCATCATCACCACCACATCCCTGGGATCTGTGGGGGCCTTGGTATAGAGCAGGATGCAGTCTCCCAGCTGGTTCATAGTGGTATAAAAGGCGGTTACCATACAGTTCTTTTTCTCTGAACCGAAGTTCACGGTAATCGTATCCCCGATATCGATCCCGAGTTCATCGGAGACCTTCTGTGTAATGGCAATCTCATCACTTTTTGCCGGAGGTGTTCCCTTTGCATAGGTATAATCCCGGATATTGATATAGGGATTCTGTTCAAAATACTGGGTCTTCTCAATTCCATTGACTTTGATCTTATAGGCATAAAACAATTCGGCACTGACCCGCCCGGGCATCTTCTCTTCCTTAAGAAGCTGCTCGATC
The DNA here is from genome assembly GCA_902803645.1 of uncultured Lachnospiraceae bacterium. Classification (GTDB taxonomy): domain Bacteria; phylum Bacillota; class Clostridia; order Lachnospirales; family Lachnospiraceae; genus Weimeria. The sequence goes on along the minus strand of CADCQT010000067.1, from coordinate 12,763 downwards.
TCACGGACTGACCTGGTATAGGGATTGCCTTTCTCCCAAAAAGCCGGATCCTCGGAATACTTCCCCTGTACGATATAATCCCTATCTCTTCGACTGATGCTCTCCGGATCCAGATAGATATCCGATTTCTTACCAAAGGATGTGATCAACCGGTCGCTTCGCATGGTATCCGCCATCAGCACCAGTCCAAAGGTGAAGACGGAGCACAGGAAAAAGGAGATCATAATGGTAATATATCGTTTCGGTGAAGATAAAATATCATTTACTGCCAAAAACAAGGGATTTTGCATCCCGGAGGCAGACAGCTTCAACCGGGAATTCTTTCCATAGCGTTCCCCTGTCTGTCCACATCGGATGGCATCCATCGGGGAGCATTTTTTCACCTTACGGGTGGAATAGTATGCCAATCCCACCATCAGGACAGCTACCAATACAGCTCCTAAGAGGTTTAGGAAAATCCCCCCTTCGTTTCCCAGTACCATAGCATCCGACACAGAATCGATGAGCATATTACCAAAGGGAATGCTGACAAAAAATCCAATAGCGGATCCTGCCACAGCGATACAGGCATACTTAACAGCAAACAGGCTGCGGATCTTTGGACTACGGATTCCAATGGCCTTCATAATGCCGATCTCCCGAAACTCCTCATTGATGGAGAATGTGATCACATACTTTAATACCACAAAAGACACAAGGATCAGGCATACACTGATGGCCAGCACCACCATAGCCACAATCATATACATGATATAGGCCAGTTTTAATTTCTCTGCTGTCATGGTCATGGAAATGCTTTTAATATCTGCGATCTTACCGTTTACCAAGTTGGGATCGGTGGTCTTTACACAGATAATATTTCCATAGGAGTTAGTCTGATCGCAGGCCATGGTCAAAAGATGATACTCAAACCGGCTGACAAGAACACGGGAAGATCCCATCATGGTGGTACTGAACAGACCGTCCTTCACACTTCCGGCAATGGTAAGGGGCTTCGTGATCACTCCATGATTTGTTACATAGATCTTATCTCCGATCTTAAAATTATGCTGATCCATCAGCTTCACAGGAAGATAGATCTGTCCTTGCTTAACGGAGGTGATCTTCTGATTGTTTTCATCAAAAAAGCACATACCATCCTGATAGACCGGCTGAACCATCATCATGCTGTTATCCTTTAACTCCTTCCCCGGCCGGGTCTCAAGATCGGAGACAACACCGATGATGCCGGGATCCTGACGAACTTCGGACACGCAGCTTAAACTTTTTAATCTGCGGATCGTCTCCTTTCCATCCCCGTAATCCACAATGAACAGATCTCCGATCCTTGCCTTGTCAAAGAAATAATCCGTTCCGTTCAAAACCGTGACCACATTGGAAAGTCCGCTTCCCACAAAACACGCTGCAATGATCGTAAACAAAAAGATGATCACGTTCATCGTGCGTTTTCGCTTCATATCTTTTCTCAATAACCTGCCATACATGCGCTCTCTTCCTTTCATCCCCGGCCTGTCCCATCCGGTCAGGCCCCTTCTCCTCTCTGTTACAAAAGGAGGATAGCATGGAAATTATTAAATAATCATTAAGTGAAAGTCCCCTTATACTTTTCGAAGCACCAGGGTGACCAGAAAGCACCCATCTTCCATTTCTGCGTAAATCTCTCCATCCATCTTATGCAGCAACTGCCGGCAGATATACAGCCCAAGTCCGCTCCCCGGCTGATTTCCCGCATTGCTTCCCCGGTAGAAGGAATCGAACACGGCATCCAGTTCATCCTCCCTTAAGGTGCAACCGGTGTTTTTAACGGTAAAGAGCTTGCATTCCTCTTCCTGTCGGATGCTGACTGTAATTTCCCGGCCATCTCCATATTTAACCGCATTTTCCATACAGTTCTGCAGTACTTCCACCAGACGATCCCGATCACAACGGATCAGAGCATCCTCATAGGGAAGTATGGTAAAGGGGATGGACAGCAGTTGCAGTTTGTCCCTGTAATACTTCCGAACCGGATCCATAACAGAAGAAATATATGCCTCCTGCGCTCTTACCTCCAGGTTCAAAAAGTCCTCCCGGGAAGCCGCTGTGATCCGGTCCACATAGGAACGGATCTCTTCCTTGTTCTTGGCAATTCCCAGGAGAGCCGCGTTTTTCTTCTCTTCATCCTCGTAGAGATTATCTGACAATGCCTTTGTATAGAGATCCAGAGCCGAAAGAGGTGTCTTGATATCATGGGCCAGGGAGAGAACAAGAGACCTTTTCTCTTTTTCCAGAGCCATCTCCCGCCGCCTGTTATCTTCCAGGGTCTCCCGCAACATATCCACACTCCACAGAAAAGATTTCAGATATCCGCTCTTTTCCTGCAGAAGAGGCCGTGACAGATTGCCCTTCGCCAGTTCCCGGGTAAGTTCTGTCATATTTTCTGCCGGACGAAGGATCCTTTTATCCACATAAAAAAAGGCCCCAAGGGTCATAAGAAAAAGAGCGAAAAAAGAAAACAGCAAAAGGGATCCTGCCTCTCCTGTGCTTTTTGTCTCATAATCAAACTGATAGAGGCTGCCCCCCACTTCTTCCACCCGGTATTCCCGGTTATCCACATACTCCGGATCATACAACCGAATATCCCGGATCAGGGCATACTCCTCCGCTATGGCCCTAAGGTCTTCATCCGTGGTCTTTCCCTGCCGGATCTGGTCTTTTGCCCGCTTGATCTCCACCCGGACCATTCCGCGATCCTTCCGGCCTCCCTGATACATCAGCGATACATAGCTGAACATAAAAATAGCCAGTTCTAAAAAAAGAACCAGCAATGCTACACGTCGTAACTTATTCATAACGATATCCCTTGCCCCATTGTGTGATAATATGCCGCGGATTCTTAGGATCCTTCTCGATCTTCTCCCTTAGCCACTTGATATGTACGGTCAACGTCTGTAACTCCGAATCACTGTCACTTCCCCAGATGGAGTTAAAGAGATAGTCCTTTTTCAGAACAACCCCCTTATTCTCCATCAAGAGGCGGAGAAGGGCAAATTCCTTGGAGGTCATTTCCACCATTTGCCCCTCTACCATAACCGCTTCCTTCACAAGATCCAGACAGATCTCCTGATCCTTTAACTCAGAGATCGCATACTTTCTCTTGAAGATGCCGTGAATCTTCGCTAATAGAAGGTCCACATCATAAGGCTTCTCGATGTAGTCATCTGCACCGATCCGAAGCCCCTTAAGCATGTCTTCCTTGCTTCCCCTTGCGGAGACGATGAGAATATGGGCATTGGAAGTCTCACGAATCTTAGAACATACCTGAAAACCATCCACCCCCGGAAGCATAATATCCAGGATGATAAGCCTGCAACCATACCGTTCAAAAATCTCCAGGGCCTTCTCTCCCGTATCTGCCACTGCCACTGTATATTGCTCCTGCTCCAAAAAATCCCTTAGTACGGTAGCGATCTCCCGGTTATCCTCTACGATAATAATGTCTGTCATGTAGCTTCCTTTACTGTCGTCCTCATCTCCAGGCCATCGCCTCACGCCGGAGTTCTATCGTTATATAATTCCTCGATCTGACGGATCTCAGCATTATTCTCTTCCGTAATCCTCTGGCAAAAGGCTGAGATCTCTCCACTTCGAAGGGCCACATCCTGCTTACACTCTACCTTACACAGGCCCAGCCTTCCGCAGCCTTTGATCTCCAGATGTCCGTAAAAATGCTCGATGGTATCCATAATCCGATTGCATTCCTTCATACTGCTTCCTGCCCGAAGAGCAATGGAATATCCACACTTCCCGGGCTGCAGGGATGCATGGGGCTCATGGGTATTACACCAGGGGGTACAGCGATCGATAAAGGCCTTAAACTGCCCCGGCACATCTCCCCAATAGGATGGGGAAACGGTCACGATCACATCCGCCCGATCATACTCCTCCATGATCTCCGCCACATCATCCCTCTGCACACATTCCCCTGTCTCAAGACAGCTTCGGCACCCCTTGCAAAAGCCGAATACATACGCATCGATGCAAATGGATCTCACCTTGAAGTCTGACTCAAGTTCTCTTGCAACAAGCCTGCAGATCTCTGCTTTTGCCCCGGTACTTACCGGACTACAATTCACTACAAGTGCACGCATATATCTCCTCCCTTTTATAAAATGAAATAGAAGGTCAGATCGCAACCTTTCTCTGCCCCAGCATCAGATTAATGGTCTCTTCCACTGAAACACACTGGGCAAAACGATCCGGCCAAAGATATTCATTATAATAACGGTATGTGGTTGCACGATCCATGTAATCATTATCAAAGGTAGAATTACATCCCTTCGGAACGATGATCCGATACCCTCTGTCAAAAGCTGACTTGATGGTGGCATCCATGCAAAAATCCGTCTGAAGCCCCACAAGAATCAGGGTATTCTCTTCGCAATCCTCAAGATATCTCTCGAACTTCTTATTGGAAAAACAGCTGTTATATTCCTTGATAAAGACCTTTTCCCCATCCATCGGTCTCAGCTGCTCTGCGATCTGAAAATCTTCATCTCCCTTGGAAAAACCACTCCCCGGTCCGTCATCATGCTGCACATAGATCACTTCCACATTGGACTGTCTCGCAGCCAGAAGGATCCGCCTTGATCTGACCATGAATCCCTCGTAATTATACAGTCTCTCGTCCGTGATCCCTTTCTGAACATCCACTACGATTACTTTCATGTTCCCCCTCTTTCTGTTGTACTCTCATCCTCACAAAAGCCGGCACTACCCCTGTGCCACACCTACCCCTAGCATACCATAGTAAGACGCCGCTGTCACACTTTAATGTTAAGAATCGCAGAAATATCTGAAAAATTTTCTACGCAAATTTTCTTTTTAAAAAAATGCCGGGAATCTCTCCCGGCATCCCTCTGTTATTATTCTGCAACCGATACAAGCTCGATCTTGAAATTCAGGGCCTTTCCTGCCAAATCATGGTTGGCATCAAAGGTGATCTCTGTCTCTGTCTTATCCTTGACCACAACAGGGAACTGCTGACCGTATGGATTAGAAAGAGCTACACGATCACCGATGGCAAGCTCTTCTACTCCCGGCATCTGAGACATGGGAACTGTAAAGATCGCCTGAGGATCCACTTCTCCGTATGCCTCGGATGGCTCCAAATGAACATTGACGGTCTCACCGACTTCCATATTCACAACGGCCTTGTCAAATCCGGCAATCATCATGCCGACTCCGGCAACGAACTCCAATGGCTCTCCCCTGTCGTAAGAAGAATCAAACTGGCTTCCGTCATCTAAGGTCCCGCAGTAATGTGCCTTCACTGTCTTACCTGCATTCTTACCCTCATAGAGGACGGTAAGCTCATGGGAACCACAGCCGCCGCAGCCACCACAGCCGCTGCCTTCCTCCTCATGGTGACCGCAACCGCCACAGCCACCCTCGCCGTGCTCATGATCATGATGATCACAGTTCACACCGGCTGACTCTAGGGTTCCTGCCAGATAGGATTCTACCGCTGCGTCTGCATCTCCCTCAGCACCGGAGAAAACTTCGATTCCTGCAGAAGAAAGCGCTGCCTGGGCACCACCGCCAAGGCCACCACAGATCAGAACCGACACGCCCTGATCAGCCAAAACATCTGCCAGTGCCTCATGCCCCACACCGTTGGGGTCAAGGATATCACTGGATACCACCTTGTTGTCGCTAACCTCATATACCTTAAACGCCTTGCTCTTACCAAAATGTTGGAAGATCTTACCATCTTCGTATGTCACTGCAATTTTCATTCTGTTTACCTCATTGAATTTATGATTCTCTACTGCTAAAATTAGCCCGGAATTGCATTATATAATATAAAAGAAGACCCCGCAAGGAGCTGCCATGAAGATCTATCGCCTGTATGAGGGTTACAGAAGCGTAAAATTACTATCTGAAACCGAAGAAACTCCGGAACTTACCGTAGAAAACTGTATCCGGGAACTGGACCGGTATTATAGGATCCGGCATCTGGACAGGGAATCCTCCTTCTTTGTCACCACCAAAGGAATGCAGATCCAAGATCTTTTCCTCATCTGCGAGGGAGATGAATATCGAATCCACATGAAGGCGGATGAAATCCTCAAATATTTTTGGAGACATCGGGACTTCGAGGGGATCTTAAACTTCCATAACCATCCCAGCGGCTGGTGCCGGGAAAGTAAACGGGATGTCTCTTTTAATGAACAGCTGCGGGAAGCCGTCCACCGGCAACTAAACAAAAAATACCTCGGCGGTTACATCGTAACCACTGAGGATCATATACGAATTCACGATCACCTCTACCAATATAGCCAGGTCTACCTTCAGGACTATCTAAACTGGCGCGGATCGGATATCAGCCATTAAACACCGGAGAAAACGCCGCATATCCGGACAGAGGAATTCCTGCCCTATACAGGTGCGCCGTATCTCCAAGAGCCTGGATCCGGAAATGGGCCTGGTTATGAAGGCGCTTCTCCGTATTCACCACCGTAAGACCTGTGGGAGGAATACAAATGCCATGCCAGATGGCCACAGGAGAGATTCCAAGAAGGTGACTTAAGATCAGTCCTGTCACCCCCAGATGACAGAAGATTACAATGGTCTTCTCATCATCCTCATCCCTCACCACATAATTAGAAGTTCCGTGAAGCATAATATCTTCGCACTCCGCCGGATTTACATGGCCGGTGGGATCAACGAAATCAAAGTATTCTCCATGCCGGATATATCCGTACTCCGCCACCAGATCATCGATTCCCTTATATACTTTCTTCGCCTCTTCTTCGATCTCGGGATACTGTGCATAGAAGGCAGAATGCATCCACTCCTTGGGATCCATCATCATTGGATCCGCTGTATAATCCTGAGGCTGAAGGTCCCAGGCACAATGCTCCTCCCCGGTGGAAGGATCCTTGATTCGGGGATCAAACTCACGCAGCCAGTCATAGGCAACCGCACTCTGTCCTAAGACCTCAAGGGTGGGAGCCGCCGTCTCCCTGGCTCTTCCCATAGTAGAAACATAACACTTCTCCACCTTCCATTTCTTCTCCTTCACCCGGGCTGCAAGGGCTGCCGCCTCCCTTTTCCCTTGGTCTGTCAATGTATCGGTTGCATAATCCGGTTCACCGTGCCGGACAAAAATAATTCGCATAACGCTCCTGCCTTTTCTATCAATATAACAATACTTACAACGCTATCAGTATAACAAAAGTATTCCCATAGACAAGGATTGAAGAAAACCTCGTATGTGTTATAATAATCAAAAAGTGATTAGAAAGGTGAAACTATTATGAAAGTTCAACAGTCATCCGAAGACTACCTGGAAACCATTTTAGTCTTAAGCAAACGTCTGCCGGTTGTCCGGGCAGTTGATATAGCCGAAGAAACCAACCATAAGAACTCTAGCATCAGTGTTGCCATGAAGAAACTTCGCACCCTGGGTCTTATTACCGTTACGGATGCCGGTTTTATCTACCTGACAGAGGTTGGTGCCAATATCGCCAATAACGTTTATGAACGTCACACCCTTTTTACCAAGTGGCTCATCGAACTGGGAGTCAATCCCGCCACTGCAGAAGAGGATGCCTGCCGTATCGAGCACGTTATCAGCGAAGAGAGTTTCCTTGCAATGAAAAAGCACATGACAGAATTCGAGGCAAGATGACCTATAACGAGTGTTTACATTATCTACGACACCTGCCGGCTTTTACCCCGGCAGGTGTTTTATCGGGTAAGATCACATACGATCTGAATGCCATTACAGCTCTTTGTTCCCGTCTTGGCGATCCCCAGAAGAAACTGAAATTTGTCCATATAACCGGAACCAACGGCAAGGGATCCACCTTGGCCTTTTTGCGCTCCATCCTTACCACAGCCGGTCTTAGGACCGGAAGTTTCACCTCACCGGAACTTGTCGACTATGAAGAGCAGGTCCAAATCGACGGCGAGATGATTCCACAGGAAGCTGTGGCCAGACATCTGTCCACCGTGATTACAGCTGCAGAGGAGATGCGACAGGAGGGACGTTTTTTCCCTTCTCCCTTTGAGATGACCCTTGCCATGGCCTTCCTCTATTTTCTGGAAGAGGGCTGTGACATCGTTCTGTTGGAAGTGGGTATGGGAGGAAAAACCGACGCCACCAATGTGATAGAATCCCCTCTCCTTGCTCTTTTCGTAAGGATCAGCCTGGATCATACCCAGATCCTGGGAGACACCCTGACTGCCATTGCCAGGGAGAAGGCGGGCATCATTAAGGCCGGGACGAAAGTCTTATCCCTTCCCCAGCCCAAAGAAGCAGAGCAGGTTTTGCAGGAGACCTGCCAGAAGCTTCACGTTCCCCTGGAGATCATAGAACCGCCGGCAAAGCTTCTTTCCCGTTCCGTAGAAGGACAGAGTTTTTATCTTCCTCTGACAGATGAAGCTGTAAGGATTCCTCTCCTTGGAACTTACCAGCCGGAAAATGCCTCCCTGGCGGCAGAGGCGGCCTCCTGTGTTCTGGAACAGCTGGGATATCATACATTATGTAATATAAACGATATGATATCCGAGGGGCTGGCCCATACCACCTGGCCCTGCCGCTTTGAACTAATCAGCAAAGACCCCTATGTCCTGGTGGATGGAGGTCATAATGTTCAGGGCGCCCGGGTCCTATCAGAAAGCCTTCGGGCCTATTTCCCGGAGAAGAAAATCACCTTCATCTTCGGCGTTCTAAAGGATAAGGATTATCGGGAGATTATAAAGATCATGGGACCTTTGGCAAAGGAATTTATCACCGTCGCTCCGGATTCCCCCAGGGCTATGGATGCGGTAGAACTTGCCGACTACCTTAGAGAAAAGGGGTATTCCGCCAGGCCTGCCGCCTCCTATGAGGAGGCCGTCTCCCTTGGACTTGCAGCCTGTGATGATGTGCTCCTTGCCTTCGGATCCCTGTATTTTGTAGGAAAACTTCGTCAGATTTTCTCTTTACAGTACCATGTAAAAGAGCTATAGTGTCAAAGACATCACAATAAACGCAGAGTAGGAATGAAAGCGTCAGGAGGAATTCCTCCGATAGTGCCCATTGAACAGGGAGTTGTCAGTGGGACGAATAGCAGAAGCTTACGATTTTGATTCCGCATCCCGCTGCTACATAAGAGATTTGATTTGCTCCTGTGTGGTATGGATATACTACACAGGAGTTTTTTACAATAAACGCAACAGATTTAGGAGAAAACCATGGATACGCAAAAGATCGAACAGGCCATTACCATGCTTTTAGAAGCGGTGGGAGAAGACCCAAACCGGGAGGGTCTAAAGGAGACACCGGCCCGTGTTGCCCGGATGTACCAAGAACTTCTTGGCGGCATGGATAAGGACGGAAAAGAACATCTCTCCAAGGTCTTCTCGGCTCCGGACAGCGAGATCGTTGTTGAGAAAAACATCGAGTTCTATTCCCTCTGTGAACATCATATGCTTCCCTTCTTCGGGAACGTACATATTGCCTACATTCCAAATGGCAAGGTGGTAGGGCTTAGCAAAATGGGACGTCTGGTGGAGGTATATGCCCGACGTCTTCAGATCCAGGAAAGAATGACCGGCCAAATCGCCGATGAACTGGAAAAAGCACTGGATGCCAAAGGTGTTCTGGTGGTCATCGAGGCTGAACATCTGTGCATGACCATGCGGGGGATCAAAAAGCGGGGCGCACGTACCGTCTCCTATGCCAGCCGGGGTGTTTTCCGGGAAGATCCTCAGAAGAAGCAGGAAGCACTGGCCTTAATGGGAGTCACCGGATGACAGAACGCTACCATCGTATCCTAAGGGATCCCCTCTTTTCCTCCGAACTGGCCAGGATACAGCAGCTGGAAGGGGATCGGATCTACTGTGGTCATGATATCTGCCATCTTCTCGATGTTGCCAGGATCACATATATTTCTGTTCTCGAACGGCTTCTCTCGGACCCCGCCGCCTTTTGCGGCCGTAAACCGGAGGAGCTTAAGGATCTGATCTATGCTGCCGCTCTCCTCCACGATATCGGCAGGGGAAGAGAATATGAGGAGGGGATCTCTCATGACCGGGCTTCTGCTGCCATCGCCGAAGAGATCCTTCCCCGCTGCGAATACTCCCCGGAGGAATCCGATCAGATTCTTCGGATGATCCGATCTCACCGGGGACAGGATGCCCCTTCCGGTGACCAAACAGACCTTGCCATACTATTAAAAGAAGCAGACCGGCTCAGCCGCCTCTGTTTTACCTGTTCTGCTGCAGATACCTGCAAGTGGGACAGACATAAGAAAAATCAAACCATCATACGCTAGACAAAAGGGAGAGACAACATGAACATCGGCTCAAGGAATTTTGATTTTACAAACGGTACTTCTTACATCATGGGAATCCTGAATATCACACCGGATTCTTTCTCTGACGGCGGCTCCTATGCCAACCTGGACGCCGTCATCGACAGGGCTGCTCAAATGGTAGAAGACGGGGTAGACATCTTCGACGTAGGTGGAGAATCCACAAGACCGGGATATACTCTCATCTCCTGTGAGGAAGAACTGCAGCGTGTCCTTCCTGTGATTGAGGCTTTAAAGGCTCGTTTTGATATCCCCATTTCTGTTGATACTTATAAATATCAGGTGGCGAAAACTGTCCTTGAAAAGGGCGCCGATATGATCAACGATATCTGGGGACTTTCCTATCCGGAGGATCCTGAACACAAAATGGCACAGGTGGTTGCAGCATCTAAAAAGCCGGTATGTATCATGCATAACAGACCGGATGTTATGCCCTCTGCCACAAAGGGTTCTTCCTACCTTAACCTGTCTAAAGAGAACCCTCAGTATGGTTTTCGCAATCAGCTGTTAGATGATATAAAAGCACAGCTGGACATTGCCTTTACTGCCGGAATCTCCCGTGAGAATATCATGATCGATCCGGGTGTGGGCTTTGCCAAGGATTTGCAGGGTAATATCCTTAGTATGGCATACCTTGAGGACTTAAAGGCCTTTGATCTTCCGATCCTTTTGGGTATTTCCCGTAAGTCCATCATCGGCAAGTCCTTAGACCTCCCGGTGGATCAGAGAGAAGAGGCCACCGCTGCCTTAAATGTTCTGGGAAGGGCTGCAGGTTGTCAGATTTTCCGTGTTCACAATGTCCGTGCCAATAAGCGGGCCCTGGCCATGACGGATGTAATCCGCAAAGAAATGGAAGCATAAGAGCATAACATGAAGAATAGAGATTGGAGTAGAACATGACGGATAAGATTATCATAGAAGACCTGGAATGCTTCGGATATCACGGTGTTCTCGCCGAAGAGAAAAAACTGGGACAGAAATTTCTGATTTCAATGGAATTATCCGTTGACACGACCTTGGCGGCAGAAACCGATGCCTGCAAAGACACCGTTGACTACAGCCGGATATGCTCTCAGGTCAAGGATCTGGTACAGGAGGAAGTCTACGACCTCATCGAGACTCTGGCAGAACAGATCGCCAGGAAGATCCTCCACAGTTTTTCTTCTGTAACCATGCTACAGGTCACCGTGAAAAAGCCCTGGGCTCCTCTCATGACTTCCCTTGGCACCGTTGGGGTTCAGATCACACGGGGCTGGCACCGGGTCTATCTCGGAGTAGGTTCCAACATCGGAGATTCTAAGGGTACAATTGAGAAGGCTGCCCTTCTTCTCTCCCGCCACAAGGATATCCGCAATCTCCGTTTGACATCTCTGATCTCCACCAAACCCTACGGGGTAAAGGACCAGCCGGATTTCGTAAACGGGGCGATCTATCTGGAGACCATATTAGAACCGAAGGCTCTTCTTCGTATCACCCAGTCCATCGAAAAGGAAATGGGACGAGAACGTAAGCAGCACTGGGGCCCTAGGACTCTGGATCTGGACATCCTCTTTTTTGATGATCGTATCAGTGATGATCCTCAGCTTCTGCTGCCTCATCCGGAGATTCCAAAACGGGACTTTGTACTGGCCCCGCTGACCGAGCTAAATCCTTACCTGATCCATCCGGTCTATCGTAAGCAGGTCAGCGAACTGTTAGATGACTTAACGAGGAAGGCATCCTACGAGAAAACACTTGCTTGATGCTCTTTCCGGGGGATTTCGGCTGCTCTCCTGGCTTCCGGCTGCTGACTTCTTGCTGACTTTTCCCCCGCAACTTGCTTTTTTGGCTTGTTCCGGGGGGTTTCTCTCTTCCCAGCTTCGCTTTCCCGCTGACCGATCACTTCCATTTCCCCCGCAAATTCCCTTTTTGGCTTGTTCCGGGGAGTTTCTCCCTTCCCTGTCTCGCTTTCCCGCTGACCGATCGCCTCCATTTCCCCCGCAAATTCCCTTTTTGACTTGTTCCGGGGGGTTTCTCCCTTCCCAAGCCTGCTCCAGCTCGACTCTTCCCGTGATAATTACCCCGCGATCCTTCGTTTTTGCTCTTTCCGGGGGAATCCCGCGCCAACTCTCTCGTGGGCGAGACTTGAACTCAGCGGATTCATAAAAGTTTCAGACTGTGTCCTTTCTGTAACCTTTTGTATGATAGTATGCATTCAGAAACACACAACGTGTTACTTTTTTCTCCCCTCACCGAAGGATGTAGTCCCCTCTACAACCTTCAAAGTCCCCGAGGAAGGCAGCCACGCTTTCCCCGGGGGCTTTCTTTTATCATATTTTAAGATACGATGCTGTAAGCTCCCCATCTATATCTTTATATACCTTTTCGATGGTTCCAGAATTGTTTCTCGTGTGAAATGCTGGTAAATTCAGCGTTTC
>CADCQT010000066.1 GCA_902803645.1 uncultured Lachnospiraceae bacterium | reverse complement strand
GCTAACGTTGGTGCTCCACAGGTAGCATACAAGGAGTCCTTCTCACAGCCTGTTGATCAGGAGTACAAGTATGCTAAGCAGTCTGGTGGTCGTGGACAGTACGGTCACTGTAAGGTTAAGTTCGAGCCGATGGATGTCAACGGTGAGGAGACCTTCAAGTTTGTTAACGCCGTTGTCGGTGGAGCAATCCCGAAGGAGTACATCCCATCTGTTGGAACAGGTATCGAAGAGGCTGCTAAGTCCGGTGTACTTTGCGGATTCCCGGTTGTTGGTATTTCCGCTACTGTATACGACGGATCATACCACGAAGTCGATTCTTCCGAGATGGCTTTCCATATCGCAGGTTCTATGTGTTTCAAGGAAGCTATGAAGAAGTCTAATCCTCAGATCCTCGAGCCGATCATGAAGGTTGAGGTTACAATGCCTGAGGAGTACATGGGAGATGTTATCGGTGACGTTAACTCTCGTCGTGGACGTGTTGAGGGTATGGAAGATGTTGGTGGAAACGGTAAGCTCGTTAAGGCATTCGTTCCACTTGCTGAGATGTTCGGATACTCAACAGACCTTCGTTCTTCTACACAGGGTCGTGGTAACTACTCCATGTTCTTCGATCACTATGAGGCAGTTCCAAAGAACGTACAGGAGCAGATCCTGAATAACCATAAGTAATATAGAATTATCTTATTGTTGCTAAAATCTGGTGATGCATAGTCGCCCTGGTTTTCCAGGGGGACTATGTAAAAACCAGTTGAAAGAAACAACTAAATTTAATATAATTGAATTTAGTTGGTAATCAGACACTAGCCCCTTAGGGGCAAATATTCCACAGGAGGAAATTTGAAATGGCAAAAGAGCATTTTAATCGAAGCAAGCCACATGTAAACATCGGTACAATCGGACACGTAGATCACGGTAAGACAACTCTTACAGCTGCTATCACATCTGTACTTGCTGCTCGTGTAGACGGTAACGCACAGGTTGATTTCGCTAACATCGATAAGGCTCCAGAGGAGCGTGAAAGAGGTATCACTATCTCTACAGCTCACGTTGAGTACGAGACAGCTAAGAGACATTACGCTCACGTAGATTGCCCGGGTCATGCTGATTACGTTAAGAACATGATCACTGGTGCTGCTCAGATGGATGGTTCTATCCTTGTAGTAGCTGCAACAGACGGTGTTATGGCTCAGACTAAGGAGCACATCCTTCTTGCTCGTCAGGTAGGTGTACCTTACATCGTAGTATTCCTTAACAAGTGCGATATGGTTGACGATCCAGAGCTTATCGAGCTCGTAGAGATGGAAGTTACTGAGCAGCTTGAGGAGTATGGTTTCGAGGGATGCCCAATCATCAAGGGTTCTGCTCTTAAGGCTATTGAGGATCCAAACGGCGAGTGGGGCGACAAGATCATGGAGCTCATGAACACAGTTGATGAGTATATCCCTGATCCTCAGAGAGATATCGATAAGAACTTCATCATGCCTGTAGAGGATGTATTCACAATCACAGGTCGTGGTACTGTAGCAACTGGTCGTGTAGAGCGTGGTATGCTTCACGTTAACGACGAGGTTGAGATTCTTGGTATCCATGAAGAGGTTGGCAAGACTGTAGTTACAGGTATCGAGATGTTCCGTAAGACTCTTGATGATGCTCAGGCTGGTGATAACATCGGTGCTCTTCTTCGTGGTGTAGACCGTGACGCTATCGAGCGTGGACAGGTTCTTGCTAAGCCAGGTACTGTTACATGTCACAAGAAGTTTACTGCTCAGGTTTACGTACTTACTAAGGACGAGGGTGGTCGTCATACTCCATTCTTCAATGAGTACCGTCCACAGTTCTACTTCCGTACAACTGACGTTACAGGTATCATCACTCTTCCAGAGGGAACAGAGATGTGCATGCCTGGTGATAACGTAGAGATGACAATCGAGCTCATCCACCCAGTAGCTATGGAGCAGGGTCTTACATTCGCTATCCGTGAGGGTGGACGTACTGTAGGTTCAGGCCGAGTTGCTTCCGTTATCGAGTAATTACTGATTAAGAATTACATTTTATAGCATTTCGCTATTTATATTTTGTCCAAGCGTAAAGAGAACCCCGGGATCTTCGGATCCTGGGGTTCTTTTGTTGAAGGAAAGGAAGTGTTATTCTTCTTCTTTGTCTTTTAACTTAGAGGCCCGGCGTTCGACTTCTGCCTTCTGGATCTCAGCCGGTACCTGTTCATATCGGGCAAGTTCATAAGAGAAGGTTCCACTGCCACTGGTCATGGAGCGAAGCCTTGTATCGTATCCGTAGAGCTGGGCTAAGGGAACTTCTGCAAGGATCTCTGTCTTCTGGAAATCGGTAGGATTCATTCCAAGGACACGACCTCTTCTCTTATTCAGATCACCCATAACATCTCCGGTGTAGGTATCATCAACCACCACCCGTAGGGTCTCAATTGGCTCTAGGAGGATGGGCTTTGCTTCCATAATTCCCTTTTTAAAGGCCTCTCTTGCGGCGGTCTTAAAGGCCATTTCTGAGGAGTCTACCGTATGGAAAGATCCGTCGTATAGCTCAGCGTGGATACCGATCACAGGATAACCGGCTAGAGGACCGGCAAGGACAGCTTCTGCAAGGCCCTTTTCAACGGCAGGGAAGTAGTTCTTGGGAACGGCACCGCCAACCACACATTCTGTAAAGTGGTAACTGCATTCCGGATCCTCATCCGGAGAAAAACGCATCTTCACATGGCCGTATTGACCATGACCACCGGACTGCTTTTTATACTTATATTCTACATCAGAGGAGCCGAGGATGGTCTCCTTGAAGGGGATCTTCGGTTCAGTCAGTTCTACCTCCACCTTATACCGTTCTTTTAGTTTGGCCATGACGATGTCAATGTGTCTGTCTCCGATACCATAGATCAGAGACTGGTGGTTGGCACTGTCATTTACCAACTTAATGGTAAGATCCTCCAGGCAAAGTCTTGCAAGACCCTGGGCCACCTTATCTTCATCCTTTTTGTTGATGGTCTTATACCGCTTGAAGGTGTAAGGAGTGGAAATAGCAGTACGGATATATAGGATCGGCTGGTTCTTCGTGGAAAGGGAATCGGTGGTAGCCAGGTTATTTAGCTTGGACAGGGCGCCGATATCTCCGGCATGTAGCTCGGGAACTTCCACTGCCTTATTGCCGGTAAGAACATAGAGTTTGCCGATCTTCTCTTCCGTCTGTTTATGTTTGTTAAAGAGGATGTCATCTGTCTTTAGGACACCGGAGTTCACCTTGATGAGGGAGTACTTGCCCACAAAGGGATCAACAATGGTCTTGAAGCAGTAAGCGCTCTTGGGCTTGGAAAAATCATAATTTGCTTCGTAGACTTCGTTGGTATCGGCGTGAATACCGGAAATGGTACGGTCTTCCGGGGAAGGAAGATATTTGAGGATGTCATACATCATGGTATACATGCCCCGGTTGGTAAGGTTGGAGCCCATCATAACAGGGACGATGTCACCGGAGGAAACATTGGCTCTTAGAGCGGAACGGATCTCGTTTTCTGAGAATTCATCTCCGTTAAAATACCGGTCCATAAATTCATCCGAGGTCTCGGCAACGGATTCCATCAGGATCTCCCTGTACTGGGACAGGTACTCTGTGGAATAGTCTGGTACATCACAGTGTTCCACTGTGCCGTCGGCCTTCCAGCGCTTACCGATCTGCTGGATCACATTGACATAGCCGACAAATTCCTCATTCTCACGGATCGGGAAATGGAAGGGGGCGATCTTCTTGCCGTAGAGGTCCTGTAGCCCTTCAACGATCTCACGGTAGCTGGCCTTATCCACATCCATTTCGGTTACAAAGAACATACGGGGGAGGTGGAATCGTTCGCAGATCTCCCAGGCCCGTTTGGTGCCGGCCTCGATCCCGTTCTTGCCGGAAATAACAATGATGGCACTGTCAGCAGCAGCTACAGCTTCTTCTACTTCTCCAATGAATTCAAAATATCCCGGAGTGTCCAGGAAATTAATTTTGGTGTCATTCCACGGGATGGGAACAACAGAGGTGTTGATGGAAAAATGGTTCTCGATCTCCAGTTTGTCGTAGTCGGAAATGGTGTTACCAGCATCAATGGTTCCGGGCCGCGGGATTTGTCCCGCAAGGAAAGCAACCGATTCCAAGAGGCTGGTCTTGCCCGCCCCGCTGTGGCCTAGTAACACCACATTTCTGACTTTGTCCGTAGTATAAACGTTCATGTGTATCCTCCCTTCTGGATGTTATATGTATAATTTTACCGATAT
The DNA here is from genome assembly GCA_902803645.1 of uncultured Lachnospiraceae bacterium. Taxonomy (GTDB): domain Bacteria; phylum Bacillota; class Clostridia; order Lachnospirales; family Lachnospiraceae; genus Weimeria. Next base: position 8,905 of record CADCQT010000066.1, on the reverse strand, counting down.
TTTAGCAAGCATACAATAGAAATTGTAAAATTTACACAAAGAAATATTGTTGTCAGAAAAAACAGAAAAACCTACCACTTTGCTTGGGTGAAGTGACCATCTGTTTTTGTTATACTAGGCTCTGTTGTGAGAAAAAGAAACCGGAAAGGGGCATGGAAGAATGGCAGTAGAATTCGGTCAGGGAACAAAGTGTGTACAGGGCGGGTATCGTCCGGGTAATGGTGAACCGAGACAGGTTCCTATCGTTCAGTCTACAACCTTTAAGTATGAGTCCAGTGAGGCTATGGGAAGACTGTTTGATCTTGAAGATAGCGGATATTTTTATACTAGACTTCAGAATCCCACCAATGATGCGGTTGCAGCGAAGATCGCAGAATTAGAGGGTGGATGTGCTGCGATGCTGACGAGCTCCGGACAGGCAGCCAACTTCTTTGCACTTTTTAATATCTGTGAGTGTGGCAGCCATATTGTTGCATCTTCTTCTATTTATGGAGGGACCTTTAATCTGATCGCTGTTACCATGGCGAAGATGGGAATTGAAGTGACCTTTGTAAGCCCGGATTGCAGTGAAGAGGAACTGAATGGGGCTTTTAAAGAGAATACAAGGGCTGTCTTTGGAGAGACCATTGCCAACCCGGCACTTACGGTACTTGATATTGAGCTTTTTGCCAAGGCAGCTCATGCACACGGTGTGCCTCTGATTGTGGATAACACCTTCCCTACACCGGTGAACTGTCAGCCAATCAAATGGGGAGCGGATATTGTAACCCACTCCACCACCAAGTACATGGACGGACACGGTGCAGGTGTAGGAGGAGCCATTGTGGATTCCGGTCATTTCGACTGGATGGCTCATAAGGATAAGTTCCCGGGACTTTGTCAGCCGGATGATTCATACCACGGCATTGTCTATGCAGAGAAGTTTGGCAAGGAAGGAGCCTTTATCACCAAGGCCACATCTCAGCTGATGCGAGACTTTGGCTCCATTCAGTCACCGCAGAATGCCTTCCTGCTGAATATGGGACTGGAGTCTCTTCATGTACGTATGGCCCGTCATGTGGAAAACGGACAGGCTATGGCAGAATTTTTAGAAAAGCATCCTAAGATCGAGAAGGTAAGCTACTCCGGTCTTAAGAGTGATCCTTTCTATGAGGTGGCACAGAAGTATCTTCCGCAGGGAGGATGTGGCGTTGTTTCCTTTGAGATCAAGGGAGGAAGAAAGGCGGCTGAGGCTTTCATGAAAGAGCTTAAGATCGCAGCCATTGAGACCCATGTGGCAGATGCAAGGACCTGTTGTCTGAATCCGGCTACTTCCACCCATCGTCAGATGACAGATGAGCAGCTGGCGGCAGCGGGAATTCCGGCAGGACTGGTAAGACTCTCCTGTGGTCTGGAGGATGCTGCAGATCTTATTGCAGACGTGGAGAATGCTCTGAAGGCAGTATAATTGGAAGAATCGATACGATAAAGCTTCTGGCAGAAGAATTAAATCTGCCAGAGGCTTTTTTTGTTGTTGATTTTTGCTATAATCAAAATTAACGATGGTGTTTTCGTGACGACAGGGGAAGCATATGAATAGAATAAAGGGTATCAGAAGGATAAGTAATATTACTGTTTGTGTCGCTGTTGTCGTTATTTTTGCGGTCTTTTTCAGCGCGTCGCTTTTTATCAATAAGGGCATGTGGATTAGGCTCCCCATGGGACATCCGAAGGAATTTCAGGGGGAATGGACAGATGTGGATACGGGGGAGAAGCTGGACAGCAATACGCCTCTTGTGATCTCTCCGGGTAAGAGCCGGAAGATACGCTGCCGGATGAGGGAGACCATGGTTTCCAGGGGACATTATATCGCCTTTTGGACCGGTTATATGGACTATGCTGTTGCCATAGACCACAAAGAGGTCCTGAAGTCGGATGAGTCGGACTATGCCTTCGGACATGAGAGCAGTGAGCACTGGGCGATCTTTAAGACCTGTCAGGAGCCGGAGGGCAGAGAGCTTACTCTTGCACTTACCAACAGGATGGATTCGGACCAGAGGTTTTATCTTAAGTATATGGCGGCAGGTTCGGCAGCGGATATACGGGAATTTATCTTCGCTCTGAATTCACCGAAGCTCGCCTTTGTTGTGCTTTTGGATTTGCTGGGGATCCTGCTTTTTGTATATACCGCACTTATGAAGCTCTACCGGGTAAGGAGTCGATCCAAGAAACCGCCATTTTTTCTCGGACTTCTTTGTTTCACCTCCGGGATCTGGGTCTTTATCGATTCCCCCTTTCCCCAGTATATAACAGGTAGTCTGACAGCCCGTTACCAGAGCTTTTTTGCAACTATGGCCCTAATCCCCATGATCCTTCTGCTGTTGTTTCGGGATGTGGTAAAAGAGGGAAGAAGGGCACTTAATGCCCTCCTGATCGCTTATGATATATGGATTCTGATCTTTATGGGAGCCTATGTGGCCGGTGGTATTCCTCTGGAACTGGGAATGCTGGGAACCTTTGGAATGCTTGGAATCATAGCGGCTGTTATGATATGTCTCCTTTGGATCAATTACCGGCATAACGGTGACAAACACTCTATTGTAACGATCGTAGCCTTTCTTTTTATGTCCGCCGGCATAGCGGTAGATGTGGGACGGTATCTGATTCTGGGCAATACCATGGATGCAACGGTTGGTTATCGTCACGGTGTGACCATGGCGATCCTGATCCTTATTGCAGTTTTGTCACGGGATGCGGTTGCCTCCCTGAGGGATGCCCAGAGAGCAAGGACCTATAAGGACAGAGCCTATATCGACAAGACGACTGGTGGTAATACCAGAGTCTTTTTGGATGATAAGATCCGTAAGGTACCGGATACGGGAAGATTCTTTGTTTTTGCCACTTTTGAGGCCTACAGCCATCTGCTGTTGTCCCTGGGAGAATACAAGGGATCCAAGCTTTTGAAGGATATTTACCGTCACATGGGCATCACCCTGAATGAGAATGAGTACATGTGTTATATGGGGGATTCGAATTTCGGCTTCTATCTGTTGGCGGATAGTCTCCAGGAGATCCATAAGAAATGTTTCCGTCTTCAGACCCAGGTGGAGATGGCCATGAATGAGAATCAGATCGTCTCCTCGGCAAAGATCAGCTTTGCGGCCTACAATAATGATCAAAAGGGGAAAAGCCTTGAGGACATGGTGATCCGGTGCCTGGCGGCACTTAAGGATAAATCCCCAAGTCTGTTTGGGGACATTATTCTCCATGAATATAATAAAGAGGCGAAGAGGCGGCTGGCTCTGGAGCATTACCTGGAAGATCATGTGGATCAGGCTCTGGAGGATCGGGCCATCACCTTCTATCTTCAGCCCAAGGTCAGACTGTCCGACGGCAGAGTACACGGGGCAGAGGCTCTGGCAAGGTGGATCTCCGAGGAGACCGGATTTATCAAACCGGACCAGTTTATCCCTATATTTGAGCAGAGCGGCATGATCCGCAAAGTAGACCTTTGTATTTTCAGGCAGGTCTGTGAACAGATCGCGGAATGGATGAAGGAGACCGATGTGGAGGTTCCGGTGGTATCTGTAAATATCTCCAAGGCTGCCATCAACTACACAGGATTTTTTACCCCCTACCGCAAGATCATGAGGGAGACAGGGGTACCGGGAAAGTATCTGGAGTTTGAACTGACGGAAAATATTGCCTATGAGAACATCGAACTGCTTCGGCAGCTCATTGAGGATATTCACAGGACGGGAGCGAAATGTTCCATGGATGATTTTGGTAAATCCTATTCGAATCTGTCTGTATTTGGAACCTTAAGCTTTGATATTGCCAAGATGGATATCTGCTTTTTTAACCGGGGATTTCCCGAGGATGATGAGCAGAATCTTTTGGTAACAGGAACTTTGAATCTGCTGCAGAGGCTGGGACTTACCGTTGTGGCAGAAGGAATAGATAATGAAAAACAGGTGGAGCGGCTTCGGGCCCTTCACTGTGATATGGTACATGGATATTATTTTGGTAAACCTATGACCTGTGCAGAGTTTCGACAACTTCAGAGACAAAGAGAAGGTAAAGAATAAGGAGATGCCATGGCGACGACAGTATTTGTGATGACAGACAAAGATGTATCACCACCACAGAGGGGGTATGTGCCACTGCAGGTGGGAGCGGCCCTTGGAGAGGATCTGGGATATCTTCGGGATGACGGAGGAAGTGATCAGATCTCGGAGCTGTATTCTTTTTTTGGACCCCTGACAGGAATCTACTGGCTCTGGAAAAATTACCCGGGGCAGGAGAATATCGGGATCTGTTCACCGGATGAATATTTTACCGAGGATGTGAATGGAAGGGTCCTTTCAGAAGAGGGATATGAGCAGATTCTGAAGGAGTCTCCTGTAATCTGCAAAGAACCCCTTATCTGCCCAGGTTCCTGCAAAGAGACCTATGAACAGGAGCATTATGCCAAAGACTTAGAGGCCGTAGGTCGTTCTCTGGCAGGACTTTATCCGGAGGATGTATGGGCTTGGAATGAGGTGCTAAAAGAGAAGCGCCGCCAGGACAGCAATGCCTGCGTTATGAGGCGGGTGTGTTTTGAAGATTACTGTGAGTGGATGTTTCGGATCCTGATAGAGGCAGGACAGACCATAGATCCAGGCCGATATGAGGAGGAGCAGAGGGGCGTATATGGCTTTCTGTCAAAGATTCTGTTGCCTGTCTGGATGAGGGCAAGAGGGGTCAGGGCTTTTTATCTTCCCATGACCACATCCTCCGAAGGAACAGACGCTGGGGGTGTGCTGGATGAGATCCGAAGGATCCTGGAAGGACATGAGACCCAAAGAGCCTGGGATCTGTGCCGGGAAGTTATGGAAAAGGATCCGGAGCTGATCCGTTCCTCCACGGAGGAGGGAAATAACCTAGTGATCGCTGAACAGGTACTGTATCTGAAGCAGCTGGATGAAAAGGACGGGCATGACAGCCTGTGGAGCCAGGGCTGGGATCTGGATACCCTGATGGATCACTACCGCAATATCTATTCTATGATGCAGCTTTTGTCCACAGGAGAAGAGCTGGGAGAATACGAGGTGGAATATTTGCGGCAGAGTGGATTTAATGCCATGACAGCGGATATGATGGTGAGAAATGATCCGGCCGACAGACTGAAAAAGCCTCCCCTTAAGGGAGATGAAATTGTAATGTATCTGGCAAAGTATAATCTGTTTTAAGACAGGGATCCGTTGAAAGGAGACAATATGGAAGTGACAAGTACAGTAAAATACGTTGGAGCAGATGATCTGACACTGGATCTTTTCGAGAGCCAGTATCCGATCCCCCATGGAGTATCCTATAATTCTTATGTGATACTGGATGAGGACACCACCGTTATGGATACGGTGGATCAGAGAGCAAGTGAGGCCTGGCAGAAGAATCTGAAGGAGGTCTTGGGAGAGACAAAGCCGGCTTACCTTGTGGTATCTCACTTAGAGCCGGATCATGCAGCCAATATCGGCTGGTTCCTTAAGGAATATCCGGATACCACCGTCCTTTGTTCCGCCAAGGCCAAGGCCATGCTTCCCCAGTTCTTTGAGCTGGATGGAACAGAGAAGGTAAGGACAGTGGCAGAGGGAGAGGAGATCAGTATCGGAAGCCATACCCTTCAGTTTTTTATGGCACCCATGGTACACTGGCCGGAAGTTATGGTGACCTATGAAAAGAGTGAGAAGATCCTCTTCTCTGCCGATGGTTTTGGAACCTTTGGAGCATTGTCTGAGAATCTTCCCTGGATCGAGGAGGCCAGACGGTATTATACCAACATTGTGGGAAAGTACGCATCTCCTGTTCAGCAGCTTCTAAAGAAGGCGGCGACTCTGGATATAGCCTGCATCGCGCCCCTTCACGGACCGGTGCTTCGTGAGGATCTCGGATATTATATCGAAAAGTATCAAAAATGGAGCACCTATACCCCGGAGGAAAGTGGTATCCTGTTGGCATATGCTTCCATCCACGGTAATACGAAAAAGGCAGCCCTTGCTTTTGCCAAGGAACTTGAGGAAGCCGGAGAAAAGGTAGAGACCATAGATCTTACCCGGGTGCATGCCTCCTACGGAATTGAGAAGGCATTCCAGTATGACCGGATGATCCTGGCAGCATGTACCTATGACGGAGGCCTGTTTCCACCGATGGAGGACTTTTTGAATCATCTGAAGGCTAAGGCTCTTACAGGACGTAAGGTGGGACTGATCGAGAATGGTTCCTGGGGTCCTATGGCGGCCAAGAAGATGCGGGAGCAGATTGAGACAATGAAGGGAATGGAGGTCATAGAAACACAGGTGACCATCCGTTCCACCAGAAAAGATGCCGATGCGGATGCATTCCACATTCTTGCGGAGGCGATGAAGGCGGATTGATATGTTTGTTGTTTCCATTAATTTTAAAACAGCATCGGAAGACCTGCGGGGAAGACTTTCTCTGTCGGATGAGGATGCCCTTGATTATATGAAGAGGCTTCGGCAGGATGGCGTAAAAGAGTGTGTCTACCTGTCCACCTGTAACCGGCTTGAAGTATATGGAGTGGGAGAGTATCAGAAGGCTACCCGGCTTCTGGCCAGATACACAGATACCAATGTATCGGAACTTCGGGATTATCTGCTGGTATTTCAGGGAGAAGATGCCCTACGGCATCTTTTCCGTGTGACCAGTGGCCTTGAGTCCATGGTAATTGGAGAGGATGAGATCTTAGGACAGGTGAAGCGGGCCTACTTTCAGGCCCAGAGCGCAGGCTGTTTAGGAGAGGAATTCCATCCCATTTTTCAGGCGGCTTTAGGGGCTGCAAAGCGGGTCAAGACAGAGACCCTTTTGTCTAAGACCTCGGTTTCTGTTGCCACCATCGGTGCGGCCTACTGTCACAAATTTTTTGAAGGTCCCAAGAAGGTTCTGATGATCGGAGCCGGGGGAGAAATCGGTAAGAAAATGGGCATGGATCTTCTCTCATACGGGGATTGTGAGATCACAGCCACGATTCACAGGACCCATATGAGCGATCCGAGGATCAGGGCCATTCCCTATGAGAGCCGTTATCAGGCTGTGGATGAAGCGGATATCATTATATCGGCGACCAAAAGTCCCCATTATACCCTGACAGCCGCCCATCTGAAGGAGCTGACCCCCAGGAGACGACTCTTTGTGGACCTGGCGGTTCCAAGGGATCTGGATGAGGAGATCGCCAGACTACCGGGGGTCTCCATGATCAGTATCGATGATTTTCAAAAGCTTGCAAAAGAGAATAACCAGGTGAAGATGACGCAGATGGCCGTGGCGGAAGAGATCATAGATGAAGCCATGGACGATCTGGTCAAGGAGAATCTTTTCCGTAAGTTCATGCCGAGAATGGAAGGACTTACTTCCCGTCATACAGGAGGGATCGCTCACTTTATTTTCGAATACAAGAAAGAAGCATCAGCAAGAGAGTTACAGACATTTATTAACGTATTGGAAAGGATGGGGAGATGACCCTTTTTCCGTTTTTTATAGACATTGATCATAAGACCTTCCTCATTGTAGGGGGAGGAGCCGTTGCAGAAGAGAAGTTCCGAAGGCTTTCCGGGTTCACGAAGAACCTGGTACTGATAGCCCGGGACTTCTCTTTTAATGCCGGGGAGAGCCGGTGCATCTGTAAGGATTATGAGAGCAGCGATCTTGAGGGGATCTCTTACTGTATTGCTGCCACCTCTGACCGGAAGCTGAACCGGCAGATCGCAAAAGACTGTGAAGAGAGGGGGATCCTTGTAAATGTGGTGGATGATCCGCGGCTATGTACTTTTATATTCCCCTCCCTTGTGAAGCAAAAGGACCTGGTGGCGGCCATAACCACCACCGGCAAATCACCGGCGATGGCCCAGTGGACAAGAAAAGTGATCGAAGAGGCCCTTCCGGAATATGCAGGAGATGTCCTGGAGGAAATGGCCGACATCCGGAGTATGATTCGGGGAACGATCCCGGTGCAGAAGGCAAGAAAAATATGTAATCAGATGGTGTTGTCTCTTCTGCTTGAGAGGCACAGCAGAGGAAGAAAGCTTTCTGGGGGACAGGTCAGTCAGATCCTGTTTGCCTTTGTTCCTAAAACCATAAGGCTGGCTACCAGAAGCTCTGCCCTTGCCCTGGTACAGAGCAATATGGTGAAGGCAGCCCTGGAAGAGCTGGGAATGACAGTGGAACTGGTGCCGGTGAAAACCGCAGGAGACCTGGATCAGAGAAGCGCCCTTACCACCATGGGAGGAAGAGGGGTATTTGTAAAAGAGATCGAGCATACCCTTCTGGCAGGAGAGGCGGATATTGCGGTTCACAGCGGCAAGGATCTTCCTATGAGATTGTCGGAAGGACTTGTGATCGCAGCAACCCCCAAGGCGGCAGATCCGAGGGATGTGCTCCTGACAAGATCCGGTGAGATGGAGAAAGTTGTTGCCGGGGCAACAGGTGGGGAAGAGGGCAGCGTTATCCTGGCAACAGGATCTCTTCGCCGCCAGAGTGAACTAAAAAGGCTCTGGCCGGCAGCAGGCTTTATGGGGATCCGGGGAAATGTGGATACCAGATTAAGGAAGCTGTCGGAAGGGGTATGCGACGGTTTGATTCTGGCGAAGGCAGGACTTGACCGGTTGGGGGTTGACCTCTCGGACTATGATATGAGGATCCTTGATGAGGAGGAATGTATTCCAAGTGCATGTCAGGGAATTGTTGCAGTGGAGTGCAAAAGCGAGAGTGAGGCTCTTAGGATCCTGCTTTCTGCTATTTCAGATGAGGAAAGTTTTAAACGGTTTACGGTGGAGCGGCAGATGCTTGCCGCTCTTGAGGCGGACTGTTCTGCTTCTGCAGGAGCCCAGGCCAGGATCTGCGGGGAGCAGTTGTCCTTACATGCTATGTTTGG
>CADCQT010000065.1 GCA_902803645.1 uncultured Lachnospiraceae bacterium | reverse complement strand
CAGCAGACAAATTCCTGTCCGAATCCGTGCGCATCCTCGCGGAGCGTTTAACTCAGTCGGAGCTTGTACCCCGACTGAGTTAAAAAACCGGTGGGATGTTCCCACCGGTTTTTATTTTATCACGGCAGAGAAAAACTGCCAAGATATCTTCCCCTACGCCTCGATTTTAATCCAGATTCAACTTCTTACGTGGAATCATATGGCAGGCGGTAAAAGCAATCAATGCAATCACGATGGTTACCAGTGCCTGTCCTGCCATCATAATATCGACGATCCGAAAATCCCCTGCTCCGATCCCCACGCTGGTAGCAGAGGCCCGGAAATAAACTTTGCTGTCTCCGTTCATATAGGTAAAGAATCCTCCTCCCACCATAACCAGGGTGGTGGCTACCTGCTGTACGATATAGACTCCCACAAAGGCAATGATGGTACCAAGGACCTTGTGTTCCTTCAACAACTGTCCCACCGTAATACAGAAGTAACCCACAAATACCGCTGAGATTACGCTAAGAACCACCATACCCATGGTCGGCAGAATAAAATGCCAGGCGATCTCGGTAGGTATGCCGACAATAAGATCATGGCATTTGACGCCTGCCTTTGCCACATAGAAGCAGAGGAGCCAGCAGAAACATCCCATGGTAATCGTGGTGTTGATCAGATTCCAGATCAGACCGTTCAGGATCTTACCGTTGATCAGGGTGCTTCTCTTCACCGGAAGGGTCCAGGACAGATAACCGTTGCTTCCAAACATGGTCTTACCATACCGGATCAAAAGTACCAGATAAGACACCAGGCTGACAATGGCAAGTCCCACAATATACAAAAATCCCAGGATCAGCATCATGCCGGCACTTTCGTTGTTGTTCGAGTGCAAGATCCCCTCCACATCCAGATTTGCCACATAGAAAAATCCGATAAGAGTGGAAAGAAGGGTCAGTGCATTCAGGATCAGCATCGGCTTAAACACAGCCTTCATCTCATATTTTAAAATCTTACTTAACATTTGAACTCCTTCCTGAAGATAGCGTCAATGGACTCTCCCCGCTCTGCACGCATATCCTCTACAGATGCCTTATGCAACAGGCGGCCATACTGGAGCATGATCACATCATCTAGGATCTTCTCCACATCAGAAATAAGATGGGTGGAGATTATGATGGTTGCGCCGGGATCATAGTTATTGATAATGGTCTCTAAGATATAATCCCTTGCTGCAGGATCTACTCCCGCAATCGGCTCATCCAAAAGGTAAAGATCTGCCTTCCGGCTCATAACAAGAATCAGCTGTACCTTCTCTAAGGTTCCCTTGGAAAGCTTATTCAGCCTTGCATTCTTCGCAAGCTTTAATCGGACAAGCATATCCTCTGCGCGCTGCATATCAAAATCCTGATAGAAGTCCGCGTACAATGCCATAACTTCTGCAATGGTCATTCCGGATTCCAGAAAGGGATGATCCGGCAGATAAGACACATGAGCCTTGGTCTCTGGGCCCACCGGCATGCCCTCGATGGTTACAGATCCGGCGGTAGGCTGTAAAAGTCCTGCCAGGATCTTAATCAATGTGGTCTTTCCGGAACCGTTCGGTCCCAAAAGTCCGTAGATTCGCCCCGCCTCTAAAGTCAGTGTCAGATCGGACAGAGCCATAAATCTGCCCTCGTAGTTTAAGCTGACATTACGAATATCCGCCAGCGGTGTTGCTGAATAAGTCGCTTCCATCATTTCTCTTCCCCCTTACACATCTCTTCCTTCAGGATATCAAGCAATTCCTCGCCTGAATATCCCAGCCTTCGCATCTGCTCCAGAAAACGGCTGATCTCTCCTCCTGCCAGTTCCTTCTTCAATGTCTTGATCATACTCTCATCCTCCGTTATGTATCGTCCAGAGGTTCTCTCGGAATGCATAAGTCCCATCCGTTCCATCTCAGAAAGTGCTCTTTGCATGGTGTTGGGATTCACAGTGGCCTGGGCGGCCAGCTCTCTTACCGAGGGAAGCTTCTGTCCGGGTTCGTACACGCCCTGCACGATCTCTAATTCCAGGTGCTCAATTATTTGCTGAAAAATCGGTCGGTCCGAATTCAAATTCCAGGACATAACTCCTCCTTTCATCTTTTGTATTATTGTTTTACTGTACTAATCACTTAATACAATAAAACAATAATACAATTTCCCCCACCTGTCAACCTTTTTCCGGTAGAAATAAAAAATCCTTAGAGCGGTGATTCACCGCCCTAAGGATCCTTCGTATTCTACTGTATTCTCTCTTATTCAATCTTAAACTGACTCAATGCATCATTAATGGAGCCTGCAGATGTCGAAACGGAATTTGCTGCATCCTCAACATTACGGCTGGTACCGGCAATCTCCTGTGCACTCTTCGCCAGATTCTCCACGGTCGCCATAACCTCCTCTGTACTTGCACTCTGCTCCTCGGAAATCGCTGCAACCGATGAAGCGATGTCATTTACATTATTCATCATACCGATCATAACCTGCATGGTATTGGCGGCATCATTCAGTTCCCGCACAATGGTAGAGAAACTGTCTCCTGCCTTCTTAACTGCATCGCTGCTCTCTTCAATCGCACCCATGTTAGTCTTGGACTGATCGGAAAGCTTATGAATCTGATCCGTAATTTCTGCAATAATTCCTGCAATCTCCTGTGCAGCCTCCTGGCTGTTCACTGCCAGCTTACCAATCTCATCTGCAACGACAGCAAAACCTCGTCCTGCCTCGCCGGCTCTCGCCGCCTCAATGGAAGCATTCAAAGACAGCAGGTTGGTCTGTTCTGCAATGGAGTCGATCATTTCTACAATATCGGTAATCTTCTCTGCCGATTCTCCCACAACGGTTACCACACCCGCCATTTCACCCATGGATGCGGTGATCTTATCCATATTGGTCTCTACGCTGTTCATATCGCTCTTACCCACATCTGCCTGCTTTACCAGATCAAGCATCGCTTCATTTGTGTTATTTCCATTCAAGGTAAGCTCCGATACAGACTGCGCGAGATCTGTTGCATTCTCTGCCAGCTCTGTAACTGCTTTGGCAATACCATCCATAGCTTCCTGAATCTGATCCATGGAAACCGACTGATCGTTGGCTTCTCCCGTCATGAAATTGGAAGCTTCCCTGGAGGTATTGGAGTCTTCCTGCAACTGCGTCGCCCGGTTCTGAATATCCGCAATGGTTGCCTTCATTCGCTGGACGTAATCTTGCATGCCGGAACTGATCAGACCGATCTCATCACCCTTGTTTGCCGGCATATCTGTCGTGAAGTCGCCCTCAGAAACCCGAAGGATACTTTCGGAAAGCTTGCCCACCGGCATAGCAATAATCCTTCGAATTGCAATAAATACAATAGCAGAAATAATCACGAGGATCGCAATCATAAACATAATCGCAAGATTACGGAAGGTATTGGCTTCACGAACAATATCCTCCTCTGCCACAACAGCCAAAAGTGTCCAGTTTGTACCCGGCACGTCATACTTGGCCACATAATTCTTAACGCCCTTATCTGTCACAAGCTCAACGATTTCTGTGCTCTTGCTCTTGGTATATTCACTCAGATTCTTGGTATATTCTGTTCCAACCTCCTCAATGCTCTTACCATTCCGCTCAGTCAGGTAATAATAGATGACCTGTGTCGGCGAGAAGATGGCTGCACGTCCTGTTCCCATGGGGGCGATCTCCTTCATGGTGTTCTGAAGATCTGTCAGGAAAATATCAACCGCCATAACAGCCTTGCTTCCATCGTTGAGATCTACTCTTCGACTATAGGTGACACAAAGATCCTTCGTAGCAGCATCGGTATATGCCTCCGTTATCGTAAAGGAGTCGTTCTCCATGCCACTCTTATACCAGTCTCTCTCTCTCGGATCCCAGCCTGCATCCTGCTTCGTCCCATTGGCAAACATATAGGAACCGTCATCAAATCCCATGTAGATTCCGGTATTTGCAATAGGCTGATAATCCACAGAAGGCTTGATATATGCAAAAATCGCATCATGATCCTTAAAAGGGACATTCTCAAGGGTATCCGCATACTCTCCAAACTTGGATGTCAGCATCTGGAAGGACGAACCAATCTGTCTGGCCTCCTTCTCCGCATCGGATTGAAGTGCGGTCTTCGACAAAGACATCAACGATTTGGACGCCTGATTATTCAGAAATAAAATAATGGCAAGTATCCCAATTGCTACAATCGGAAGGACAACCACCAACAAGGTGGTACTGATACTGCGTCGAACCTTGTTGCTTCCCTGTTTCTTTTTATCCATTGCCTTTCCCATATTGTCTCCTTCTTCTATAACTGCCCCAACAATTCCTCCTCTCATGATACTCATATTATACCCCACCGATGCATTATTGGTAATACTTTTTTTATTTATTATACATTTTTTCTGTCTTTTTTATTTTATTTGCCAAAATAACAGAAAGGAGTCGTTTCCCTTTCGGGTCTCGACTCCTTCCTTATCTTTCACGTTACTATTGCTCTCACAAAATCAGAACATGGCTCCACGATAGCCTTCTCTTGGCATCATTTCAAAATCATATGTCGCAAGTTCTTCCACTCCCATAAGGTTGGTATGACTTCCCTCGTGGATCATCAGGTTCGAAGACTCTCCCAGCTGAACCACGATCACCGGCTTATGGGTGGCATAGGCATAACCACACTCCCAGGCTGTACCGGAATCACTGTAGTTGCCCCAGTAAAGCATGACCACGGCCTCTGCCCAGTCGATGCCCGCCTTGTCATTTAAAAAGGTCTCCTTACTCCAGTCCGGCTTACCCACGTTACCATCCCTGACCTCATGCTCTCTCGGTGAAAAGACAGAGAATCCTCGACCCTTTAAGATCTCTTCCGCTCTTGATAAAACTTCACACTCTTTTTCATTGAAAAAAGGCGATGCAAGATAAATTTTCATATTGTATTACTTCCTTTCGCTTCTTACAGAAACTGCCGAACTATTCTATCCTATTCCCATTATAAAAGAAAGTCTTTTTTTCTCCAATTGTTTATTTCATATTGAATCTCCCCCATTATCATAGTAAAATCGATTCATTGCGTAAAAAAGAGAGAAAAGGAGTTTGACGTGAGTAACAGTAAATTGGTACCTGCCCTTTTTACCGTATTAAAGGGCTATTCAAAAGAACAGTTTTTCAAGGATTTCATTTCCGGCATTATCGTTGCCATCATAGCACTTCCCCTATCCATTGCCCTGGCCCTGGCCTCCGGTGTGGGACCTGAGGAGGGTCTCTATACTGCGATCATCGCCGGTTTTTTAATTTCCTTCTTCGGAGGAAGCCGGGTTCAGATTGCCGGTCCTACCGCCGCCTTTGCCACCATCGTTGCCGGCATCGTAGCAAAGGACGGCATGGACGGTCTGATGCTTGCCACCATTATCGCCGGTATTCTTTTGATCCTGATGGGAATCTTAAAGCTTGGCCGTCTCATCAAGTTTATTCCCTACACCATCACCACCGGTTTTACCGCCGGTATCGCTGTTACCATTGTCATCGGTCAGATCAAGGATTTCCTTGGACTTTCCTACCCCAAGGGAACCGTGACCATCGAGACCATGGACAAGGTCAAGGCTATAGCCGGTAATATCCATACCTTCAATCCCAACGCTCTTTTGGTGGGCCTTGTGTGCTTTGCCGTCTTACTGATCTGGCCCCTGATCCCAAAGATCGGAGATAAGATCCCCGCTTCCCTCATCGCCGTTTTTGTCGGCATCGGAATGGTACGGGGTGCAAACCTTCCGGTCAATACCATCGGAGATCTCTACACCATCAGTAACCACCTGCCAACCTTCCACCTGCCACAGGCCATCACCCTAACTTCCCTTCAGGGCGCTGCCACAAACGGTGTCACCATTGCAGTCCTTGCAGCCATTGAATCTCTGCTGTCCTGTGTTGTGGCTGACAGTATGATCAATGCCAACCACCGTTCCAATATGGAGCTGGTAGCCCAGGGTATCGGTAATATCGGTTCTGCCTTCTTCGGCGGCATTCCTGCAACCGGTGCGATCGCACGTACCGCTGCCAATATCAAAAACGGCGGACGTACCCCCATCGCCGGTATTGT
>CADCQT010000064.1 GCA_902803645.1 uncultured Lachnospiraceae bacterium | reverse complement strand
CCTATATCGATAAGATCCGGGAGAAGATGGAGAAGGCTGCGGCAGACCTTAACTTTGAGGCGGCAGCCCAGTACAGGGATCGCATGGTGGAGCTTAAGAATATGCTTCGGGATCTTCAGGTTGGGGATTAGATGCGGGAGACCCCGTTGAACTTATATAAGAAGGAGATACTATGAAGGAAGCTGTCAATACAATGACGCCCCAGAAATACATTAAGATACGGGGAGCGAATGTGCACAATCTTCAGAATGTCAGTCTGGATATCCCCAGGGATTCTTTTACTGTACTGACAGGACTGTCCGGTTCCGGTAAGAGTTCTCTTGCCTTTGATACCATCTTTGCAGAGGGGCAGAGACGATATATGGAATCTCTCTCCAGCTATGCAAGGCAGTTCCTGGGACAGATGGAGAAGCCGGATGTGGAGAAGATCGAGGGTCTTCCCCCGGCTATCAGTATTGATCAGAAGTCGACCAACCGGAATCCCAGATCCACGGTGGGAACCGTAACAGAGATCTATGACTATTTGCGACTGCTCTATGCCAGGATCGGCGTGCCCCATTGTCCGAAGTGTGGGAAGCCCATTTTCAAGCAGACAGTGGATCAGATGGTGGATCAGATCTTAAAGCTTCCGGAGAGAACCAAGTTTATGGTCTTATCTCCGGTGGTTCGTGGGCGAAAGGGTGCCCAGGAGAAGCTTTTTGCAAGGGCCAGGAAGTCCGGCTATGTCCGGGTGGTGGTAGATGGTGTGACCTATGATCTGGAGGAAGAGATTCAGCTTAATAAGAACCAGAAGCACAATATTGAGATTATTGTGGACCGTCTGGTGGTGAAGGAGGGGATCGAGAAGCGTCTGACAGATTCTCTGGAGAATGCTCTGAAGCTATCCGGAGGACTTGTAGTCATTGATGTGATCGGTGGTGAACCTCTGAAGTTCTCTGAGAGTTTTTCCTGTCCGGACTGCGGGATCAGTATTGATGAGATCGAGCCCAGAAGCTTTTCCTTTAATAACCCCTTTGGAGCATGTCCGGAATGCTTTGGGCTGGGATATAAGATGGAGTTTGATGAACGTCTAATGATTCCTGATACAAGCCTCTCCTTTAATCAGGGCTGCGTACAGGTCATGGGCTGGCAGTCCAGCAATGATCCCAAGAGCTACAGCCATGCGGTTTTAGAGGCTTTGGCCAAGGAATATGATTTTTCTCTGGATACACCATACGAAGACCTGCCCAAGGAGATCCGTCATCAGTTTATCCACGGCTTCGACCGTGTGGTGAAGGTGGCTTATAAGGGTCGATGGGGGGAAGGCGTCTACGATGTACAGTTTGAGGGGTTGATCGAGAACTGCCACAGGCGTTATAAGGAGACAAAGTCCGAGACGAGTAAGGCCCAGTATGAGGAGTATATGGAGATCTCTCCCTGCACTCTTTGCGGCGGTCAGCGATTGAAGAAAGAATCTCTGTCGGTTACGGTGGGAGATAAGAATATCTATGAGACGACAGAGATGCCCATCCGAGATCTGAAGGGATACCTGGAGGAACTTCCACTGACGGAGCAGCAACTTAAGATCGGACGGCTGGTGCTTAAGGAAATCAAGGCAAGGGTCAAGTTTCTGGATGATGTGGGGCTGGATTATCTGTCCTTGTCCCGGGCCACGGCTACCCTTTCCGGTGGAGAAGCTCAGCGTATCCGTCTGGCCACACAGATCGGCTCCGGTCTGGTGGGAGTTACCTATATTTTAGATGAGCCTTCCATTGGTCTTCACCAGAGGGATAATGATAAGCTTCTTGCCTCCCTCAAGGGATTACGTGACTTGGGCAACACCCTCATCGTGGTGGAGCATGACGAGGATACCATGCGGGAAGCGGATTATATTGTGGATATCGGCCCAGGAGCCGGAAGAGAAGGAGGCCGGGTGGTTGCCTGCGGAACGGCAGAGGAGATCATGGAGAATCCGGATTCCGTTACGGGAATGTACCTGTCGGGCAAGCGGTTCATTCCTGTTCCCGAGGTTCGCCGGAAGCCCACCGGGAAGCTGGTGATCCGTGGTGCAAGAGAGCATAACCTTAAGAACATTGATGTGGAGATTCCCCTTGGAGTCATGACAGTGGTGACCGGGGTATCCGGTTCCGGTAAGAGTTCTCTTATCAATGAGATCCTCTATAAGAACCTGGCCAGGAAGCTGAACCGGGCACATAAGATCCCGGGAGAGTGTGATAAGATCGAGGGGATGGAGCAGCTGGATAAGGTCATTGCCATCGATCAGTCCCCCATCGGCCGAACCCCCAGAAGTAATCCTGCCACCTATACCGGAGTCTTTGATATGATCCGGGAATTGTTTGCGGGAACTGCAGATGCCAAGGCAAGGGGATATTCCAAGGGTCGTTTCTCCTTTAATGTAAAGGGAGGAAGGTGCGAGGCCTGTGGAGGTGACGGCATCAAGAAGATCGAGATGCATTTCCTTCCGGATGTGTATGTGCCCTGCGAGGTATGTCATGGACAGCGGTATAACAGGGAGACGCTGGAGGTCAAATACAAGGGCAAGTCGATCTACGATATTTTAAATATGACGGTGGAGGATGCAGTGGATTTCTTCCAGAATGTACCTACCGTCAGCCGCAAGCTCAAGACTCTTTACGATGTGGGGCTGGGGTATGTGAAACTGGGACAGCCTTCGACAGAACTGTCCGGTGGTGAAGCCCAGAGGATCAAGCTGGCCAGCGAACTTTCCAGGAGAAATACCGGTAAGACCATCTATGTACTGGATGAGCCCACCACAGGTCTTCACTTCGAAGATGTGAACAAGCTGGTACATATCCTTCGCAGTCTGTCCGAGGGCGGCAATACCGTGGTGGTGATCGAACATAATCTGGATGTGATCAAGACCGGGGACTGGATCCTGGATATGGGACCGGAAGGCGGAGATGGAGGCGGTACCCTGATCGCCCAGGGAACACCGGAGGAAGTAGCCGGTGTGGAGGAGAGTTATACAGGGCAGTATCTCAAGAGATATTTATAATCCTGTAATTGTATTTCTCCTTGAAAAATGAATTCTATCCGCTATAATATCCTTGTATGCTTGATTAAGGGTGGCAGTCTGTCTTTTGCAGA
The DNA here is from genome assembly GCA_902803645.1 of uncultured Lachnospiraceae bacterium. Taxonomy (GTDB): domain Bacteria; phylum Bacillota; class Clostridia; order Lachnospirales; family Lachnospiraceae; genus Weimeria. The sequence continues at coordinate 11,563 of CADCQT010000064.1, read as the reverse complement.
ATGCCTGGTACATATAATTGTTGTGGATGGATTTGATGAAAGGAGCTTTCAGCAATGGCTGCTAGTGATATCGGAATTGATTTAGGAACTGCCAGTATTCTGGTGTATCTCAGAGGAAAAGGCGTCGTATTAAAGGAACCATCTGTTGTTGCATTTGATCGTGACACCAATAAGATCAAGGCCATCGGTGAAGAGGCGCGTCTTATGCTGGGACGTACCCCGGGTAATATCGTTGCCGTTCGTCCCCTCCGTCAGGGTGTAATTTCTGATTACACCGTAACAGAGAAGATGATCAAGTACTTTATCCAGAAGGCTCTCGGTAAGAGAAGTTATCGTAAGCCAAGGATCTCTGTCTGTGTTCCTTCAGGGGCAACCGAGGTAGAGAAGAGAGCTGTTGAGGATGCTGCATATGCAGCCGGTGCCCGTGAGGTATTTATCATCGAGGAACCCATCGCAGCTGCCATTGGAGCCGGAATTGATATCAGCCGTCCATGTGGTAATATGATTGTTGACATAGGTGGTGGTACAGCAGATATTGCGGTGATTTCTCTGGGAGGATCCGTTGTATCCACATCCATTAAGATTGCCGGAGACGATTTTGATGAAGCGCTGGTTCGTTATATGCGTAAGAAGCATAATCTTCTTATCGGTGAGCGTACAGCAGAGGATATGAAAATCAATATCGGAACCTGCTATCCCTTAAGCCAGCCGGAGACCATGAATGTTCGTGGTCGTAATCTGGTAACAGGTCTTCCTAAGAACATCGAGGTTTCTACAGAGGAGACAGAGGAGGCCCTTCGTGAGCCGTCCACTCAGATTGTTGAGGCAGTACATTCTGTACTGGAGAAGACTCCACCTGAGCTGGCAGCCGACGTGGCAGACCGTGGTATCATCCTGACAGGTGGCGGTGCACTTTTACGTGGCTTAGAGGAGCTTATGGAAGAGCGTACCGGAATCAATACCATGACAGCAGAGAGTCCTATGACCTGTGTTGCAGTAGGTACCGGTAAGTATGTGGAGTTCATGGCAGGAAACCATGATCTTTCACAGTTGTAATAGGTAGAAGGAATGGAAAGCGGAGGCGTAGGCTTCCGCTTTTTCTGAAATTTTACTAAAGAATACAGATGAAGTAACCGAAATATATTACGTAAACGGGGTAATAGTACCCTTCTGAGAAGAATCAGGAGAAGGATATGGTAAAAGGTTTATATACCGCATACACCGGAATGATCGAGGAGCAGCGCAGACTGGATATTCTTTCCAATAATCTGGCAAACTCCAACACCACCGGTTATAAGAAGGAAGGTACCACCAACGCCGCATTTGCCAAGACACTTGCGATCCGTATCAAGGATTCCGGAGATCGGGGACTTCCTAGAGGATTAGGTAATATCCAGATGGGAGACCGGATTGGAGAGACCTATACAGATTACAGTCAGGGAAGCTTTAAGATCACGGATAAGCCGTCGGATCTTGCAATCGGCGGGAATGGATATTTTGCCATCGCTTATACAGATAAGCAGGGGAATACCTCCGTTAAGTATACAAGGGATGGAGAATTCACTGTAGATAATGAAGGATATTTCCGTACCGGTAACGGTGATTATCTGTTGAATGCCAATGCAGCAGTGAGTGGAACCATCGGAGATAACAGCTATGTCCGGGTGGACCCGTTGCAGAAGTATACGGTGGATGCCCAGGGGGTTGTTTTCCAGAATGGAGTACAGGTGGCCCAGATTGGTGTTGTGGATGTGAATAACACCGATTATCTGGCGAAGTACGGTGAGAACCTCTATGACCTGGTGGATGGAGGAACCATGGGAGCAGCCCAGGGTTATCAGATCTCCCAGGGTACCCTTGAGATGTCCAATGTGAACATCGTGGATGAGATGGTATCCATGATTACCATACAGAGAGCTTATGAAGCCGGACAGAAGATGATCCAGGCAGAGGACGAGACGCTGGATATGGCAGTGACACAGGTCGGCCGGGTATAATCAGGTAAGGAGATAATCTTATGTTAAGATCATTATGGACCGCCGCTACAGGTATGAAGAGTCAGCAGACGGCCGTTGATACGATTTCCAATAACATTGCCAACGTGAATACTGTTGGATATAAGAGCAAGAATACAGAGTTTAAGTCTCTTCTCTATCAGACCCTTCAGGCCAGGACGACCTCAGCCAACGGCGAGACCAAACCTACCCAGGCTCAGGTGGGACTTGGAACGAGAGTGGCAGCGACCAAGACGAATTTTGCCACAGGAATTCAGCAGGCCAGCAACAATCCAAGTGCATGCTTTATAGCAGGCTCCGGATTCTACTCCGTAGAGGGGGGAGACGGCAAGGTATATTATACAAGGGATGGAGATTTCAACTGGTCTTTGGATACAGATGGAACAAGGATCCTGACCAATAACAGCGGAGATCGTGTGCTGGATTCCAAGGGGAATCGTATTACCCTTCCCAATGGTGTGGGATCTGAGACGGTAGTCTTCGGAGATGACGGATCCATTTCCTATAAGAACGGAGACGGTACATATTCTGCAACAGGTCAGACGCTTGGCATCTTCCAGTTCTCCAACCCCAACGGTTTAGAGGAAGAGGGCAGCAACCTCTACAGTGCGACAGCAGCATCAGGTGCAGCCATCAATGAGGCGACCACCAATCTCAATATCACCAAGAGCTTTATCAAGCAGGGATATATCGAGGGATCCAATGTAAATATTGCGGATGAGATGGTGAATCTTATCGTAAGCCAGAGGGCGTATGAATTGAATTCAAAGGCCATCACAACATCCGACAGTATGCTTGAGACAGCCAATGGTCTGAGAAGATAGGCATAGGAGGTAGTTATGGGAATTTCAGTTGATGCATATTCTGCCAATCTGCTTAACGCAGGGCAGCTTCAGAGTGCAAATAGCAGTTCCGGTGCGGCAGCAGCGGAGAAATTATCCAATACCGCATCCTCCCTTGGACCCCAGTCCTCTGAGGAGGATCTGGTGAAGGCTACCAAGTCTTTTGAGACTTATTTTGTGGAGCAGATCTTAAAAGAGATGAAGAAGACACTGGACGACATGAATCCGGATGATGAGAATAAGGATATGGCGGCCAGTCAGATGAGCGATTACTATATGGACAGTACCATTTCTTCCATGGCGGAGGAACTGGTGGAGAAGTTCGGTGGAAGCTTTACCGATTCCCTGGTGGATCATATGAAGCTTACCTACGGAATTAAGAGTGATTCATAGCATCAGAACAGGAGAAGGGTATGTAGAGAGGATCATCTGTACATGTCCTTCTTTTTTTGTTTTGGTGGATGGATCCGTTGAAAAGTTGATAACGGTTGGCTATAATGGCAAGGTAGTGCGTATTTGGCACAGAGTGCCGTATCGTAAAATTTTAATAACATACAGGAGGCAATACGCGATGAAGAAAATGAAGGCTGCAGCATTGGGACTGTCCGTGTGTTTGACAGGATCACTTTTACTTTCAGGCTGTTCTGCAAAGCCTACGGATACACTTGTCAGTATTGATAATGGAAAAGATTCCATCTCTTATGGATATGGTAATTTCGTGGCCCGCTATAATCAGGCTATGTACGATCTGATGCTTGCAAGCTATTATGGAGCAGGCAGCGATTATTGGACCCAGAAGGGCAGCGACGGCAAGACCTATGAGGATAAGACCAAGGATCAGGTGTTAGAATCCATGGAGGAGCAGTACCTGTGTAAGAAGCATGCCGGGGAGTATAAGGTAAGTCTTTCCGCTGAGGATATGAAGAAGATTGAGAAGACAGCGAAGAAGTTCCTTTCCGATAATGATAAACAGGCCATTGATCAGATGGGGGCAACCGAGGAATATCTTAAGACCATGTTAGAGTATGAAACCTACATGACCCGCGTGAAGAATAAGATCAAGAGCGCCGCGGATGTAGAGGTCACAGAGGATGAGTCTGCACAGTCTACAGTATCCTACGTTAAGTTCTCAACAGCGGCCAAGACAGATTCTTCCACAGGGAAGCAGACAACACTGACAGAGGATGAGAAGAGCGCCTTGAAGAAGTCCGCAGAGAATGTGGCAGCTGCTTCTGATTTCAAGAAGGCTGTTAAGGCGGAGAAGGGTCAGGTTCAGACAGCAAGCTATACAACAGCTGCAGATCCATCCGAGTCACAGACACTTCCAGCGGATGTGGTGAAGGCTGCTCAGGACCTTTCCGACGGACAGATCTCCAAGGTCATTGAGGTGAAGGAGGATGGATATTACGTTGTCCGGATGGATGCTGTTCATGATGATAAGGCAACCAAGGATAAGGCCAAGGAACTGAAGGACGAGAAACAGGAAGATGCCTATAAGAAGGTTGTAAAGGGTTGGAAGAAGAAGATCGACTGGAAGGTGGATAAGAAGCTCTGGGGACAGGTTAGCTTCAAGGACCGCTTTGCAACAAAGGAAAGCGCAAAAGAAGACAAGAAATAAGATTTTTGCCTGGAAGAGGGGGCCGGTAGAAGCATCTGCCGGTCCTTTTTCCATGTAGCATAAGAAAGAGAAACAGTATATGAGATTTGCAGCAAAATATCTGGGAGATTATAAAAAAGAGGCCATACTGGCGCCCCTCTTTAAGATGCTTGAGGCTATTTTTGAACTGCTGGTTCCTCTGGTAATGGCCAGGATCATTGATGTGGGAATCGCCAGTGAAAATAGAGGCTACATCGCCACCATGTGCGGAGTACTGGTGCTTCTGGCAGTGGTAGGGCTGGTGGTGGCCATTACAGCACAGTATTTTTCAGCCAGGGCAGCCATCTATGCAGCAGGGAAGATTCGGGAGGATGTTTTCTTCCATATCGGAACATTTTCAAGGGGACGACTGGAGGAGATGGGGACTGCCACGCTGGTGACAAGGATTACAAATGATGTGAATCAGGTACAGAATGGTATGAACATGTTTCTGCGTCTCTTCCTGCGTTCACCCTTTATCGTCTTTGGAGCCATGCTGATGGCAGCTTTGGTGGACCTTACCTCCGCCCTGGTCTTCTGCGTGGTGATTCCTCTTCTTGGGTTGGTGGTCTATCTGGTAATGAAGTCCACTCTGCCCAAGTATCGTCAGATTCAGATTCAGCTGGAGAAAGTGCTGCTGCGGGTGTCGGAGAATCTGGAGGGAGTCAGGGTCATCCGTGCCTTCCGGGTGGAAAACAGACAGAAAAAAGAGTTCGCAAGGGATACCAATGAACTGATGAATCGCCAGATCGGAGCAGGAAAGATCCAGGCTCTTTTAAATCCTGTGACCTATACCCTGATCAATCTGGGGATCGCAGGGATTCTATGGATCTCAGGAGGAGCGATTCAGACGGGGCGCCTAAGTCAGGGAGAGGCAGTGGCGCTGGTGAACTATATGTCCCAGATTTTAGTGGAGCTGATCAAACTGGCGAATCTGATTCTTCTCCTTACCAGGGCAATGGCATCCGCCGGAAGACTGGAGGATATTTTAAAAACGGCAGGAGATGAACGCTCTTACAAAGAGGATACGGTCTGTGAAGACGGAGAACTTGCCATCGAGGCCAGGGACCTTTGCTTTTCCTATATGGGGGGCAGGGACACGGCTCTTACGGATGTCAGCTTTTCTCTGGGGGAAGGGCAGATGCTTGGAATCATAGGAGGAACCGGAAGTGGAAAAAGTTCTCTGGTTCGGTTGTTGCGCCATGCCTATGACAGAACCGGGGGAGAACTTCTTCTCTGGGGAAGAGATGTGAACAGTTACCGGGATGAGGATATGGTAAAGTTTATCGGCCACGTTCCCCAGAAGGCAAATCTGTTGGCGGGAACCATTCGGTATAATCTGCTTACGGCAAAGAAAGATGCCACAGAGGAAGAGATGTGGCAGGCTCTGGAGTGGGCCCAGGCCAGGGAGATCGTGGAGCATAAGGAGCATCAGCTGGATGAGCCGGTATTAAAAAATGCCTCCAACTATTCCGGTGGACAGAAGCAGAGACTGACCATTGCGAGAGCTTTGATTAAAAAACCAAGACTTCTGATTCTGGATGACAGCGCATCGGCTCTTGATATGCTCACCGAGAGAAAACTCCGGCAGACGCTTTTATCCCTCCCCTGGAAGCCCACCATTGTTCTTATCTCCCAAAGAGCATCTTCTGTTATGAGTGCAGACAGGATCCTGGTGTTGGAGGACGGACATGTGGCAGGCTTTGGAACCAATGAGGAATTGCTGGAAGACTGTGAGATCTATCGCCAGATTTACAGTACCCAGTTTGGAAAGGAGGCAGTAGATGCAGAATAAAGCTTCCGATAAAAGAAATGAGACAGCAAAAAAGGTGATGGGACTGTTAAGACCCTATAGCGGATTCCTTCTACTTTCTCTTTTGTGCGCATTGGGAACCGTGGTGACCACACTTTTGATTCCCATTCTTTCCGGTAAGGCCATCGATCATATGACAGGTCAGGGCAAGGTGGATTTTCCGGGACTTGTTTTGGTGTTAAAGCAGATCGCTGTAGTGGCGGCAGGAACCTTCATCTTCCAGCTGATCATGAACCGGATCAATAACTATATAACCTATTCTGTCACAAGGAATCTGCGGCAGCAGGCTTTTGAAAAACTGCTGGTTCAGCCGGTGGCTGTCATCGACAGGGAAAGCCATGGAGATATCGTCAGCCGGATTGTAACGGATGCTGACAGTTTTTCTGATGGACTGCTTCTGGGATTTACCCAGCTTTTTACAGGAATCATGACCATCATAGGAACCATAGGCTTCATGCTGCAGATCCGGGTGAGCATCGCCCTTGTAGTCATCCTGCTGACACCGGTCTCCTTAAAGGTGGCGAAGTTTATTGCAGGACGAAGCTATCGGATGTTTTCGGCCCAGTCCAGGGATAGAGGAGAGCTTACAGAATTTCTTCAGGAGAGGATCACCCTGTCGGATCTTGTGAACCAGCTGGGGTACAGGGAGAAGACAAGGGAGGAATTTCTTGAGAAAAATAGAACCCTGACAGAGTCGGCCATGAAGGCTACCTTTTATTCCTCTCTGACCAACCCTTCCACCCGTTTTATCAATGCATTGATCTATGCGGCGGTTGGAGTGGCAGGATCCCTGGTGGCTATTGCAGGAGGAATTACGGTTGGACAGCTCTCCAGCTTCCTGGGGTATGCCAGGGAGTATGCAAGGCCCTTTAACGAAATCACCGGAGTGGTAACGGAGATGCAGAATGCCATGGCCTGTGCCCAGAGGCTTTTTGCTATTATCGAGTCGAAGCCGGTGGAAAACGGAACAGAACACCTTCCGGAGAAGGTGGAGGGAAAAGTGGAAATGCGCCATGTGGACTTTTCCTATGATCCTCAGGTGAAGTTGATCCGGGATCTGTCCTTTACAGCCAGACCGGGAGAGACGGTTGCCATCGTGGGTCCTACGGGAGCCGGTAAGAGTACTATTATCAATCTTTTGATGCGGTTTTATGATGTGAATGCCGGAGAGGTTCGTGTAGAGGGACGAGATATCCGGGAGCTGGACCGCGCCTCCCTTAGAAGCCGCTATGGTATGGTGTTGCAGGAGACCTTCCTATTTAGCGGAACGATTCGGGAAAATCTGATGCTTGGCAAACCAAAGGCCACAGAGGAAGAGATGGTGGCGGCAGCAAAGGCAGCCCATGCCCATAGCTTTATTCGAAGACTGCCTAAGGGGTACGATACCTATCTGGCGCCGGAGGGAGGTAGCCTCTCCCAGGGACAGAAGCAGCTTTTGTGTATTGCCAGACTGATGCTTGCTCTTCCGGATATGCTGATCCTGGATGAGGCCACCTCCTCGATTGATACCCGTACGGAGATCCGGATCCAGGATGCTTTCCATAAGATGATGAAGGGAAGGACTACCTTTATTGTGGCCCACAGACTTCAGACCATTCGGGATGCGGATCTGATTCTGTATATGGAACAGGGGCGTGTGCTGGAACAGGGGACCCACAGACAGCTTCTTGAGAAAAATGGTTATTATGCGAAACTTTATCGGAGCCAGTTTGTGACAGAAGGGGCGTAAAAACCGGCAAAGTGCCGAAAACTCTATATTTTTGGGTTGACAAAACACAAAACCTATATAGAATTATATAAGGATCTTTTTGTGCAAATTGAAAAAGGGTTACAAATTAGATTTTTCTTTATATTAAAAATAAGACGGCCGGGTTACGGCTGTATCAGTATACGATTGAGGGATAACAAATGGAACAGTATGTAATGAAGGGCGGCACACCGTTAACCGGAACGGTCAATATCTCCGGAGCTAAGAATGCGGCACTGGCGCTACTGGCGGCAGCAATCATGACCGATGAGACGGTGACCATCGAGAATCTTCCGGATGTACGGGATGTGCGTGTTATGCTTACCGCCATTGAGCAGATCGGCGGCAGGGTAGAGCATGTGGATAAGCATACCGTTAAGATCAACGGTTCTTCTATTTCTGCATTATCCGTTGATTATGAATATATTAAGAAGATTCGTGCTTCCTATTATCTGTTAGGAGCGCTCCTTGGGAAATACCGTAAGGCAGAGGTTGCACTTCCCGGCGGATGTGCCATCGGCAGTCGTCCCATTGATCTTCATATCAAGGGATTCAAGGCTCTTGGTGCTACTGTGGATATCGGATATGGATTGATTTCTGCCCGGGCAGAGCAGCTGGTGGGAACCCACATCTATCTGGATAAGGTCTCTGTCGGTGCCACCATCAATATTTTAATGGCAGCGGCTCTTGCAGAGGGTAAGACCACCATTGAGAATGCGGCGAAGGAGCCTCACGTGGTGGATGTGGCTAACTTCCTGAACAGTATGGGAGCCAACATCCGTGGAGCCGGAACCGACGTGATCCGCGTTCAGGGAGTAGAGTCTCTTCATGGAACCGTGTACTCTGTTATTCCGGATCAGATCGAGGCGGGAACCTTTATGTGTGCAGCAGCAGCCACCCATGGAGATGTTCTGGTGAAGAACGTGATCCCTAAGCACCTGGAGGCTACCACAGCGAAGCTTTTGGAGGCCGGTTGTGAGATCATCGAGTATGATGATGCGGTACGTGTCTGTGCCAAGAACATTGAGCTTTCTCCGACACAGGTCACCACACTTCCTTATCCGGGATTTCCTACAGATATGCAGCCTCAGATGGCGGTTGTGCTGGCCCTGGCTTCCGGAACTTCAACGGTGACAGAGTCTATCTTTGAGAATCGGTTCAAGTATGTGGATGAACTGGCTCGTATGGGTGCTAATATGAAGGTGGAGAGTAACATCGCCATTATTACCGGAGTGGAGAATTTCACAGGTGCAAGAGTGTCTGCACCGGATCTTCGTGCAGGAGCAGCCCTTGTTATTGCCGGTCTTGCAGCGGATGGAGTGACAGCAGTGGATGATATTCACTTTATTCAGAGAGGATATGAGGACTTCGAGGAGAAGCTTCGCGGGATCGGAGCATCCATCGAGAAGGTGGACAGCGATCATGAATTGCAGAAGTTCATTCTGAAGGTATCATAATCTTGATAATATATATGATAGCGATAAGAGCGATTGGAAGTTGTAGATAATACGAAGGCCCCTGAGAGATCAGGGGCCTTTTGGTAGTTTGCGCGCCCAGATAGTGGGAAGTGTATAGCCGAACAGCAAGGGTGTCCATCGTGAGGTGGGTAACAGATTGATTGTAGGAATAGGAATTAGAAGAGGGAGCTTATGTTTCATCCATTTAAGGACTGGAATGATGAACATGTCGTAAAATTTTATATACGTACGGTTCATCTGATTATTTTTATCGGAGTCATAGCCTGCCTGATCAGTGCCGGCATCTATATTATTTTTCGTCCGGATCTGTCGGAACGGAAAATGGAGAAATCGAAAACCATCGGGGTCAGTTACATGACCATGAATAACGAGTTCTATAAAATTATCAACCAGCAGATTACGTACGAGGCAAGGACGAAAGGGGATCGCATCATTTTACGGGATCCGGCGCTGAGTGTGCAAAAGCAGCGGGAGCAGATCGAGGAGATGCTGAATGAAGGCATCGATGCACTGATCCTTACACCGGTGGAAGCATCGGAGCTGACGGATATTTTGATGAAAGCCAGGGAAAAGGGCGTGAAAATTGTGGTTGTGGATACAGAATTGATCGATCCGACCCTCGCGGATTCCACCATTGTATCGGATAACTACAAGGCCGGAAGTCTGATTGGCAGATATTATCTGCAAAAGCATGTAAACGGTGCCCGGGTGGTTTTGATGACACACGACGAGACCATTTCCGGAAAGGAACGAATCCGGGGATTTTGTGATGTGATCAAGAAGAATGCAAAGATTAAGATCGTTGGAAAGGTTCCCTGCGAGGGACAGACGGAAATTGCTACACCGGCGTTGAAGAAATTCATTGATAAGGGACATGAGTTTGACAGTGTGTTCTGTCTGAATGATCTTGCCGCCGTGGGAGCAGCCTACGGCCTTGAATCCAGACGGCTGTTGCATAAGGTGGATCTGTACGGAGTCGATGCATCACCGGAGGCAAAGGCGATGATCTATGACGGCGAGATGCAGGCAACCTCGGCACAGTTTCCGACAGAGATCGGTAAGAAGGCGGCACAGACGCTGTATCGTCTGCTGGAGGGCAGGGAAGTGTTGCCGAAGGTCTATGTAAACGTGGAACTGGTGGATCGAAGAAATGTGAAGAAGTACAGGGTTGACAGGTGGCAGTAATGGAAGAACGTAAAAAAACAGGTGAGATCCGGTCCATAGAGCGTATCTCCGATCAGCTTCTGTATCTTATGATCTTTATCAACGGTGTGGTGGTTATGATCGATGCTATGGCAACAAAGCATGCCATCGCAGGTTTTGTGCGGGAGGGGAATATTTTGGATTATCTGCTCCTTTTGGGCAAGATTCCGTATAACTACTATAAAATTCCCCTGGCGATCATGCTTTTATATGTGGCGCTGTCTCTTTTGCTGGTCACTGAGTGTCATAACTATATTGAGCTTTCGATAAAGTTGCTTGCGGAGATGCTCATTGTAGGGGGAATCGCCTCCCTGATCGGCTTCTCCTATACCGGAATGGTACTGCTGCTGATGGCGGATATGATGCGGCATCCGGTGAACTGGAACAAGCGTCTGACGCTGATTCTGTGTATTGCGATATTTGATATTGCAATGAACAGTGTGGTGTTTAAGGATCTGTTGAAGATTTCCTCGGTCAGCATCACATGGAATTATTATAAGAGGGATATTGCATCAACACTGGAGAGCGGAATCAGTGCCATTTCTCTGATCAATACCTTTCTCTTCATCCTGTTCATGGTATTTCTGACCCTGGAGGAGATGAGTGAAAAGGAGCGTATCCGGGTTCTGAACATTCAGCTGGAGAATACCAATAACAGGCTGAGCACCACCAACAGTATGTTGGAGGAAGCCAATAGAAAGCTGGAAGAGTATGCCAAGGAATCGGAGCGCGTGGCGCAGACCAAGGAGCGAAACCGTCTGGCAAGAGAGATTCACGATACCCTGGGACATTCCCTTACCGGAATGGTGACGGGCATCGAGGCCTGTAT
>CADCQT010000063.1 GCA_902803645.1 uncultured Lachnospiraceae bacterium | reverse complement strand
TTTTCCATATCTTCCATGGCCCGATGCTTGATCTCTGAAACCGAATACTTCATTTTGGTCCGGATCCTCTCCTCAAAGGGGTACTTCTGATGATACCGCTCCAGTAGATCTGACACCAGTCTGGTCGCCGGAAGCTCTGCCATATCAGCCAAAAAAGACTTGCGATCCATTTCTTTGAGCTGAGATCTTACCTCTTCCTCCACCAGATCCTCTGCTGTAGGAATCGTAATCGGATAACCGCAGGCACGCAGGGCCGGGATAGCATAGGCAAAGAAGGAATTTGCCTTACGCCTCTCCACAAGGGAGAGATGACCGGAAGGATAATAAAATTCCCCCTGGAACTTTTCCATCTGCTTCTTGGCTGCACTTCCCACAAGGATCAGCTTATCTCTTGCTCTGGTAAGAGCTACATAGTACACCCGAAGTTCTTCCCCCAGCTGCGCCACCTTATTTTCGGATTCTACCGCCTTCTGATAGAGGGTCTTTGTCTTGACCCGGCGCCCCGGATCCACGTACTGCATCGCCATGCCAAGGCGCCGATCCATCACAACAGAGGAATGATCAAACATAAATCCTTTGCCGCAGCCTGCCACGAATACCACCGGAAATTCCAGTCCCTTACTCTTATGGATGGTCATGATCCTCACAGCCTCTTCTCCTGTGGTATCATCTGCCTCCCCTGTATCAATCTTATACATACAGAGCTTATCAATATAGGCAAGGAAATGGAAGATCCCCTGATAACTGCTGTGACCGAAGGCTATGGCCTTCTCAAGAAGCATCTCAAGGTTACCTCTTTTACGAACGCCTCCCACAAGGCCACTGACATAGGTCATATAACCGCTCTTTGTCAGGATCTGCTGCAACAGTTCAAAGATCGGGGTGTCTGCCACATGACTTCTGTAATAGGATAACCTGGTAAAAAAGTTAGAGAGCCGTTCTCTTTCTTCCTGATCGAGCTCTGCCCGCTCTTCCTCTCTTTCTGCCAGCACCGCATCACAAAAACCAAGCTCTATGTGGGCAGAGGCAATACGACCAAGGGCATCTTCAGAAAGCCCCACCATGGGTGAATGAAGCACACAGGCCATGGGGATATCCTGCCTTGGGTTATCAATGATCTTAAGGGCAGCAAGTGCGGTCTGAACCTCCACAGAAGAAAAATACCCTTCATTGGAAATGCTTCGGGCCGGGATCCCCTTAGAGGCCAGTGCCCGGATATAGATCTCACTGACAGAATTGGCACTTCGATGCAGAATCACAATATCACGGTAGGCAATGGGCCGCATACCCTCTGCCTCCTTGTCATACACCTGCATACTTCCCATAATCTCCCGGATCCTTGATGCCATCACCAAAGCTTCGATTTCTTCGGATCTTCCCCCTTCCGAGGCTTCCTTCAGCTCCTCATCCGCCGTGGGGATCAAAATGGTCTCCATCTGGCAACTGCGGGCAGGAATGGGATCCGGCACCCAGGTGGCACCGTGCTTTAACTCTGCCACATGGTCATATTCCACCCCTCCCAAATCCTCTTTCATGATCATACGGAAAATATCATTTACCGGTTTTATCACCTCAAGTCGGCTCCGGAAGTTTTGATCCAGATCAATCCTCCGGAAAACTTCCCCCGGCCGATTGATATACCTGCGGCACTTCGCAAGAAAAATATCCGGACACGCCTGACGAAACCGGTAGATGCTCTGTTTGACATCTCCTACCATAAAATAGTTTTTCTCATCCCGTGTAATGGAAGATAAGAGCAGTTCCTGAAGTTCATTGGAATCCTGGTATTCATCCACCATGATCTCTTCGAAGTGCTCCCGGTAAGCCATTCCCTGCTGTGTCGGCTGATTATCCTCAGGACGAACCAAAACCTTAAGAGCCAAATGTTCCAGATCCGAAAAGCTCAGTACATTCTTTTCCTGCTTCTTCTTCCCAAAGGCTTCGATGTATCTTCCGGTAAGATAAACGGCTTCCCTCGCCAGAGGAGCCACCCGCTTTATCTCTTCTAATATCTCCTCCGCCGAACGCGTGGCAGCACTTAGAATCTCATCACCGGCAATCTTCTTGTAAGCATTGCGCTGATCCTTAATGAAGTCAGAAAGCTCCTTCTCTTCCTCACTTGCCCCTGTCATTCGCTTAAAGGCCGTCCATTTTGTAAAGGCTCCCACGACCTGACATAAGCTGTGGTAAGAAGTGGCCTCAGATACTTCATCAAAAAACCGGGCATCATCCTCAAGAGCCGACAGATAAGGATGGGGCGCTCCTTTGAACTCTTCATTCAATAACCGGGCACTTAAGTTGCGGGCCTGATCCCCCAGATCCTTTGCCAGATCGCAGACACTTTTCACCAGCTGCTTCATCCAGGGAAGCTCTTCCAGCTTCTCAACCGTATCTGCCTCATATCCAAGCAACAGCTGATCTAGAAACTGATCCGGCCAGGGAGAAGCCATGGCCTCTCTTTCGATCTGGGTAAGGATCTCCATAATCTGATCATCTCTTTCTTTTCTGGTGAAGGCATCCACAAACTGCAAAAAGGCAGGATCCTTTTTCTCGTACTCCTCCTCCAGAAGTTCCTGCATCACTTCCTCTGATAAAAGCGTCAGCTCTCCTGTGTCAGCGATTCTGGCCTGAGGATCCACATCAATCTCATGGAAATGACTTCGGACAATATCCTGACAGAAACTGTCAATGGTACAGATATGTGCCGAATGAACCAGTGTCTTCTGACGCTGCATCCGCACATCCCCAGGATGGGCACTACAATAGGCCTTCAGGCTCTTATAGACCCTTTCCTTCATTTCTCTGGCTGCAGCCCTGGTAAAGGTCACCACCAGGATACGATCAATATCCACAGGATCTCCCTTGACCCCTGTCACCAAATCGATGATCCTTTGCACCAGCACCGCCGTCTTACCTGAGCCTGCTGCCGCAGAGACCAGAAGGGACGCATTTCTGGTGTCGATCACTTCCTGCTGTGCACTTGTCCATGTACTCATGCGTCCTCTCCTTCCTCGCCTTCGCTTATTCCTGTATGTATTCCTAATTCTTCACGAATCATTGGTATTACTTCCTCAATCTTCTGGGATGGTATATCCCTGTAATCAAATCCTTCGATCCTCGGATCAAACCCACACACGCTCCTGTAAGGACAGAAGGAACATCCGGTATATTGCCCCATCCGGTAAGGAGCGGCATCGATCCGGCCGGACAGGATCTCCTCTCCCAGATCCTTTGTCTTCTTCTCCACATAGTCACAAAGAACATTAAGATCCTCTGCTGAGATCACCTGGCTGTCAGATGAAGGAGTTCCGTCCCTTTTACTGGATATACGAACCACATCCGAGCGATAGCTTTCTTGATTATCAAAGGCCACTGCCAGATCCTGATCCAGATTCCTATACACCTGCTCATCGGACACCACAAGACCTCTGCTCCGCAGTTCCTTCAGTTGAAGGGATCGGATCTCATCCTCTCCCATGGTAAGATCTCCCTCCACAAGGGGATCCTCCACATGATAGTAGAATACAGCCCCCGGCTTAACCGGCCTCTCTTCCTCCTGCTGGATCCCCCGAACCGCAGCATTCAGATAAAACAACAGCTGGACCTGTATTCCATGGTAGAGACTTCCTCCATTGATATCCTGGTTGGAGGATTTATAGTCTATGATCTTCACAAAGACCTGCTGTTCATTTTCTGCCAGATCCACACGGTCTATGGTACCTGTAAGTTCCAGCATACTGCCATCAGACAATTCCCTAGTGAGATTCTCCCGCTTATCGATCTTACTAAGGGCCACCTCAAATCTGGAAGGAACAAAACTGCCCTTCCGTACCTGGTAGGTCAAGGCCCAGATGGTTCGCTTTAAGGTATTACGAATGTGTCCTAAAACATAGGCATCCCTGGGGGATTCCATCAAATCCGCCTTCCCGAACTCCCGAAGGGCGTCCTCCATACTGTCCTCCAAAATAGCATCGCTGTCTGCCTCAGGAATATCCATCCAGGTAAAACCACGGTCCTTTAAATACCTGGCATAATGCTCTAAGACACTATGGTACATCTCACCCATATCCGAAGCTTCCATCACATACTTCTGGCGTTGCTGCAGCTTAAGAGAGTACTCCAAATAATAAGAAAAAGCACATTTTGCGTAGCGTTCCAGACGACTGACGGACATACGAAGATGGTCACCGCTAAGAGCCTTCTGCACACTTCTGCTGATGGGGTCATGACGATAGCGGTAAAAGGCACTGCCCAGCATCAATTCAAATTCCCGGGGATCATCCGCCTTCTTCACCCGAAGCAGATCTGCAAGAAGCTTTCTTTGATCTGAGCCCATCTCTTCTCCGGAAGCTGCCTGTCGAAGAAGGGCAGACAACAACAGAGTCCCTCCCTCGGAAGTCTCTAGATAAGCCGGGGATCCATCAAAAATCTCCCGAGTCTTAAGATCCGGATAAAGCTCCTCAATGGCTTCCACAAGATAAGAAGCAGAAGTGGCCTCCCCTTCATTATTCACACCGGCATAGGTGATGATCAGCTTCTCCCTGGGCTTTGTTAACACAAGATAGAGATAAAACTTCTGGGTAAAAGCCTTCTCCCGGTCGGTGGGTGCCAGTTCATAATCCGCCTCCTTTAAGATCTCGCGCTCTGTCTGGGAAAAGATACCGGCAGTTGCTGACTTTTTGGGGATGGCGCCATCACTTGCCCCTAATAAAAAAAGGACTTTGATATCATTGAGCCTGGTTCGCTCCAAATCACCAAAGATCACAGAGTCATTGCTCTGAGGAATCTTCGCCACAGAAACATTCTCCATTCCGGAAGATAGCATATCCTTATAATCCCGAAGGGAAATGACCTCTTCCCCAATAAGCTCCACACACTGATCCAAAAGCTCCATAAAGAAGGGATACAGCTCCTGGTTGACTCTGGTCTTATCCTGGTCCTCCTCTACCTTGCCCTCCTCCATTCTCTCCTTCAACTGCTCTTCCACCTGATAGGCCCGAAGGAGCTCATACATAAGAGTGCTTCGGTCTCTGACACTGACCTTCGCCTTTGTCTGCCTGTTATAGAAGGCGGCTAAAGGCTCCATGAACTTCTCTCGGATCTCATTCAGGGCAGCTAGACGCTTGCCATCATAATTCTTTGGCATTCTGGTAAAGGGATGGGAAAGCTTACGGATCCCCCGAAGACCTGAGGCATATAGATAATTGTCCAGAGCATCCACCTCTTCTGCATCCACAGGCAAAAGCCCTGTCCGAAGGAACCGGATCACACTCTCATAGGACATCTTATCCGTCACCACTTCAAGGGCACTGTCTACAAACTCCAGCAGCGGATGATACACCTCTTCCTGCCGCTGGTCCATGAAAAGGGGAATGGATGCTCTCTCAAACACTCCACCGATATGATACTGATAATCCTGCATATTAGCACAAACAAGGGCAAAATCCCGAAAATGAAGAGTGGGATCCTCCCGCATCAGCCGCCGGATCTCACCGGCAGCAAACAAAATCTCCTTATAGGGATTGGAAACATGATAGATCGCAATGGCATCCTTATCCTCTCCGTCATAAAGGGTGGTCTCATTGCGAAACAGCTGCTGCTGAAGATGAAATAGACGGCTGTCTGTCCTATGACGTCCCTTGCTTCCATCCAGGATCACCGGCTCCTCCATCTGATGATCGCACAGCTCATCTAAAAACCGGATTGTCTTCTTACTGAGGGCAAAAAGCTCTTCCTCTCCTGGCTCCTTCATGTAATTCTCCGAGGGATCCACTGCCACCGTACAGATCATATGATATAGCAGGGGATAAATGCAGCGAAGGACCTCCTTCTGAATGGGGGTAAAACCGGTATAGCCGTCAAAGCAGATCACCGCGTCCCGGATCAGAAGGGAACGGGATGCCACCTCTGCAAAAAGCTCAAGGATCCTCTCCTTGGATACATACCCCTCCTGAAGATAATCCAGATACCCCTGGTATATTCTACGGATATCCTCTGCCTTGGAACGAAAGGATGCTGGCATAGACTTAGCCTCCTCCATCTCGATCAGATCCGAAGGCTGGATATGATACTGCTCAAGCTCACTGATCAGGGACTTGACCTCCCCTACATATCCCTTACGATTCATATTGCGCCTAAGAACAGTCAGCTCATCCTCACACAAGGCTGCCACGTGACGGATCAGAAGACTCTTCCCCGTCTCCGTTAGAACCGTTCCACAGGAAGTTCCAAGCTCGTC
This sequence comes from uncultured Lachnospiraceae bacterium, assembly GCA_902803645.1. Taxonomy (GTDB): domain Bacteria; phylum Bacillota; class Clostridia; order Lachnospirales; family Lachnospiraceae; genus Weimeria. Next base: position 26,136 of record CADCQT010000063.1, on the reverse strand, counting down.
AAACACGCGGTAGGCAAGACGCTCAAAGGAAAGCACATCAATGTTCATAATACTCTTATTGGGATGGGCGAAGACCAAAGCCCTTTGGGTCTGCATGGTAAACTGCTCCGGAACCATAATAATATAGGTCCGGTCCGGATTCTTCTTCGCCTCCGAAATCATATAATCAAATGCCCATGTGGATTTACCGCTTCCGCTACCACCTAAGATCAGTTGCATCGACATAAAAAAAAGACCTCCTTTTGCTACATCTATTGTAACAATAAGAAGGTCTTTTGTGAACGTATATTCTATACTTCTTCCAGCATTTCCTGCATGGTATGCCATCCCAGGACCGCACACTTAACGCGGGCCGGCATATGAGAAACATCGGAAAGAATAGAGGCTTCCTCTAACTCCTCCATCTCCTCCTCTGTAACCGTTCCCTTAATCATTCTAAGAAAAATATCCGCCAGACGCTGGGCTTCATCCTTACTCTTGCCGATCACAAGATCCAGCATCATATCCGCTGACGCCTGAGAAATGGCACATCCGTCTCCTTCATAGGCACCGTCAACGATCTTGCCATCCTCCACCTTAAGGCTTAAAACAATATCATCTCCACAGGAAGGATTCACTCCCTCCAGGGAAAAGTTAGCCCCTTCCAGATGATGTTTATGGACAGGATGAAGGTTATGATCGGTCAACACCTCATTGTAAAATGTATTATTCTGCATATCCCATTTCCTTTCGAATCTCCATCAGTGTTTCGATGAATGCATCGATATCTTCCTTATTGTTATAAAACGCCAGAGATGCCCTTGTGGTAGACAGGGTACCAAGGTACTTCATCAACGGCTGGGCACAGTGATGACCTGCCCGGACCGCAATTCCATGCTCGTCAAAAATCGCCGCAATGTCATGGGGATGTACACCATCTAGCTTAAAGGTAAGGATACCGTGATGTTCCTTCGGATCATCAGAACCGATCACATGCACATACGGGTATTCCTTCATCTTCTCCATGGCATAGGCGGTAAGCTCATCCTCACGCTTTGTAATGGTCTCCCATCCGAAACGCTGCATAAAACGGATGGCCTCGGCAAGTCCAACAGCTCCGCCCACATTCACCGTACCGGCCTCAAACTTATGTGGAACCTCGGCATAGGTAGCTCCCTCTGTGGTCACATACTCGATCATCTCACCGCCAAAGAGGAACGGAGGCATCTTCTCCAAAAGGTCATACTTGGCATACAAAGCACCGATTCCCATGGGAGCAAACATCTTATGACCGGAAAAAGCCATAAAATCACAATCCAAATCCTGCACATCCACAGGAACATGGGGAACAGACTGGGCTCCATCCGCCACAAGAAGGGCTCCATTCGCATGGGCTACCTTAGCAAATCCCTTGATATCATTCAGACGTCCAAAGACATTGCTGATCTGCGTCACTGCCACCAACTTTGTCTTCTCCGAAATGATCTCCTCAAGCATCTCCGGTGTCAGGGTACCATCCTTCTCACAATACAGGTAGGTAAGCTTTGCTCCGGTTGCCTTTGCAGCCTGTTGCCAGGGCAACATGTTACTGTGATGCTCAGCAATGGTACAAATGATCTCATCCCCCTCCTTCAGGAAGGTTCTTGCATAGGAATAAGCAATCAGATTCAGACTCTCAGAAGCATTTCTTGTGAAAACAATCTCCTCCGGACGAGCAGCTCCGATAAAGTCCGCAACAGTCTTTCGTGCATTCTCATATGCATCTGTTGCATCAACAGACAGCTCATACAATCCACGAAGAGGATTGGCATTATGCATACTATAATACTGGTTTGCAGCCTCGATAACACAAGGCGGTTTCTGAGATGTTGCCGCATTATCAAGATATATTACATTTCTGTTTTTTAAAATAGGAAATTCCTTACGAATCAGCTTATCCTTTTCCGTCATCTTATACCTCTTCTGCTTTTCCAAGTCTGTTCGCAATCAATGTTCTTGTCTTTTCATCTGTGATCTTATCTGCCACCGCCTCGATCCGTGCAATGGCCATCATCTCATAGATGGCTTTCTCGCTCATTCCACGGCTCTTCAGATAGAACATTAAATCCTCCGGAAGCTTACCAATGGTGGCACCATGGGTACCTTCTACATCTTCTTCTGCACATAAAATCACAGGAATGGTCTGGTTGGAAACCGTCTCATCCATCAGAAGTACATCTTCGACCTCACTTCCAACAGCTCCGGCACACCCCTTTACAAAATCGATGGTTCCACGGAACATCTTCTGACCGTGATCTCTTAACACGCCGTTGGCGCGGATATCACAGCCTGTCTTCTTTCCTGTGTGTGAAGCGACATAATTAACATCCAGCCCGCTGTTTCCTTTTACAAGGTAGGCAAGGTCGGTACTTAATCTGCTCTTATAACCGGAAAGTGCTGTATGACTTCCCAGGTAAGTCTTCTTACCTCCCAGTACCACCTGAATCAAAGAGAACTCACCCTTCTCATCACATTCTCCTCCAATATCGTTGAAGAAATTCACCTCATCGCTAAGGCTTGTGACCTGGATCAGTGTCAGGGATGCGTTCTTTGCCACGTGATATAAGGTCTCCATTGCCGCGTTACCACAGGCCTTGTCATCAGAAGTAAAATTCATAACACAAACCAGATGGCTTCCCTCCGGAACAAGAATCTCTGCTGCATTTACTGCATTAACCTGATCCTGATATTCGATCTCCACTCGAAGGGGTTCACTTACTCTTGTATCACCTTTTGCCTCAAAGTAATCAATATCGATACCGGAATTTTCGATCATGTTAAGGAATTCCTCTCCCATTCCGGTCTTGACGTTAGATGTAGTAAAGGCCTCCTTGGCCTCCGCCTCTACCTCCTGAGGTACTTCGATCAACACAGCACCCTCTTCAAGCTTCGGGAAATCCTCAATGGTCTGCTCGTTCATATGCAGCCAGTTCCATGTAGGAGAAGGCAGTGTATTAACGATCATGCTGTTCATATGCTCTCTCTCCTTTCTTAACCAATGCTGCCCTTCATCTCAAGTCGAATGAGGTTATTCATCTCAACCGCATACTCAAGAGGAAGCTCTTTGCTTACATTATCTGCAAAACCACTGACGATAAGGGCCCTTGCATCTTCTTCGCTCATTCCTCGGCTCATAAGATAGAAAACCACTTCATCACTGATCCGTCCAATCTTAGCCTCGTGTCCGATATCTGCATCATCGGTACGGATATCCATTGCAGGAATTGTATCCGAACGGGAAATATCATCTAACATAAGAGATTCACAGGAAACGGAGGACTTTGCTCCCTTTGCCTTATCTGTAACTACAACAGAGCTTCTGAAGGTAGAGATTCCGCCGCCCTTGCTGATACTTCTGGTGTTCACATAGGAGGATGTATCCGGTGCATTGTGGATCACCTTACATCCGGTATCAAGATTCTGTCCGGCACCTGCAAAGGTAACACCGGTAAACTCACTGCGGGAACCCTTGCCTGCAAGGACACTCATAGGATAAAGGTAGGATACATGGGATCCAAAGGATCCGGAGATCCACTCCACCTTACCCCCTTCTTCCACCCTGGCCCTCTTGGTGTTCAGGTTATACATGTTCTTAGACCAGTTCTCAATGGTGGAGTAACGAAGGGTTGCATTCTTGCCCACAAAGAGCTCAACGCATCCGGCATGAAGGTTGGCCACATTATACTTCGGAGCAGAACATCCCTCGATAAAATGAAGATATGCACCTTCATCTACAATGATCAGTGTATGCTCAAACTGTCCGGCACCCTTGGCATTCAAACGGAAATAAGACTGAAGAGGAATCTCCACATGAACTCCCTTCGGTACATATACAAAGGAACCACCGGACCATACAGCGCCGTGGAGAGCTGCAAACTTATGATCTGAAGGAGGTACCAGCTTCATAAAATGCTTCTGGATCATATCTGCGTACTCACCATGCATAGCACTCTCAAGGTCAGTATAGATAACGCCCTGGGCTGCCACCTCATCCTTAACATTATGATATACAAGCTCGGAATCATACTGAGCACCTACGCCGGCAAGAGACTTTCGCTCCGCCTGAGGAATACCAAGCTTCTCAAAGGTGTCCTTGATATCCGTAGGAACATCCTCCCAGTCCTTTACCATCTTATTGTCCTTTGGACGGACATAGGTAACGATATGATCCATATCCAGGCCCTCAATGGAAGGTCCCCACTGGGGAACCTGAATCTGATGATATGTCTCAAGAGACTTCAGACGGAAATCATGCATCCACTTGGGATCATTCTTCTCCTTAGAAATCTGTTCTACAATCTCCGGTGTAAGACCCTCGTCTACCTTATAGGCATCCTTCTCCTCATATCGGAAATCGTACATGCTGCGGTCAATATCCGCTACTACTGCCTTTTCCTTCATGAATCTTCACCCTCTTTAACGTATTTCTCAAAACCGTTCTCATTGATCTCATCTACCATGGAAGCATCACCTTCAGCCACTACCTGACCAGCAGCAAGTACATGGGTCTTATCAACCTTAAGGGACTCTAAGATCCTGGTGGAATGTGTAATAATGATCAAAGCACCGCCCACACTCTTCTTATATTCCTCAATACCGGCGGATACAGTACGAACCGCATCCACATCAAGTCCGGAATCTGTCTCATCCAAGATTGCAAGCTCCGGCTTAAGCATAAGAAGCTGTAAAATCTCAGCCTTCTTCTTCTCACCACCGGAGAATCCTACATTCAGATCTCTTTCCGCATAGGAAGGATCCATATTTAAAACTTCCATTGTCTTGGTAAGCTGCTTCTTGAAATCCCAGACACGGATATGCTCTCCTGTCTTATTCTCCAAGGAAGTACGGATAAAATTGCTAAGAGAAATGCCCGGAACCTCGACCGGATTCTGGAAGGATAAGAACATGCCCTTCTTGGCGATCTGATCCGTAGGAAGGCCTGTGATATCCTCTCCCAGGAAGCTTACCTTACCTCCTGTAATATGATATCTGGGATCACCCATAAGAGTAGAGCCTAAGGTAGACTTGCCGGCACCATTTGGTCCCATAATAACGTGTACCTCACCCTCGTTCACAGATAAATTCACACCGTGAAGGATCTCGCGGTTGTCCTCTTCGATCTGTACCTTCAAATCACTGACATTCAAGATTTCTCTTGCCATGATTTCTGTCCTCCTTCATATAATTCTTAATTCCTATCGGAATTATAGTTTATCTTCACAAATCAATCAAAAGTAATTATACACAGTAGAGTTTTGCAATTCAAATAAAATGATTTGAACTGTCCTTCTCCCCTGAGCTTGACTTTCATTTTATACAAAGCAAAAACAAAAGTACGTGGTAATGGCAACAAAATGTTGCCGGCCCTGGTTTTAAAAGAAGAACAAAAAAAGAGGACTGACCTGTTGTCAATCCTCTTACTTCTTTACTTTGCGTAATCAGTAACACGTGATTCTCGAATCACATTTACCTTAATCTGTCCCGGATACTGAAGCTCACTTTCGATACGCTTTGAAATATCCCGGGCAAGAAGAACCATATCCGCATCAGATACTTTCTCAGGAACTACCATGACACGAATCTCTCGGCCTGCCTGAATGGCAAAAGTCTTATCAACGCCCTTGAAATCATTGGCGATGTCCTCTAACTGTTGAATTCTGTTGGTGTATGCATCCAAAGTCTCACGACGTGCGCCAGGACGGGCTGCACTGATGGTATCAGCCGCCTGCACTAACACAGCAATCAAAGACTCCGGCTCGCAGTCTCCATGATGAGCTGCAACTGCATTGATAATGATCTGTGGTTCCTTATATTTCTTACAGAGATCCACACCCAACTGGATGTGTGAGCCTTCCTGCTCGTGATCAACTGCCTTACCAATATCATGTAAAAGACCTGCACGCTTTGCAAGACGTACATCCTCTCCCACTTCTGAAGCAAGTAATCCACATAACTGAGCCACTTCAATGGAATGCTTAAGAGCATTCTGTCCGTAACTGGTACGATACTTCATTCGACCGAGGAGCTTGGTCAATTCGTTATTCACTCCATGAACACCAGCCTCTAATACAGCGGCTTCTCCCTCTTCTCGAATGGTATTCTCGACTTCTCTCTTTGCCTTCTCTACCATCTCTTCGATTCTGGCCGGATGGATACGTCCATCAACGATCAGCTTCTCAAGAGCGATCCTTGCAACTTCCCGTCGCACCGGATCAAAAGCAGATAAAACAACAGCTTCCGGTGTGTCATCAATAATCAGTTCAACACCGGTCAGTGTCTCAAGGGTTCGGATATTACGTCCCTCTCGACCAATGATGCGACCCTTCATCTCATCACTTGGAAGCTGTACAACAGAAATCGTAGATTCTGCGACATGATCTGCTGCACATCTCTGGATGGCAGAAACCACAATGTCCTTAGCCTTCTTGTTCGCATCGTCCTTAGCCTGGGCTAAAGTCTCTTTCACAAGCTTGGCTGCATCCGTTTTCACATCTTCTTCAACAGTTTGTAACAGATATTCTTTTGCCTGTTCGGAGGTCAGACCTGAGATTCGTTCTAGTTCCTGTACCCTCTGCTGACTAAGATCTGCAAGTCTTTGCTTTTCCCGATGCAACTGCTCTTCCCTGGATGCCAGATGAGCTTCCTTCTTCTCCACATTCTCCAGCTTACGGTCAAGATTCTCTTCCTTCTGCTGAACGCGGTGTTCGCTCTTCTGAACTTCGGATCGACGCTCTCGGATCTCCTTCTCCATCTCATTCTTAGACTTCAAGGACTCTTCCTTCGCCTCGAGCAGTGCTTCTCTCTTCTTGGTCTCCGCAGTCTTCACAGCCTCGTCGATGATCGCACGAGCCTGCTCTTCTGCACTTCCTACCTTCTGTTCTGCAACATTCTTATGGTAGTAGTTACAACCAATAATGCTTACGGGAATTGCAATCAACAGCGTCACTATCACAGCGATTACATATGCAAGCACAGGAGCACCTCCTTTATTAAATTTACAATAAAATTCTACTGTATTCAGTATATACTGTCAAGAAAAGCTTTTATTGAGTAAATCGAAAATATTACTCCTATTCTTCTGAACTGTCAAGAGCAAAATACTCGCTACCCGGTTCAATATGTATCTTCTCTAAGAGAACCTAACACTTCTGATATAAGGGAATAGGAATATCCTCTGCTCTGCAAAAAACGATAGATCTTCCCATTTATCTTTGGATCTTTGGAGGCAATATCATAATGCTTCTTCTCGATCAAAGCCCGAATCTGGGCAGCCTCATCCACTGTCAGTTCCTCCTCCATAGCCTCCTGGATCAGATCCTCAGCCACTCCCTTCCCTCGAAGATCCATGCGAAGGCGCCTGGGGCTCTTCTTCTCCTGATGAAAATGAATATAATTCCTGGCATACCGAAGATCATCAATATAATGAAAAGAGGCAGCATATTCTACTGCTGCCTCTGCCAGTTCAAGAGGATATCCCCCTGTGGTAAGCTTACGGATCAAAGATGCCCTTGTATAATCCTGCTTCTCTAAGAGATGAAGGCAACGCTTCTTCACCCTGGGAAGAAGGACCTTAGAATAGATCTCTTCCCTTGCCTCCTCCGGCAGATCCTCCCCCTCCTGTAAAAAGGAGAGGCGACGGATCTCACCGGAATACAGGACAAAACTGGTTCCATCCTCTAATTTCACGACCCTTTGCCTGCTCTTAGGTCGAAGCTGGCGAATCTCGGTGATGATCATTCTTCCTCAACTTCCTTCGCCGGCGCCTGCTCCGGGGTAGTATCATCCTCTAAAAGACCGTAGTGGATTCGAATCAGATGCTCCATCTTCGCCATAAAGTCAGGATGCTCCGCCAGATAATTCTTAGCATTCTCACGTCCCTGGCCAATCTTCTCTCCGCCGTAGGCATACCAGGCACCGGACTTACTGATAATATCCAGGTTAGCCGCAAGATCAAGGATATCTCCCTCACGGGAAATTCCCTTACCGAACATAATGTCAAACTCTGCCTCACGGAAGGGAGGAGCCACCTTATTCTTAACTACCTTCACACGGGTACGGTTACCAATCACCTCACCCTGCTGCTTAATCTGTTCGATACGACGAACATCCAGGCGAACAGAGGAATAGAACTTCAGCGCACGTCCACCGGTGGTCGTCTCCGGATTACCGAACATAACACCAACCTTCTCACGCAGCTGGTTAATAAAGACAACCACACAGTTACTCTTACTGATGGCAGCCGTCAGCTTACGAAGAGCCTGAGACATAAGGCGGGCCTGAAGTCCCACATGGGAGTCTCCCATATCACCGTCAATCTCTGCCTTAGGAACAAGGGCCGCAACAGAATCCACAATGATAATATCCACTGCACCGCTTCGAACCATGGTCTCTGTGATCTCAAGAGCCTGCTCTCCATTATCCGGCTGTGAGATATACAGGTTATCGATATCGACTCCGATATTACGGGCGTATACCGGGTCAAGAGCATGCTCTGCATCAATGAAACCCGCAATTCCTCCAGCCTTCTGCACCTCTGCTACGCAGTGAAGTGCCACTGTGGTCTTACCGGAAGACTCGGGTCCGTACACTTCTACGATACGTCCCTTGGGAAGTCCACCCTGACCTAACGCAATATCCAAACTAATGGAACCTGTAGGATAAGTCTCCACCTGCATCTGACCGGAGTTATCTCCCAGCTTCATAACGGAACCACGTCCGAACTGCTTCTCAATCTGTGCAATTGCTGCATCTAATGCCTTTAATCTATCATCCTTAGCCATATTCACTCTCCATTTCCGAACAATCGTTCGTTGCTTGTTTCATAATAGAACACTCTTTCGGTTTTGTCAACCGCATATTTCGCCGGACATCATAATTCCGACTGAGATAAACATAATATGTCAATGGGAAACTGCTATATCGCAGTGGACCGAACAGGTCTTGAAAAGGTACTTCATTATAGTCTTACAAATTTGGGAATGTCAATATAACAAGATACAAAAGCGGGCCAAGTGGCCCGCTTTCTACCTTAATATTCCATTTCCTGTTTACCGAATTCAGAGAGAACAAGACCTTCGTTACGGTCTTCTACCATTCCCACAGACCAGCTGTTAGCAAAGAGAAGAAGGGGACGACCCTTTAAGTCCTTGACCTTCTTCATATCGGAAGTACCTGAAATACGATCCATGTCGATATTCTCATTCTCTACCCAACGAACATGCTCGTATGGAAGATTTTCCATGATAATATCCACATTGTATTCATTCTCCAAACGGAACTTTAAGACATCAAACTGAAGAACACCTACAACACCTACGATGATCTCTTCCATTCCGGTATGATACTCCTGGAAGATCTGGATGGCACCCTCCTGGGCGATCTGGGTAATACCCTTCATAAACTGCTTACGCTTCATGGTATCCACCTGACGTACCCGGCAGAAATGCTCGGGAGCGAAGGTCGGAATTCCCTCATAGCGATACTTGTCCTTGGATGTGGTAAGGGTATCACCGATGGAGAAAATACCAGGATCAAAAATACCGATGATATCTCCGGCATAAGCCTCCTCCACGATCTTACGTTCAGATGCCATCATCTGCTGGGGCTGAGAAAGTCGGACGTCCTTCCCCCCCTGCACATGGTATACACTCATACCGGCATCGAACTTGCCGGAACAGATACGCATGAAAGCAATACGGTCACGATGTGCCTTATTCATATTCGCCTGGATCTTAAATACAAAGGCGGAAAAATCCTCAGAGAAGGGGGAAATCTCTCCCTGATCCGACTTTCTGGGAAGTGGTGTTGTGGTCAGCTTCAAAAAGTACTGAAGGAAGGTCTCCACACCAAAGTTGGTAAGAGCAGAACCAAAGAACACCGGTGTCAGTTCACCCTTATCCACCATATCCTGATCAAACTCGGCTCCTGCTCCGTCCAAAAGCTCAAGCTCCTCGTCCAGCTGAACCTTACGGTCGTCTCCGATGGCAGCCAGAAGATCAGGATCACTAAGATCAAAATCCTCCTCGATACCTTCCTTGGTACCCTTCATGGTATCTGCAAAGGTAAGGACCTTCTTCGTCTGGCGGTCATATACACCCTTAAATTCCTTACCGGAACCAATGGGCCAGTTCATAGGACAGGTGGCGATACCAAGCTCGTTTTCGATATCATCTAAAAGTTCGAAGGTATCCATTGCATCACGATCCATCTTATTGATAAAGGTAAAGATGGGGATATGACGCATAACACAGACCTTAAAGAGCTTACGGGTCTGAGGCTCTACGCCCTTCGCTCCGTCAATGACCATCACCGCAGAGTCGGCAGCCATCAGGGTACGGTAGGTATCCTCAGAGAAGTCCTGATGTCCGGGCGTATCCAGAATATTGATACACATTCCGCCATATTCAAACTGAAGTACAGAGCTGGTTACGGAAATACCACGCTGCTTCTCGATCTCCATCCAGTCTGACACCGCGTGCTTTGCGGTTGCTTTACCCTTAACGGAACCGGCCTGGTTGATCTGCCCTCCATACAAGAGGAACTTCTCAGTCAGTGTTGTCTTACCGGCATCCGGATGTGAAATGATGGCAAAGGTTCTACGTTTTTTGATTTCGTCCTGCAACTTGCTCATTGCTACTCCTTTTTTAACAGATATTTTCAAACTTTGTGATTATAACATCCTAAGATAAAATTGTCGAGGGGAGCTATTGTAAGCCCATGAAAAAAACGATAAAATATATATAGAGAAACAGACAGGAAAGGAGTTGATTCATATGGCACTTACCAATCGATGCGTTCGTAAGGGCATGGGCTACTGCGTAGGCTATTCTCCTAAGCTCCATAAGTATTTGATTCAGACCGTAACAGGTGTGGCTGTTCGATATTTTAATATCACCCGTGATGAGTTTAATCTTTTTACAGAAGATCCGGAATCCTTAGATATCCTGGCAGGGAAATGCAAGAAGTTCGGCACCGGCTCACAGCGTTTTTTATGTTCCTCCGTTACCCTGGAGAACACCCCCACACAACTTAAATATTACGAACAGATCATGAGTGACTAATGACAAACCGGAAGGCCAGAGCCTTCCGGTTTTCTTATGCATTACGCACTCTCGTTCATTTTCACAAGACGCTTTGCCTGATCTGCTGCGATCAGAGCGTCCAGAATCTCTTGAATATCTCCATTCATGATCTTATCCAACTTGTATAAGGTCAGATTGATACGATGATCTGTCACTCTTCCCTGCGGGAAGTTATAGGTTCGAATCTTCTCGGAGCGGTCTCCTGTTCCGATCTGTGACAGTCTCTCCGCCTTCTCCTCTTCCTGTCTTCTCTGAAGCTCCAGATCATACAGCTTGGTACGAAGAAGAGCAAATGCCTTATTCTTGTTCTGAAGCTGTGACTTCTCTGTCTGAGCGTAGATTACGATACCGGTAGGATAATGGGTCAGACGGACAGCGGAATCTGTGGTATTGACACACTGACCGCCGTTACCGGATGCACGCATAACATCAATCCGGATATCGTTGTCATTGATCTCGATATCTACATCCTCAGCCTCCGGCATAACAGCCACTGTAATGGTAGAGGTATGGATCCTTCCTCCGGACTCTGTCTCAGGAACTCGCTGAACACGGTGAACACCGGACTCATACTTGAGAACAGAGTAGGCACTTGGACCGTTCACCATGAAGTTGACCTGTTTCATTCCACCAATACCGGTCTCGTCACACTCGATGAGCTCTACCTTCCAGCCACGGCTCTCCGCATAGTGTACATACATGCGATAGATCTCGGCAGCAAAAAGAGCAGCCTCGTCACCGCCGGCGCCTGCACGGATCTCCACGATAACGTTCTTATCATCATTAGGGTCCTTAGGGAGGAGAAGGATCTTAAGCTTATCCTCAAGTTCTGCAATCTGCTCCTTGGCCTCAGCAAGTTCTTCCTTGGCCATCTCCTTCATCTCTTCATCGGACTCCTCCTCTAACATAAGGAGGGCATCATCCTGAGCTTCCTTGGCCTTCTTGTAGGCTGTATAAGCCTCAACGATAGGAAGCAGATCCGCCTGCTCCTTCATCAGCTTCTGGAAACGACGACTGTCATTTGCAACATCAGGCTCAGATAAAAGATTCATCAGCTCCTGATAATGTAATAAAAGGTCCTCTAACTTATCAAACATGTTTATTCCTTTCGAGCATTCTGCCATCATCATTACCGGTTCAAGTCTCATCTCAATGCTAGAGATGTCCTATCACAACACGATCATTTCCGGAAAGATCCTTTATAACACGAACATCCATAAAGCCCGCCTGCTGTAAAAGCTTCGGCACACTCTCCCCCTGATCATAGCCTATTTCATAACACAGCAATCCGCCTTCTTTCAAATAGAAAGGAGCCTGCTGCGTGATCTTACGATAGAAGAAAAGTCCGTCTTCCATCCCATCTAATGCCATCAGCGGTTCGTGATCTCTTACCTCCGGCATCAGCTGTTCAATGTATCTGCTGGGAATATAGGGGGGATTACTAACAATCACATTATATTTTCTGCCTGCAGGGATCGCATCAAACAGATCCCCATTGTAATAATCCGCTTCCCCTTCCCTTAATCCGTTCCTCCAGGCATTCCTTCTGGCAACAGCCAAAGCCTTTTCCGAAAGGTCTGCCCCATCTAACTTAAGTCCTTCGATTCTTCGGCTTCCAAGCACCATAAGAGAGATACCAATGCATCCGCTACCGGTGCAAAGATCCAGGATCCCATCTCCATCCTTCAGAAGACGCAGGACCTCCTCCACCAGGATCTCCGTATCCTGCCTTGGGCAAAGAACATCACTTGAAACCTGAAAGGTAAGTCCCATGAACTCTGTCTCACCGATAATATGCTGAAGAGGAACCCGCTTTTGCCTTTTTTCCAGAAGATTCCGGTATTCCCCTTCCACCTCCAAAGGAACCGTCTCCCTTTGATCCAAGAGAAGGGAAGCCGCACTTTTCTTGCTGACAAAGAGAAGAAGCTGCCTTGCATCCACCCTAGGATCCATAACACCTGCAAAGGTAAGAAGATCACTTCCCTCTTTTTCTAATTCCTGATAGGTCATGATGCCTCTTCCTCCAAGAACTTCTTCCAGTCAAAAACCTTCTCCACCGACGCAATTCCCACCCGGATCATATCATCATCCGGTTCCTTCGTTGTGATCTTTTGCATCAGAAGACCGGGGGCGGACAGCAGATTCACAAGTCCGTTATCACTTCTTCCTGCCAGGCGAAGGAATTCATAGCTGATACCGGCGATTACCGGTGTTAGCAACAAACGGTACAGAAGAGAAAGCAGACGGCTGTCCACACGGATCAGCATAAACACAAGAATACTGATCAAAAAGACCACGAAGATAAAACTGGTCCCGCACCGCTTGTGAAACCGGCTGGCCTTCCGGACATTGTCCACATTCAGTGCATTACCGCTTTCAATACAATTGATGCACTTGTGCTCTGCGCCATGGTACATATAGGTCCTTCGGATATCCTCTGTCCTGCCGATCCCCCATACATATAATATGAAAATAACCACACGAAGCACGCCCTCCGCCAGAGCAAGAAGAACCCCATTCGAGAAAAACGTCCCCAGAAGACGGGACGCATAAAAGGGAAGAGCCATAAAGATTCCAAGAGCCAATACAAGAGAAAACAACAAGGTTCCTCCCATCATAGCCTTCTCTCTGCCGGCATCCCTCTTTTCTTGCCGAAGCTTCTCCTCTTCTGACATATAGGCAAGCTCCTCCTGCCTTTTCGCCTTCTTTTCTTTTTCATCCTCATCCTCAAAATAAGATGCAGAGCTGTAGAGAGCCCGAAGTCCAACCACAAGAGAATGAAAAAAAGCATAAACACCCCGAAGAAGGGGGGTCTTCTCCACCCACTTCGGCGTCTGCCGAATGGTCTGTTCATCCACAACGATCTGTCCATCCTCCAGGCGCACCGCAACCGCTACCCGGTTACCGTTTCGCATCATCACGCCTTCCATGACCGCCTGACCGCCGATTCCAGAATATCTCATGCCTCACCTCACGTCTAAGCAAGCCTCATCCGAGGTAACAAAAAGAAAAGACCGAGGTTAAAATACATAACCCCGGCCTCGATGATCCTAAAATTACTGCTGGATACCGTACTTCTTATTGAACTGCTCGATACGTCCTCTAGCCTTATTAGCCTTCTGCTGACCGGTATAGAACGGATGACACTTAGAACAGATTTCTACGTGGATGTTCTCCTTAGTAGAACCAGTTACGAAAGTATTACCGCAGTTGCATGTTACGGTTGCCTGATAATAATCTGGCTGAATTGCCTTTCTCATCGTTTTCACCTCACTATAAATAAATCTCTTCTAGATACTATATACATCCCGTAATATATAGACGCTGTTAAACAGCCTCATAATAATAACACAGGCTATAGTATTTGGCAAGGGCTTTTATAAAACTCTCTTACGAATCACTTCTCTTACAAATTCCTGATTGCTAAGAGTGTGGGTAAACATCTGGTTAATGGTCTGCGCTGCATCATCCTTCTTCAGACCATTCAGACCCTTACGGATAATATCTGCTGCAGTAATCTCTTCCCTGGTAAGAAGTAGATCCTCTCTTCTGGTGGAAGAACGGGCAAGATCAATAGCCGGGAAAATTCGCTTCTCAGAAATCTTACGGTCTAATACCAGCTCCATGTTACCGGTACCCTTAAACTCCTCAAAAACCACATCATCCATCTTGGAACCGGTCTCCACAAGGGCTGTTGCTAAAATGGTAAGGGAACCGCCCTCCCGCATATTTCTGGCTGCACCAAAGAAGCGCTTAGGCATATGAAGCGCCGCAGGATCAAGACCACCGGAAAGCGTACGTCCACTAGGGGATACTGTCAGATTATATGCTCTGGCAAGTCTGGTAATAGAATCCAAAAGGATCATAACATCCTGTCCCTGCTCCACAAGACGCTTCGCTCTCTCAATCACCATCTCAGACACTCTCTTATGATGCTCCGGTGTCTCATCGAAGGTAGAATAGATAACTTCACAACCGTCTCCTTCTACCGTCTCCTTCATATCCGTAACTTCCTCCGGACGCTCATCGATCAGTAAGATGATCAGATGCATCTCCGGGTGGGATTCCTTGACCGATGTGGCCACCTGCTTAAGCAGTGTGGTCTTACCTGCCTTGGGCTGAGCGACGATCATACCACGCTGCCCCTTACCGATGGGAGAGATCATATCCACGATCCTCATAGCAACGGTACAACCCTCCCTTTCCAGACGGATCCTCTGCTCCGGGAAGATTGGCGTCAGATCTTCGAAGTTTGGTCTGTGAGCCGCCTGCTCGGGATTAAGACCATTTACTTCCTTAATATATAAAAGAGCGCCGAACTTATCGGTAACATTGTTCTTCCTGGTCATTCCGGAGATGATATCACCGGTCTTAAGATTGAACCTGCGGATCTGGGAATGGGACACATAGACATCATTCTCACCGGGAAGATAATTGTCGCTTCGGATAAAACCAAAGCCGTCCTGCATCACCTCTAAGATGCCACCACATTCCTTGGCATCGTCATACTGGGGCATGGATGAAGCCTGATAAGCGGAAGTAACAGAATTATCCTCTGCCACTTCAGCAAGATCCTCTGAATTCCCCCTCCGATAAGGTCTCTCCTCTCCCGTCTGATACGAGCGTCTAGCCGGACGATCTTCCTGATATCCCATAGGTCTTCTGCGTCTTGGCTGATCTCCCTCCATAGGTCTTCTGCCACGGATCGGGCGACGAGCATAAGGCTCTCTTCTCTCATCCGCCAAATCCGCCTGTCTCTCATAAGAAGCCTCATCCTGCTTTTCTTCCACCGGCTCTGTCTGTCTGGTCTCAGGAACAACAGTCTGCTTATCCTCCCCGGAAGCCTCCATAGCATCCAGCTCGTCCTGAGCCAGCATAGCATCAATTAATTCCTTCTTCTTCAGCTTCGATATTCTCTTCATCCCCCTGTTCTTGGCCATAGCCTTAAGATCAAGAATACCGATTGACTCATACTTTGCTCGATTGTCACTCATAAAATTCATCCCTCTAATAAATTAAAAATGAAACGTATGCACTATCTTGAACTCGTCATAATATTGGATTTACTACAAGATACTGTAAAAAGAACTTTTGAAAATAATCTAACTCACTTTAGAATAGCAAGATTATATCACTTGACTTACAATTCTTGCAAGGCGTTTTTTTATCTGCTATCATAATACCGTTTGGAAAGAGATATGGCAGACTGCCGGAAAGGATAAGACATGACGAACGATGAAAAGGCATTACAGATGCACAAAGAATGGAACGGAAAGCTTACGACCCAGGCTAAGATGAAGGTCAATTCAAGAGAGGATCTTGCCATTGCCTACACCCCCGGCGTTGCTGCTCCATGCCGTGTCATCGCCGAAGATAAGAAGGAAGTATATAACTACACCATCAAGGCCAACACCGTAGCCGTTGTATCTGACGGTTCTGCCGTTTTAGGCCTTGGCAACATCGGACCGGAGGCGGCTCTTCCTGTTATGGAAGGCAAATGCGTTCTCTTTAAGGAATTCGGCGGTGTAAATGCTTTCCCCATCGTACTGGATACACAGGATCCGGATGAGATCGTTGCTACAGTTAAAGCCATTGCACCGGGATTTGGCGGCATCAATCTAGAGGATATCTCCGCTCCCCGCTGCTTCGAGATCGAAGAGAGACTGAAGAAGGAACTGGATATTCCGGTCTTCCATGACGACCAGCACGGAACTGCCATTGTGGTACTTGCAGGCATCATCAACGGCCTTAAGGTCGTGGGCAAGAAAAAGGAAGACTGCCGCATCGTTGTCAACGGCGCCGGATCCGCAGGAATTGCCATCACAAAGCTTCTCCTCCGCTACGGCTTTACGGATGTCACCATGTGTGACAAGTCCGGAATCCTCTCTAAGGATTCTGCCGATCTTAACTGGATGCAAAAGGAAATGATGGAAGTCACCAATAAGAATCAGATGACCGGTTCCCTGGCCGATGCTTTAAAGAGCGCTGATATTTTCGTTGGAGTATCCGCTCCCGGCATCGTAACCAAAGAGATGGTGAGCACCATGAACCCCGGTGCCATTCTCTTTGCCATGGCAAACCCAACACCGGAGATTATGCCGCCGGAGGCAAAGGAAGGCGGAGCTATGGTCATCGGAACCGGCCGATCTGACTTCCCTAACCAGGTGAACAATGTGGTTGCTTTCCCCGGAATCTTCAAAGGAGCTTTGGAGGGACATGCCACACAGATCACCGAAGAGATGAAACTGGCCGCCGCAGAGGCTATCGCCTCCCTTGTTCCGGAGGATAAGCTTTCTGCCGACTTTATTATGCCTGAGGCATTTGACCCACGAGTATGCGAAGTGGTTGCAAATGCGGTCAAGCGTCACATTATGGATTAAGTACTACAATTTAGAAAAGAGAACCCTATGGCTGAACCTGATCTGATCTATAAAATAACGATATTGAATCTGTTATCCAAGTCTGATATTCCCATGACCGGACCACAGATTTCCTCCTTCCTTGTAGACGGAGGCTACACAGATTACTTTACCGGTCAGGATCAGCTGGCTACTTTGGAAGAACGGGGACTGATCATCGAGAAGGATTCCGAGGGAGCTCCCACCTACGAGCTTACTGCCACAGGTGCAGAGACCTTATACCTGCTTCACGACCGAATCACACCGGCCATCGAGGAAGACACCCGGAAGTTTTTTGAGGAACAGAAGCTGTCTATGAAGCAGAATCACACCATCACCGCTGCCTACGACGGCGTTCCCGGAGGTGGATATCTGGTCCATCTGAAGCTGTCCCAGGAGGGACACACCCTCATAGACTTAAGTCTGCAGGTCATGTCCAGAGAGCAGGCGGAGGTCATGTGTATGAACTTCCGGGTCCGCTACGAGGATGTCTATGCCAGCTTAATGGATACACTGGTTCAATAATATTGCAAAAAGGGCTTCGCCGGGATAATCTCCTACGGCGAAGCCCTTCTTATGTTGTTATGTATCTTAGTTGGAGTTATTAATATAGTTTACTAACCCTTCGCTGTCAATAATCTTTTGCATGAAAGGTGGAAAAGCCTGACCTTCAAAACTTTCACCTGTTGTCTCATCGGTGATAATTCCGGTATCAAAATTCACCGAAACCACATCCCCTGCCTTGATCTTTTCGGAAGCTTCCTTACACTCAATGATAGGAAGACCGATGTTAATGGCATTACGGTAAAAGATTCTGGCAAAGGTCTCTGCAATGACACAGCTGACACCGGCTGCCTTGATGGCAATGGGTGCATGCTCACGGGAAGATCCGCAGCCAAAGTTCTTGGTTGCAACAATAATATCTCCCTCTTTTACATTCTGAACAAAGTCCTTATCAATATCTTCCATACAATGTGTGGCAAGTTCCTTAGGGTCGGAAGAATTAAGATATCTTGCCGGGATGATCACATCTGTATCTACATTGTCTCCAAATTTGTGTACGCTGCCTTTTGCTGCCTGCATGAAGTATCTCCTTTCTCCTATTAGTCGTTCCAGGGTCCTGTCACTTCCGAAGGTGAAATCACCTTAGCCGGGTCTGTAATAAAACCGGTCAAAGCGGAAGCCGCTGCCACTGCCGGGCTTGCCAGATAAACCTCAGAATCTACATGTCCCATACGTCCCACGAAGTTACGGTTCGTAGTGGAAACGCAACGCTCTCCGGCTGCAAGGATTCCCATGTAACCACCAAGACATGGACCACAGGTAGGAGTAGATACAATGGCTCCCGCCTCGATAAAGGTCTTCAGATATCCCTTCTCCATAGCATCCAGATAAATCTTCTGGGTAGCAGGAATCACGATAACACGCACACCCTTCTTCACCTTCTTATCCTTTAAGATCTCAGCTGCAACAGCAAGATCGGAAAGGCGTCCGTTGGTGCAGGAACCGATCACCACCTGATCGATTTTCACCTCGGAAGACTCGTCTACTGTATGGGTATTCTCCGGAAGATGAGGGAAGGATACGGTAGGACGAAGCTGGCTAAGATCGATGGTATACTCTGCTGTATACTCTGCATCCTCATCCGCGACATACTCCACCGGTTCCTTATGGGAGTGTTCCTTCATATAGGCTCTTGTCAGATCATCCACAGGGAAGATACCGTTTTTACCGCCGGCTTCGATCGCCATATTTGCAATGGCAAAACGGTCATCCATGGACAGATACTGAATACCGTCTCCCACAAACTCCATGGACTGGTACAGGGCTCCATCCACACCGATCATACCGATGATATGAAGAATCACATCCTTACCGCTGATAAAGGCAGCAGGCTTACCGGTGATATTGAATTTTATAGCGGAAGGCACCTTAAACCATGCCTTACCGGTTGCCATTCCGGCAGCCATATCCGTAGAACCTACGCCGGTGGAGAAAGCACCTAATGCACCGTAGGTGCAGGTATGGGAATCTGCTCCGATCACAGCGTCACCTGCCACCACAAGACCCTTCTCAGGGAGAAGGGCGTGCTCGATTCCCATCTCACCCACATCATAGAAGTTACTGATGCAATTCTTGCAGGCGAACTCACGCACTTCCTTAACATGCTCTGCAGACTTGATATCCTTATTCGGAACAAAGTGATCCATTACAAGAGCGATCTTATCCTTATGAAAAACGCCCTCTTTCTTCATCTTCGAAATCTCATGGATTGCAACCGGTGATGTGATATCATTCCCCAGAACAAGATCCAGGTCAGCCTCAATGAGCTGTCCGGCCTTCACAGACGTAAGACCCGCGTGCTTCGCAAGGATCTTCTGTGTCATTGTCATTCCCATATACTCTCTTCCTTTCCACTGTTCAGTCAATCTTTTACAAGATATTATAGCAATTGGAAAAGTACATTACAACGGAAACATGAAATAAATTCACCATGTTCGTGAGAATTAATAACTTTGCTATTCCTTCTCTTCTACCCTATGCTCATCCTCCTCATCCTCCTTGTTCCAACCATCCAAGCGGGAAAAGGTGTTCTCCACATGGGATCTTCCGAAGATAATAAACAGAGCTACAATCGCCAGTGCAATAAGGCCTACAATTATTTCCATATACTACGCTACTCCTCCCAAAACAGCTCATCCAGGGTACGATCCAGAGCCTTACAAATCTGAATACAAAGCCGGATGGTGGGATTATAATCCCCCTTTTCTATGGCATTAATGGTCTGTCTGGAAACACCCACGATCTCTGCCAGCTGCTGCTGGGACAGGTCCTTACCTGCCCTGGCAGCCTTCATATTCAGATTCTTCATACCTCTTCACCACCTTTGCGATCCATCACGCTCTTAATAAGAAGCATGATAAAGAAAACACCAAGGAAGCCAAGGGTAAGGAATGGAATCCCACCGTCAAAAGTAAGCTGTCCCTTTACAAAAACTTTCTTCTCATCCAGACGGGAAAGCCCGTTCAGTAACATACTTACGGTGCACAGGAACCATAACAGGAAAAGTCCCGCCCGATTCTTTTTCTGAAATCCCCAGTAGGCATCTGTAAATATGGTATAACCTGCAAGGACCAGTGCGGATACAAGGATCAGCCCCATGTTCACAAGGACAGGATCCACCATCTTTCTCGTACCATCCATGAAGGCCAGTGTGTAGATCGACTCCGTCAAAAGCAAGGTGAAGTAAGCATACTTCATACCTCTTCCTCGCAGCAGCACCTGCCTCTCATCATACTCGCCTCTTCCTACACCCGTTCTTGTCTTACGATAAACCGCAGCGACAACAGCTACCACTAAGAAAACACATACAAACCCTGTTACCAATCCTGTATGATACATTGACATAAATTCTCCTCTCCGGGGCGAACCCCTATCCATTATTATTGACCTCTTGTAAAATATATCTTACATCTTGTAAGCTTATAATACACCGGTCACGTCATTATGTCAACTATATATTACATTTTGTATGGAATGGTTGTATCAAAGAACGGATTAATAATACAGGATGACTCCGACATCACAGATCTCTTTGCCTGCTGCGATCCTTCTATTATAAGAGGCCGGGGTTATAGTGACCTTTTTTCCATCTGCCACAGCCTTACCGTTCCAGCTGTTTTTCACCTTCACCCGCTTATGAAAGGTAAGATGGACCTTCCATCCCTCCACCTCTGTTGCGGCTGTATTCTGAATGCTGATTTTATATTCTCTCCTTTGCTATCTTCTCTGCTGGTCGATGCTTTATCTTTCCCACCGGTCGCCTTCTTGCCTGCAATCACCTTCACCAGCCACTTGCCGGAGGTACTAAGATCACTTGTCTTAAATCCAGCGCGCTTCTGACAGGAAGGCTTGAGAAAGGAAGCCGCCTCATCCTTATTACACAGACTCCAGTTGGCAAAGCTGATCTTATACTGATCCAACAGCTTCATCCATTTGTTCGCCTGCTTCTGATCAATCCGTCCGTTTCCGCTAGCATCACAGATTCCGAATTCCGACACAAACACCGGCAGTTTCTTCTCATGAGCCTGCCGTAATTTAGCCCGAAGATCATCGGTATGGGTCGCAGCATAAAAATGAAGGGTATACATAACATTTTTATACTTTTTGGTTTTGGGAAGCGGATCTGCTGCCGCTTCTAAAATATCCTGACTCCAGGTAGGTGTTCCCACCAGGATCACAGCATTCTTATTGTACTTGTGAATGATGGGAATGATCTTCTTCGCATAGCTTCGAATCTCACTCCAACCGGTTCCTCCATTAGGCTCATTACAGATCTCGTACAGCACATGAGGATTCTTCCTGTACTTCCTGGCCATTTTACGGAAGAAGCTCTTTGCCTGTTTCTCGTATTTCTTTGGCGTTAAATCATGAAGCACATGCCAGTCGATGATCACATACATCTGATGTCTGGTGGCGGCTTTCACTCCACGATCAATGATTTTCTCCAGTTCTTTCTTATCTCCCCCACTGCAGTAACCATTCTCATCTGTGTACAAAGCCAGTCTCACCAGATTCATATGAAAGGTATCGTGCAGATCAGAAAAAGCCTTATCATTCACGTATTCCGGAAACCATTGAAGTCCATGGGTACTGATCCCCTTTAAGACAACTCTGTTTCCCTTCTGATCTGTCAGATAGGCCCCCTTCACCCGCAAAGGACCGTAATAACTCTTCTTATCCGAAGACGCCCCCTTGGCATTCGACGCACATCCCACTGTAACACACAGTAAAGCAACGAAAAGTAATACAATCAGCCAGTCGATTCTCTTTCTCATAGATACCCCCTTTGTATCTTTATCAAATTACAGGTTTCTACTACTATTATACTTCATTGCTAATATACTACTTCATCCGGATCACATCATCTGTAAAGAATAATTCATAATTTTTACCCGTATGGCTATTTGCATGCAGGTCTGAAACCATAAGATCCGGCATAGTTACGACATGCCCGTATCCATAAGAGACGCCCTCCTTCTGCTCTGTTTTATCCAGTTCAATATACCGGTAGTCCGGCTCCTGTGGTTCTCCTCCATCCTTATAGATCTTCTCCACATATAGGAGCTTATCCTGATAGGTATATTCCTGTGCCAGAATCGGTTCTGTTTCATATTGTCCCTGTTCCTTCATAAGGTAAATCTTTAAAGTGTTTGGAAGAACTTCTTTCGTATTTGTCTTATAAACCTTATGATTTCGCTTATCCGCAAGGAAGGATTCCTTGCTGCCGGATTTTCTAATGAAAATATTCTTATTCAGATCAGAAAACTCATCCGGTGCGCCTGATGATTTATAGGATATGAAATGAAGATTCTTTCCAATCTCGATGCTCCCCCTCTTCCCATTAAGATCAAGCAACATCGGCACAACATTATCCCGTTTTTTATTAAGAACAAGCTTGCCCTTACCGGTAAACATAACGTTTGTATTCTTTACTGGTGTATCCATATGAATATAAGAAAGATAATTGACGCCACTTACATCAATTGTTATCTTCTCCGGAAGTCGGCGGATATCAAGGCTCCCCTTCTTTACATTATGAATCTGTAGTATACCGGAATTCTTCTTGTAAACCAGCCCCCCTGCATTTTTAACCTTCAGCTCTCCATTCTTCGTATAAACAATATGATGTGTTTTACTACCATCAAAAAACGTAATGGAAGGCTTTCCGGTCCCCAGTCTTGCCTGCTTCGCATACGTGCTATCCGAACTTCCATACAGCAAGGATATAGAAACAAATAATCCTAAAATCAAAGGTATCACTGTGTTTTTCATACGCATACTCCCTACTTTCTTGTTAACGATTTTTTCTTTTAACATTTCTCATCCCTCCTTTTCCTTACACTTTACTCCCCTTTTTTTATTTTTCAATAGATTCAGGCAAAAAAGGAATGAACGACGTGTATAAGGGAACGAACGACATAGAACACCTTCTTATACCACCTTCTCCAGGAGATCTTTCGATTTCAACAGATAGTGGCTACAGACGCAAGCAATGCACAAAGCAAAGAATAAGATCGGCAACTGGAAGCGCACTCTACTATGTATAAAAAATATATTAATAATATGAATTGCAAACATCTGATTAAGATAGAGCGGCAGACTTGCTTTACCAAGGAACCGGAAGATATCATGATCAAACAGATGCTTTCCATAGCTTAAGCCGCTAAAGGTCATAGTAATGCAGATTGCCAAAAGAGCAATACAGATGATCTCATATTTCTTTGGTAATGCAAAGACTGCAAAGGCTGAAACGAAGAGATAACCGGCACACTCCATAACAGTAGCTAACACACGAAGAGGCGGCTCTATCACTTTCCCACTAAGTCTGCGGGACAAGTCAAAACAGACAACGCCCAGACTGATTTCAGCAATAGCTCTTAAAACACACTTAAAAGCAATCACCGTCCAGGTTCTCACACCGGAAACTGTTCCATAACGGTTCTGAATATAACCAAGAAGGGCAAACCCCAAAAACGGACCAATAACGTGGACAAAAAAAGAGTAATGTCTTCTACATAAGGGATACAAAATCATCATTGCAATCAGCATTGCAGAGATATACCAGGTGATACCATTTACACTTCTATAGTCAAAGCCCATCTTCTGAATCAGGAATAGATTCGGAATTGCATTCATAATCTGACGAAGCAGATCAACCCCCCTCCAGGATTTCTCAACTGCACAGGCAATGAATACAAAGACAAAAGCAATCACATTGCTCGGAAAAACTGCCATATATTTACGTTTCCAAAAATTCCAGGTCTCTTCTCCCAGATCCTGATGTAAGCCATGGGAATCCTTCTCTATAGAACGAAAAACGGATTTTCCCATCAAAAAACCGGATACAAGAAAAAAGAATTCCACTCCAATATAACCGTTAGCGCAACAGGTAATCTTATGCCCAAAGAACTCCAATGGATGAATAGACAGTCTTCTTCCGCTATGAAATAAGATAACCATGATACAGAAAAAGAAACGCATAAATTCAATTTTACAATTTCGCTTACTCATTTTACTCCCCAATCTAATACATATTGTATTTTTATTTCTTTTCAATTACAAAAACGCGCAGTTTCATCTCCAACAGTTTCAATTCATTCATGACTTGCATCTATTTTTCCATAGCACTCCTTTCCTGTAATAATTACGTAACAATTATACTCTTTTGAATAAAAAACGCAAATGAACCGCACAACATAAAACCGGCCAGAGAACTACTGCTCTCTAGCCGGAACGTGACTTGCACTATAGGTTTTGCTCAATCTTTCTTAAGATATGCCGCAATTCCCCACGCTGTTAATATGATACCTGCCATTCGCATTCCAGGAAGAATACCTGCAAACCGTATATCCTGAAAATGATAATCGTAGGAATAAATAACACTAAATATGAACCTTTCCTCTTCCACTTATACTTTACACCTTTCCTCTTATCTTTCAATAGTTTTAACAAAAAAAGGAATGAACGACGTGTATAAGGGAACGAACGACATATTATACACTTTACTTTTTCTACTGAAACGTTACAATATCCATTGGAGTATTTTGTCCCATCTGAAAGGAGTATATAATGAATCAAAAAAAGACTTATAAGAACATGATCACATCGCTTGCAATCCTGCTTTCTGCATTTCTTTTCATCGGCTGCGGCCATTCTGCATCTTCCGATTATAGGATTATCGCAGACGGGATCTACTATCAGGACAAAGTGGTCGGTACCATTTTACTCGATACAAATGAAGACAACGCTTCAACCATAGAGGATGTTGTCGCACAATATTTCGGTAAAGACTTTAGTCTTAAAGATAGCAAGCTCGTATTCGAATCCAAGCAGTACAAATGCTATCTGGCCAATGTGGCACAGTCTCTTACTCCTGCTGAGGAAGGAAAGAAAACCGCTCAATACCCAGACGTACGCTACTATATCATTACAGATTTTAAGGAGCATACACTTGTGGCTAACTTAAACAACAGCAAATACTATTCTAAGGATACCGAGGCTTTTCTTAAGGATTACGTCTCTGATTTAGAAAAGTAACAAAAACCATCCAAAAGGGGCTTCGCCAAAGATTCTTGTATCTGAAGCGAAGCCCCTTTCCTTATTCTTTCTTCTTTGTCGCTTTCTTGATCTCATCAATTACGATTTCAAGTGCCTTAATCCTTGCATATTTCTTATCATTTGATTCCAAGATCCGCCAGGGAGCAAAGGAAGTGGAGGTCTTCTGGAGCATTTCATTCACCGCATCCTCGTACTGATCCCATTTCTCCCGGTTACGCCAGTCCTCATCTGTAATCTTCCACTGCTTCTCCGGTGTGTTCTGCCTCTCTGTGAAACGATCCAACTGGGTCTTGTTATCGATTTGTACCCAGAACTTAATCACAACAGCACCCCAGTCCGTCAGTTCCTTCTCGAATTCATTGATCTCATGATAGGCTCTCTGCCAATCATTCTCAGAACAGAAACCTTCCAACCGCTCCACCATAACACGGCCATACCAGGTGCGATCAAAGATTGCAATATGTCCATCCTTTGGGATATGATTCCAGAATCGCCAAAGGAAATGTCTGGCTTTCTCA
>CADCQT010000062.1 GCA_902803645.1 uncultured Lachnospiraceae bacterium | reverse complement strand
GGTCACGTGTAAATGCAACACCTGTACCAGATTCATCATTTAAGTTACCAAATACCATTGGCATTACGTTAACAGCTGTACCCCATGAATAAGGAATATCATTATCACGACGGTATACGTTAGCACGTGGGTTATCCCATGAACGGAATACGGCCTCAATAGCCAGCTTCAACTGCTCAACCGGATCAGACGGGAAGTCTTCTCCTAACTGCTTCTTGTACTCTGCCTTAAACTGACATGCAAGCTCCTTTAAATCTGCTGCTGTCAGTTCAACGTCATACTGAACACCCTTCTCTTCCTTCATCTTGTCGATCAGCTGCTCGAAGTACTTCTTGCCGACTTCCATTACTACGTCAGAGAACATCTGAATGAATCTTCTGTATGAGTCGTATACAAAACGCTCAAAGGCCGGATCTGGGTTACCCTTAATCATCGCATCAACAACTTCGTCATTAAGGCCAAGGTTAAGGATTGTATCCATCATACCTGGCATAGAAGCACGTGCTCCGGAACGAACAGATACAAGAAGAGGATTCTCAAGGTCACCAAACTTCTTACCGTTCTCCTTCTCCATCCATGCAACGCCTTCCATTGTCTGGGCCATGATCTCGTCGTTGATCTTACGTCCATCCTCATAATACTGTGTGCATGCCTCTGTTGTAATTGTGAACCCCTGTGGAACAGGAAGACCAATTTCTGTCATCTCTGCTAAGTTAGCGCCCTTACCGCCAAGCAGATTTCTCATCGTCATGTTACCTTCTTTGAAGGTGTAAACCCATTTGTTTGCCATTTTTACTTCCTCCTATTTCTTATCAATAACGGATCCCCTTTTCGTGTCGCAAAACGAGTCTGATCCTCTACACGCTCAAATACAAGTGGTATTTCTCGTGTCCTTATGTATTTTAACACAAAATCTAGTGCTTTCAAGATTATTTTTGGTATATATGTACATTTATCACGTTGTCGTGTTAACGTTAATAGTCTGTCTACTTTTCTTCGAAAACGTATTATTTGATGTATTGTATTATTTTTCACAAGTTTCTATACATTTCACACGATTTACCTCTAGTTTAGAAGTGTTATTTAAGTATTGTTTTTTATCCAATCTTGAAATTTTCAACAATCTACGCACTATATTTTTGTGCATTTTGTCATTGCCATTTTCAGGGCTTTTCCGTCATTTTTTACTGTTTGCATTTTTTAAGCGAAAATTCTAAAAAATACAACACGTTCCAAAAAGATTTCCCCTATCTCTTTTTTTACCGAAGTGGTATGCTGAAAAAAATATTCTTTTTGGAGGTTATAAAGATGGTTAAATGGCTTAAGGATGCTGTATTTTACGAGATCTATCCCCAGTCCTTTCAGGACAGCAACGGTGACGGAATCGGTGATATCGATGGTATCACTTCCCATCTGGATTATATAAAGGATCTGGGTTTTAATGCCCTCTGGATCAATCCCTGCTTCGACTCTCCTTTCAAGGATGCCGGTTACGATGTGCGCAATTATAAAAAAGTTGCTGCCCGCTATGGAAGCAACGAAGACCTCTACCGTCTCTTTGGAGAGGCTCACAAGCGGGGGATTCACGTCCTTTTGGATCTGGTTCCGGGACACACCTCAGAGGAGCATCCCTGGTTCCAAGAAAGTGGTAGACAGGAGCGCAATGCCTACTCTGACCGTTATGTCTGGGCTGATTATGCCTGGGCCATGAAAGATCGCCCCTATGTGGCCGGAGAATGTGAGCGCGACGGCATCTACATGCTGAACTTCTTCAAATCCCAGCCAGCCTTAAACTATGGCTTCGGCAAACAGGAGGAAGACTGGCAGATGGCTCCAGACAGCCCTGCTGCCATTGAGACCCGGGAAGCTATGAAGGATGTAATGCGGTTCTGGATGGACCGGGGCTGCGACGGTTTCCGTGTGGATATGGCAGACTCCCTTGTCAAGAATGACACCGAGGAAAAGAACTTCACCCAGAAAATCTGGCAGAATGTAAGAGAAATGTTTGATCGGGACTACCCAAATTGTGTTTTGATCTCCGAGTGGGATCACCCTTCCCGTTCCATCTCCGGCGGTTTTCACTGTGATTTCACTCTGGATAACCCCGGTTCCGGATATCGTACCCTCTTCCGCGATTACCGGGACGATCCGGCCAACAAGGGAAGCAATCCAGCGATTCTGTCAAAGGATCACAGTTTCTTCCGCAAGGACGCCGGCGGTGATATTACCAGATTCCTCGATAAATATCTCCCACAGTATGAGGCCGTTAAGGGCAAAGGTTATATCAGCCTGATCTCCGGCAACCACGATACTCCCCGTCTTCGCCGCACCCTTAGCCCAAAGGAGCTTAAGGTGGCCTACGGTTTCCTTTTCACTATGCCAGGGGTACCATTTATGTACTACGGAGATGAGATCGGCATGCGCTACATTGATAACCTTCCCACCAAAGAGGGAGGCTACAGCCGTACCGGCACCCGCACTCCTATGCAGTGGAATCACGAGAAAAATATGGGCTTTTCCACTGCCTTCCCTGAGGATCTATACCTGCCCTTGGATTCTTCAGAAGACGCCCCTTGTGTAGCTGACCAGATAGGCAGCGATGACTCTCTTCTCGAGACTGTCCGCTCCCTCCTTCGTCTTCGCCACAGTCAGGAGGATCTGCAGGCTGACGGTGATTTTGCAGTTGCCTTTGCAAAACCGGATTGTCCTCTGTTCCTCTACCAGCGGGGTAATCTGCTCTGCGGTGTGAACCCATCCTCTTCTGCTGTTACTGTCCAGGCTGAGGATATTACCGGCGAGGCAAAGGCACAGGTACTTTTCCTTATAGGTGAGGCAGATGCAGACAGTGATAAACTGACAGTTGGCCCACAGTCCTTTGTGGTCTTGAAATAAAGAATAACATGATAAAAAAGAGCACCGGTTACCCGGTGCTCCTTTTTATTTAACCTTGAAAGAATATGTTGTATTGGAAGAATGTCCAATCACCTTAACGATGTAGTAGTTATTCTTCTTCACCTTAAATTTGGCTTGCGTTCCACTTGTAGAGATTCCTCCCTCGAAAAGCTTGGATGCAGAGCCCTTACGGTATACCTCGATATCACTGGCAAATGCATTGCTTGCACTACTGGTCAGCTTCACTGTTCCTGACTTTGTTGCCTTGAAGATATAATAATCATCATCATCCTTACACTCTACCTTGCCATTTACAAGCTTGCCCATCTTAACCAT
>CADCQT010000061.1 GCA_902803645.1 uncultured Lachnospiraceae bacterium | reverse complement strand
TGCATATACACCGGAGATGCGTGCAGCACGTCACAGCCATATCGTAACAGGTCTTCCGGATACTTACGGCCGTGGACGTATCGTAGGTGACTACCGTAGAGTAGCCCTTTACGGAATCGACTTCCTTATCGAGAAGAAGGAAGCAGATAAGGCAAACTGCGGTAACGGCACAATGACAGAGAAGGTGATCCGTCTTCGTGAAGAGATCTCTGAGCAGATCAAGGCTCTTCATGGTATGAAGGCAATGGCTGAGATCTATGGATATGATATCAGCAAGCCGGCAAAGAATGCCAAGGAGGCAGTACAGTGGTTATACTTCGGATACCTTGCAGCCATTAAGACACAGAACGGTGCAGCTATGTCTGTAGGACGTGTTTCAACCTTCCTGGATATCTATATCAGCAGAGATCTTGCAGAGGGAACTTTAACAGAGAAGCAGGCTCAGGAGCTTATTGATCATATGGTTATGAAGTTCCGTATGGTTAAGTTCGCCCGTATTCCTTCCTACAACCAGCTCTTCTCCGGAGACCCTGTATGGGCAACACTTGAGGTGGCAGGAATCGGAATGGACGGCCGTCATATGGTTACCAAGAACGACTACCGTTTCTTACATACCTTAGAGAACATGGGACCATCCCCGGAGCCAAACCTTACGGTACTGTACAGCTCTGATCTTCCTGAGGTATTCAAGAAGTACGCAGCTAAGATCTCTGTTACCACATCGTCCATTCAGTATGAGAACGATGATGTTATGAAGCCGGTATGGGGCGATGACTACAGCATCTGCTGCTGTGTATCTGCAACACAGACCGGTAAGGAGATGCAGTTCTTCGGAGCACGTGCTAACCTTGCAAAGGCTCTTCTCTACGCAATCAACGGCGGTAAGGACGAGAAGTTCAAGGGTAAGGATGGTAAGCATATGCAGATCGCACCGGAGATCGCACCGATTACTTCCGAGGTCCTTGACTATGAGGAGGTCAGCCATAAGTATGACATCATGTTAGACTGGCTGGCAGATCTGTATGTCAACATCCTGAATCTGATTCAGTATATGCATGACAAGTACTACTATGAGAGCGCCGAGATGGCTCTGATCGATACCGATGTACGTCGTACCTTCGCTACCGGTATTGCAGGATTCTCACATGTGGTAGATTCTCTTTCTGCTATCAAGTACGCCAAGGTTACACCGGTTCGTGATGAAGAGGGTGTTACGGTAGACTTTAAGGTAGAGGGAGACTTCCCGAAGTACGGTAATGATGATGAGAGAGCAGACAAGATCGCTGTAGATCTTCTGAAGACTTTCATGAATAAGATCAGAAAGTATGATACCTACCGTGATTCTGAGCCTACAACATCCATCCTTACCATCACTTCCAATGTGGTATACGGTAAGGCAACCGGCGCTACACCGGATGGACGTGGAGCTTTCAAGCCATTCGCACCAGGTGCAAACCCGGCATACGGTGCTGAGGAGAGCGGACTTCTTGCTTCCCTTAACTCTGTTGCTAAGCTTCCATACGAATATGCCTTAGATGGAATCTCCAATACACAGACTATGACACCGGATTCTCTGGGCCATGATGATGAGGAGCGCAGCGAGAAGCTGGTTCATGTACTGGATGGTTACTTTGATCAGGGAGCACATCACCTGAATGTGAATGTATTCGGTAAGGAAATGCTTCTTGATGCCATGGAGCATCCTGAGAAGCCTGAGTATGCAAACTTTACCATCCGTGTATCCGGATATGCAGTCAAGTTCATTGACCTTACCCGTGAGCAGCAGATGGATGTACTGACAAGAACATTCCACCACAATATGTAAGGTACACAGAAAAGGAAATAAAAAGGGGGCAGGTCGTTTGGCGACCTGCCCCTTTTTCTCTCAGTCATAGAGCGGTCTTCGACGAAGAGAAACGATCCGTGGGGATGCGCAGAAATTTGTATAAGTTAGGAACGGAACCGCTCCGGCATGGGGATCAGTTCGTTCATAAGAGAAACGTCGTTTTTGTTCTTGCGCTTTACATCGTAGAGGGCATGGTCTGCAGCGTAGAGGAAGTCCCAGGTACGGTTCTTGCCCTTGGGGATGGATTGACAGATTCCCTGGGAGATGGTCATGCCCGGCAGCAGATCACCGTTGTCGGCTGTAATGGAAAGGGAGGTTACCTTTTTCTTGATACCGGTGGCAACAGCAAGGATCTCCTCGTCACTCATTCCCTCGTATAAAAGGACGAATTCATCTCCGCCGTAGCGGAAAGCGGTAATGCCCTCCTTTTGTACGGAAGATAAGAGTGTGCCCAAAGTCTTAAGGTAGAGATCCCCGTTCTGGTGTCCTAAGGTGTCGTTAAAGTGCTTGAAATCATCAATGTCTAAGATCTCGACAGCCAGAGTGGTCTGACCCACATAGGCCTTATCAAAAGCCCGTTCGGAAGCCTCGTTAAAGGCAAGACGGTTGGGCAGGCCGGTGAGGGCGTCGGTGGTTGCCTGCTGCAACAGGTGGGCGTTCTTTGCACGAAGTTCATCCAGATCGTTTCTTAGATTCAGGAAGTAGACATATTCCTTGTTGGTCTCGGCCATGTAACTTTCCGTTGCATCATAGTAGAGACGGAAAGCTTCCAGTTCTTTTTCCACATTGCCCACGTAACGGCAGTATTTAATTGCAAGTCTGGCCAGGGACTGGCGGATAAAGGGAATATTACACTGATTGACCTGGGGCATGAGGATATCCAGGATCTCCCTGACGGGAGAGGGATAGCCGCTTTCCAGAATAAAACCTGCGAAGGTTAAGATATCAGAAAGGTCATCGATCTTAAGGGCTTCTTTTTCCAGCTGCTGGATCAGAGTGCGGGTAAGACGGAACAGATCATCCTTGTGGTCTGTCTTGTAGGCGTAGGCAATGGCTGCCTGAAGGTATAAGGTGTCAATATAGACCTCTTCCCTCTCATGGTCGGGAAGGGTGTGGATGAGAGATTGAAGGTCCCTCATGGCAACTTCCATAAGCGCGGTGTCTTGCCGGGTGACATAGTAGAGAACAGCCTGACAGAGACAATAGGAATATACGGTAAAATAGTAAGGGTCATCTGTGCCGCAGGCCTTGATGAGGTTAACAGCCTGCTTGTAATGCCGCTGTCCCTCTTCCTGCTGTCCCATCTGGTCGTACTGGGTACCGATGTTGTATTCGCAGATAGCCTCTAACTGCTTGCTGTCAGCCTCTCTGGCATGGAAAACAGCCTGCATATAGTAATCAAAGGCAAGCTCGGTCTGTCCGTGATCGGTGGCATTGATGCCGAGGAAATTATAGCAACGGGCAAGAATATAGAGGTCATCCGCCTGGTTGTCCAGATGTAGAATGGCACGACGAAGATACTGGTAAAACTTGTCATAGGATTCCGGATGTTTATAATAATATTCGGCAAAATAAAAGCAGGCCGTACCTGTAAGGCTGTCACTGCCGATCTCTTCAGCGTAGGACAGGATGGTCTGGCAGGTTGCCAGGTAGTCCTCCGGTAGAGAGAAACGGTCAACAGCAACCTTGTCTAAAGCCTTTTGGATCAAAACTGGATAAGATTTGGTATTCATAGTACATGCACCTGCAATTAAAGTCAAAACATAAGAAGCATATTAGAACAATTATAACAGACCCCATATTGACAGACAAACGGCGATTGTTACAATTGTGATACGGAGGTTAGGTATATATATGGAAGAAATAGTTAAAAATACACAGGATCAGGTCCTTGGAAGGGTGCATTCCATCGAGACCTTTGGTAGCGTGGATGGACCGGGAGTAAGGTTTGTGATCTTCCTTCAGGGATGCAATATGAGATGTAAGTATTGCCATAATCCGGACACCTGGAATCCAAAGGGAGCCTATAAGGTGGAGCAGAAGGAATGGGTGCACCCCCGGGAGCTAAGTGCTGATGAACTGCTAAGGCAGGCCCTTCGCTATAAGACCTACTGGGGGAAGGAGGGGGGCATCACCGTTAGCGGCGGAGAAGCCCTTCTTCAGATCGATTTTGTCCTGGAGCTTTTTACAAAGGCAAAGGCCCTTGGAATCAATACCTGTCTGGATACATCCGCTAATCCCTATAGGGCGGAGGAACCCTTCTATTCCAAATGGGAGGCTCTTATGGGAGTGACGGATCTTGTGATGTTAGACCTGAAGCATATTGACCCGGAGGGTCATAAGGCTCTGACGGCCCAGGATAACGGGAATATTCTGGCGGCGGCAAGGGATATTTCCCAAAGAGGGGTGGCTATGTGGATCCGGCATGTGCTGGTCCCGGGCATTACAACAGATGAGGGGCAGCTGCACAGACTAAGAGAATTTATCGATACCTTATCCACCGTTGAACGGGTGGAGGTTCTTCCCTATCACACCTTGGGAACCTTCAAGTGGAAGGAGCTGGGGATCGCGTATCAGCTGGAAGGGGTGAAACCTCCCGTAGAAGATGAGGTAAATCTGGCGCGGAAGATCCTTGGAGCAAAATAGAAAGCTCGGGAAAGAAAAGGAAATTTGAACAAACACCGGACTATGGACTGTCAAAGGACGGTAAACAAATGGCCTGGTTTGTATATTTGGGCAAGACATGGAAGGCGGGATTGAATATGTCAATCCCCCTTCTTTTTTTTTACACTGAAATTGTAACAATTGATGTTTTGTAATTGGGAAGTGATGAGAGAAAATGATCAAACTAGGTAAAGCAGTTGTAAAAAGCAGAATCGTAATTCTCATCGTTGCGTTTATCCTGTTGATTCCGGCCGGAATCGGATATCTCAACACCAGAGTAAATTACGATATTCTTTCCTATCTGCCTAAGGGAATCGACACCATGAAGGGGCAGGAGATGCTCCTGGACGAATTCGGAACCGGTGCCTATTCCTTTGTGGTGATAGAGGGAATGGACAAGGTACATTTAAAAGAGACCGCGGACATCATCTCCAAGGTGGATCATGTCAAGAAGGTTATGTGGTATGGATCCGTACTGGATCAGAACATCCCCATGGAAGCCCTTCCGGACAAGGCGTATCAATTCATCCATAACGCGGACAAGGATTCGGATCTGATGGTGGTCCTCTTTGATGAGGGAATGGCAGAGGATGGAACCATGAAGGCTCTTGATACCATCGATGCCAGGGTCAGCAAACAGTGTTATGTTAGCGGAATGGCTTCGGTGATCAATGACATCCGCCTTCTGTCTCTAAAGGAAGTGCCGGTGTATGTGGTACTTGCCGTTGTGCTCTGTCTTGCCGTTTTAATGATCACAATGGATTCTGTACTTGTGCCCATCCTGTTCCTTATGAGTATCGGAATGGCAGTTATCTATAACCTGGGAACCAATTTCCTTCAGGGACAGATCTCCTATGTGACCCAGGCTTTGGCAGCAGTACTTCAGCTGGGAGTCACCATGGACTACTCCATTTTCCTGTGGCACAGCTATCAGGAGGAGCAGGAGCGGTTCCCGGGAGAAAAGAAGAGGGCAATGTCCCATGCCATCGCCCATACCTTTGTATCCGTTGTAGGATCCTCCACCACCACGGTGGCAGGATTTGTGGCACTTTGCTTTATGAGCTTTCGACTGGGTCTTGACCTGGGTGTGGTTATGGCGAAGGGTGTAGTATTCGGTGTTATCAGCTGTGTCACCATTCTTCCTTCTTTGATCCTGGTATTTGACAGGATGATTGAGAAGACCAGTCACCGGGTAATCCTTCCGGATCTTGGTTTTATCTCCAAGTGGGTGGTAAAGCATTGCTACGTATTTTTCGTAATCTTTTTGATTATTTTGTTCCCGGCGCTCTATGGTTATACCCATACCAATGTGTACTACGACCTGGCAGGAACGCTGCCCATGAGTCTTAAGAGCCGCCAGGCCAATAAAAAAATGGATGAGCAGTTCTCCATGGGTGCTACCTCCATTATCATTGCGGACGCAAAGCTGTCTGCAGAAAAATCCGATGCCATGATCGGTGAGATCAAGAAGTTAAAGGGGATCAAGATGGCGACCTCCATTGATTCTCTTACCGGTCCTATGCTTCCAACCGAAGCGATCCCGGATTCTGTCAGGGAGGAACTTAAGAGCGATAAGCATCAGCTGATGCTGGTGACCAGTAAGTATGCCACCGCATCATCTGCTGTGAACCGGCAGTGTTCTCAGATCACAAAGATCATGAAAAAGTATGACAAGACCGCCATGCTCATTGGTGAGGCCCCCTGTACCAAGGACCTGATCCATATTACCAACCTGGATTTTGCAAGAGTGTCAGCAGTTTCTATTATTGCAGTATTTTTCATTATCGCTTTTGTATTCAAGTCCGTATCTTTGCCCTTTATCCTTGTGGCAGTCATTGAGTTTGCGATCTTTATCAATATGGGTATCCCCTATTATACCCATACCACATTGCCCTTTATCGCCAGCATCGTCATCGGAACCATTCAGCTTGGTGCTACGGTAGACTATGCTATCCTCATGACCAACAAGTATAAGACAGGACGATACAGAGGCAAAGAAAAGCATGAGGCCATCACCGATGCACTGACCAGCAGTACCCAGTCTGTGGTGGTATCGGCCCTTACCTTCTTTGCAGCAACCTTCGGGGTAGGGATCTATTCCAACATCGATATGATCTCATCCCTTTGCATGCTGATGGCAAGAGGAGCAATCATCAGTATGTTTGTTGTAATTTTCATTCTGCCGAGTATGTTTATGATCTTCGATAAGCTGATCATTCATACAAGTGCCGGATTTATCAATAAGGATCGTTAGAGGAGGAAGACCTATGAAGTTACCAGAGTTAAAAAAGATTTTTTCTAAAAAATATGTGATCCGGGTGGTTGCCGGCGCCCTTGTGGTTACCCTTGCAGCAACCGGAGCAACACAGTATACAGCCTTTGCAGAAAGAGCAGCAGAGAAGCAGGAGGCTACAGACAGCCTCTTAGATCAGGCCAATGTCAAGCTGACACAAAAGACGGTGGATAAGGATGAGACCGTATACCTGATCTCAGATGCCGACGGAACGGTTACAGATACCATCGTAGCCGATCATCTGTACAACCGGGATGGAGCCAAGACCCTTTCCGATGTCTCTAACTTAAAGGATATTGAGAATGTAAACGGAGAAGAGAAGTTTACCCAGGATGGAGACAAGCTGACCTGGAATGCGGACGGCAAGGATATTTATTATCAGGGACACTCCGACGAGAAGGCTCCTGTGGAGCAGAAGGTTACCTATAAGCTGGATGGGAAAGAGATCGATCCCAAGGATCTGGCAGGCAAGAGCGGACATGTGACCATTCACTACGATTATACCAACAACTCCACCTTTACCGAGAAGGTAAACGGTGAGAATGTGAGTGTGGTAGTACCCTTTGCAGCCATTACCGGAATGGTCTTAAATGATGATTTCAAGAATGTATCTGTTACCAACGGAAGGATCGTTCAGAACGGAACCAAGACCGTAGCTGTAGGATATACTCTTCCCGGCTTTAAGGATTCTCTTCAGAGCGCAGGAGGCAGCTTCGATCAGGATATCGATATTCCGGAGAGCTTTGAGCTCTCTGCGGATGTGGAAAACTTCCAGCTTGAGACGGCAATGACCATCGTTGTGAATGCAGGAAACCTGATGACAGCTTCCTCCAATAATGTAAGTTCCTTAAGTGGGGATATGAACCGTCTGTCTTCTTCCTCCAAGAAATTAGTGGACGGCTCCCATAAGTTAGCCGATGGACTTACCACCCTTCAGGATTCCCTTGGAGCTTTCCAGACCGGAGCCAAGAGCCTGGCAGAGGGGGTAGGAGCCTATACTGCCGGTGTATCCCAGCTGGATCAGGGAATTGGTACCATGAAGGAGAAGGTATCGCCCTTAGAGAAGCAGATGCCCCAGCTTAGTAAAAAGCTGACGGCTTTAAGCAATGGTGTATCCCAGTTAAAGTCAGGATCCGATCAGCTTCTGGCAGGTTATGAGGGAGACGGAACAGAGGCAAATCCGGGACTGACCAAGAGTATGGGAAATCTGTCCAAGGGAGCCAAGCAGGTGTCCGACGGTGCTGCGACCCTGGATGCAGGTATTTCCCAGCTGACGGGAGCTCTTTCCGGCGTGGGAGACAACTTTAGTAAATCCTCTGCCCAGCAGATCACCTCTACCATTGACAGCAAGCTCAATGCCAATAAGGAGCTTATGACCCTTTTGGTTGGCTGCGGTGTATTAAAGGCAGGAGATAAGATTACACTGGAAAATATCGATAAGGTAATCTCTACCTTAGAGGCCGGTCAGAAGCAGATCATTACCGCTCTTACCACAAACTATGTGAAGGGTGGAGCTGATCAGGCAAGTGCAGCCGTAACAGCAACCGGTGCATACTTTAAGGCCTTGGACGGCCTTCATCAGGTACAGTCTGCTAAGAATGCCTTAAATGCAGCAGGCCAGCAGCTCTCCAGTCAGCTTTCTGCATCTGCAGGTTCCAAGGAGACCCAGGGACAGATCGCAAAACTGGCAGCAGGATCTAAGCAGCTGGCAGCAGGAGCCAAGCAGGTATCGGATGGACTTGCCAAGGCAGATGCAGGAGTACAGAAACTGGCAGCAGGCCAGAAGAAGCTTGGGGCAGGTATTGATCAGCTGAATAAGGGCATCAACGGAAGCAAAGATTCCAAGGGACTTTCTTCCCTGGCTGACGGACTTACCAAGCTGATTGCAGGCATCAATAAGCTGGATGCAGGAAGCGATAAGCTGGTTGCCAATAATGATAAGTTGACAAAAGGGGCTGCAAAGCTCTATGATGGTTCCGGTAAGATTGTATCCGGTGTGGATAAGCTCGCCGGTGGATCCAAGACCTTAGAGGACGGACTGATTCGGTTTAACGAAGAGGGAATCGAGGCCCTTGTGAATGCCTATAACGGTGATATCAAGCCTTTGGCAAACCGGCTTCGTGCAGCAATTGATGCAGGAGAGGATTATGAGTCCTTTACCGGAATCGATTCGAAGATGAACGGAGATGTGAAATTCGTATATCGAATGGCATCCATTACAACAGAAGAATAAATATGCTTCAAAGGAGAAGCCGCCTGTTCCGCTCCGGGGACGGGTGGCTTTTTTTATCTTGAACATTTTTAAGCAGAGCAATTTGGCAAGAGAAGGGAGTTGGGATATAATATCAGTTAGAGAAAGAGAGGATTACTATGGAGTTTCGACCCTGTATTGATATTCATAACGGCAAGGTGAAGCAGATCGTTGGCTCAAGTATTGAGGATGCCACAGCTTCCGCCAGGGAGAATTTTGTGTCTTCCCGGGATGCGGATTTTTTTGCCACCTTTTATAAGAATGAGGGATTAAAGGGTGGCCATGCCATCATTTTGAACAAGGTAGGTACCTTAGAGTACGAAGATTCCAAAGCGCAGGCCATGAAGGCGCTTCGTGCCTATCCGAATGGTCTTCAGATCGGCGGCGGGATCACAGATGAGAATATTATGGATTATATCGGGGCCGGTGCT
>CADCQT010000060.1 GCA_902803645.1 uncultured Lachnospiraceae bacterium | reverse complement strand
CACATGTTCTCAACTTCGCTTGTGTAATTCATTGCGTTCTCCTTTCACACATACAGTTTTGGTCTATGAAAGTGATCAGCTTATGCAGGGCTGATACTTATACCCAAAATTCGCTCTTATTTTCTCACACTTTTTTGTTTTCGTAAAGAGCTTTGATATATTTTTAACAAAATCTTATGCTCTCTCTTCAAGACTCTCATGTTCTTTCAGATAACTTTTGGAAAAAGCGATCTGTCGCTCCATGGCAGCCTTACCGGGAGCTCCAATGGTAAGGCGCTTATCCACACAGGTCTTGACAGAGATGGCCTGGTAGACATCCTCACCGATGACAGAAGAAAATCCCTGTAACTCTTCCAGACTCAGGTCGTCAATGGCAATTCCTTTATCGATGCAGGCAAGTACCACCTGGCCCACGATACCGTGGGCATCCCGGAAGGGTACGCCCTTGACCACAAGATAATCTGCAAGATCCGTGGCATTGGTAAATCCGTGACGGGCGCTCTTTTCCATCACATCCTGATTAAACTTCATAGAAGAGAGCATTCCGTCAAAGAGGCTGATGCATCCCTTCACTGTATCCATAGCATCAAAGGCGATCTCCTTATCCTCCTGCATATCCTTATTATAGGCAAGAGGGATACCCTTCATGGTGGTCAGGATCTGCATCAGGGCACCATAGACCCGTCCGGTCTTACCCCGGACAAGCTCCGCAATATCCGGATTCTTCTTCTGGGGCATAATGGAACTTCCTGTACTGTAGGCATCATCAATCTCCACGAAACGGTATTCATTGCTGTTCCAGATGATCACCTCTTCTGAAAAACGTGACAGGTGCATCATAATGGTGGATGCCGCAGACAAAAATTCGATAAGGTAGTCACGGTCGGAAACTCCGTCCATGGAGTTGGCGGTAGGTCCGTAAAAACCAAGGGCCTGGGCTGTCATGTCCCGATCCAGTGGATAGGTGGTACCGGCAAGGGCTCCGCTTCCTAAGGGACAGTAATTCATGCGCTCATAAATATCCGCCAAGCGTCCCCGGTCTCTCCGAAACATCTCAAAATATGCCCCCATATGGTGGGCAAGGGTAATGGGCTGTGCCTTCTGAAGGTGGGTAAAACCCGGCATAATGGTATTCAGGTTCTTCTCCATCACATCCAGGATGGTACCAAGGAAATGATACAAAAGTCCATCTGTCTCCTTTACCTGCTTTCTGGTAAAAAGACGCATATCCAAAGCCACCTGGTCATTACGGCTTCTACCGGTGTGAAGGCGCTTGCCTGCATCTCCGATGCGATCGATAAGATTCGCCTCCACAAAACTGTGGATATCCTCATACTCATCAGAGATTACAAGATCTCCGCTCTCCACATCCGCTACGATGGAATCCAGACCCTTTAAGATGGCATCCCGATCCTCTTCGCTTAAGATCTTCTGCTTTGCCAGCATCTTCACATGTGCCCGGCTTCCCTCCACATCTTCATGGAAAAACTTCTGATCAAATCCGATGGATGCATTGAATGCGTATACCAGCTTATCCGTCTCCTTGGTGAAACGTCCACCCCATAACTGTGCCATGAACAAACCTCCTGTTGTCGTTACTTTTCTTTTTCTTCTCTTTCCTTTGCCGCCTTCTGCTCCTGCCTCTCTCTCATGGAGAACACACAGCCGCAGTAATCCTGGCGGTATATTCCATATTCCTTGGACAATTGGCAACTTCTAAGATAGCCATTGTTCTTTTTAAAATCACCGGGTAACCATCTACAGCCATATCTGGCGGCCTCTTCTTCTCCGATGACATTAATAAGGGCTGCATCCTTCATCGGCGAAATGGTAAGGGTGGTGGTAAAATAATCCATCCCCAGATCCGCACACCTTTGTGCTGTCTTCCCCAGACGAAGGTGAAAACATGCCTTGCATCTAGCCCCTCGCTCCGGTTCCTTCTCAAGCCCCTTTGCCGCTTCGTAGAAGAGA
Organism: uncultured Lachnospiraceae bacterium; assembly: GCA_902803645.1. Taxonomy (GTDB): domain Bacteria; phylum Bacillota; class Clostridia; order Lachnospirales; family Lachnospiraceae; genus Weimeria. The sequence goes on along the minus strand of CADCQT010000060.1, from coordinate 11,604 downwards.
TCCTTTTCAAAATCCCCTTCGATAAAGGACACCGGATACCTGGAAGGAAATCTGCGGATAAACTCCTGCTGTTCCTTCACCCTGTGATAGTACTCCTCATCCGGATAGATATTGGGATTATAATAAAAGACCGTCACCTGAAAGTACCGGGAGAGGTACTCGATACAGTAGGAACTACAGGGAGCACAGCAGCTGTGAAGAAGAAGGGTTGGAACCCTCTTCTCCTCCTCCAAGGCTGCCACGATCTCCTCAAGATCCCTATGGTAATTATGCCCTTTCATGCTGAATATCCCATACACACAGCAAAGCGATGCCTGCTGCATACAAAAGCGCCATCACCACCATAAAAGGTCCCTGGTTCAAAACGAATCCCAGGCAGATCTGGGCTGTCATTACCACCACGTGGACATAGAGGGGCACCTTGTGAAGGCACGCTGTCAAAAGGGCCTCAAGAACAGCAAATGCGCCAACGATAAAAACCGGCTCTCTGAATGCAAAGGCTCCCATAAAAATAGCCAGGATCAAAAGGACCCCATAGCCTCCCATATAGGGAAGGGATGCGGGGATCTTCCCGGCAGTTGTGTTATGATCCATAATACCTCCTTTTCAATCAAACAGGGATAGTATATCTTTTTTCCGGGGAAATGACAAATTATGCAAAATAGAGAAAAACGGTTTGCAAAAGATCTTCATATTCTATATAATTATTGATGTTGCAAATGCATATGCTTCGATAGCACAGTTGGTAGTGCACTTCACTCGTAATGAAGGGGTCGTCGGTTCGAGTCCGATTCGAAGCTGGTCGAAGGAGCCTGTGGAACAAAAGTTCCACAGGCTCTTTTTACTTTTTATGCAATAGCTGACAGCCGGTTGCTCTTTCGCTTATAGAAATAGGCATGATCGGATAAATACTCCTCTTCTGTTACCGTATCCGCATTGCCCTGGGCGATCATATCCCGAAAGCATGCGCTGTCGATCTCCTCGAAGGCCGGTACGATCAGCATCTCATGAATGGAAGAGGGAATAAGGTACAGATCCCTTCCCAGCTTCTCTCCTAAATCCCGAAGAATATGCCGGTATAAAATGCAGCCGGCTCCGTGAAGCTTCAAGGTATTGGTCAGCACATACATCCTCTCTTCAAGATTCGAAAAAGATTCCGGTACGGACCCGGGATATTCTTCCTCCAGCACCTCTAAGATCCCCTGACAGCGTACAGGGAACAGCCTGGGCGTATTCTCCCTGGCTAGGGCAAAGAGCTGATCCACCGTCACATCCCACATTAGAAGATGCTCCCGCCGAATCAGAAAACTTGCTGTCTCCTCTCCCTTAATGGAGACCACACAGGAAAATACGATGGCAAGATCCAGGTAGGGCTTATAGCAGATCTCAGAGAGGAGCTCTTCATTCCTTGCTGCATTGATCAGCCGGAAGGTGATCCTGTCCCGAAGGGTGGCAAAATCCGAAAGGCTGCCCAGATTTAGATCCTCCACCGAGATCTCCCTTCGGATTCCCTCCATGATCCTTACAAAAAGGGTCTCAAAATCCATCCCCCGGCTGTACTGCTCATAATAGTACTCCGGATAGATCGTGGGACAAAGGTTGTATCCTGTTCTGCAAAGGGTAATGGCATCGAGTCTCTTGCCGTTGTTCTTAAGAATATTACGTCTGTTGAAATTGATCTCTTCTGAAAACTCCTCCGAGATACGGTTCATTAGCCGGCTTACAAATTCCTCATAGGTTTCGATCATGAATCCTCCGTTCCGGCTGCTGTGGGGAACAGCATAGTCCATATTATATCGGAAGAATGCTCCGGCAAATATTAAATTTTTCTAAAGTCCTGTTTTTTGTGAATTATTACCATTTCGTTTGAAAAAATATTGGTGGTAATCACATATAGTTTCAGGACAGATTCTAGTGTATTCTAAATTATATTTTTTCTGAAATTTAGGGGCTTGCAGAGATATACAATCACTTGTAAGAGGGAGAGAAGAATATGCTAATCGGGGATTTAGAAGAGGGAAGTAAGATCGCGGTTTCCATCACCGGCTATCCGGATAAGATTTTTTCCACCCATGTGGTGAAGCTGTCCCACCAGGAACAGTCTGCTGTAGAGAAGCTGTGTAAGAAGCTTCGGTACACCAGTTGTATACCGGTAGGTCTGATCTACGACGGTGAACAGTCTGTGATTTTCCCTTCCAAGTACACCTATCATATTGCAGCACATCACAAGGGACGCATGTTCCTGTGGAATCCGGTGGTGATCCACCGGGCCAAGAGTCCTACCCTTGGCAGCATCCATCTATTATTTTCCAGTGCAGACACTGACGCCTACAACCGCCGGATGGAATTTCGCCTTCCCATGGATAAGGTAGCTACCGCCAACGTTGGAGATGATCGTAGCCTTTATCATATTTTCCTCAAGGACATTTCCGAGCATGGCTTTGGGCTGATTGTAGACCAGAATGCCAAGGTCTCCATCGGAGATACCGTCACCATATCCTTTATGGAGGAAGCCTACAATAACACCAAGCGCATCTGGGAATCCACCCGGTATGAGATGACCGGGCAGATCGTTCGCCTGTTCGTAACTTCCGGTAACAAATATAACATCGGCTGCTGTGTCAAGCGAACGGATCGTCAGGTCAGCTCCTATATCTATGCCAAGCAGGTGCAACAAGCCAGGCTCACAGGCTCTGATCGTCACCAGGCTCTATAGCCTCCGGCTGTCTTTCCAGATAATACATCCGGGTAGTGTGATCTGTCATTACCCGGATCCTCTCATCAAAGCCTGTCGAAGCGAAGGCAGGCTTTAGATTCACACCGCCTGCCATCAGAAGGTCCCCCCTTGCTGTAAGGTCCTCTTTCTCACTATCCAGCTTCACGAATTTTGCAATCACATTATGCATAAGAGAATCCTGTTTTACATGCACCGGAGCCTGGGTGTTGATCAGACTGCCAAAGGTCTTGATATTATACCGGAAGGGATGGCTGTAAAAACGATACCGCCCCTTAGGGGATAGGCCCCGGAACCTGAAGTTCTCATAGCGGCCATTTGGAATACTCTCATGCAAAAAGAGCATCCCCACCCCCTGGCTCTGATCCTCTGAGGTAACCATCCACTGCACCGTATTCCCCTTCTTAAGCCGGTGGAAATCTCCATTTTGCAGGGTATGACGATACTTTTTATATAGCTTCACCTGCTCCGCCACTTCCGACAGTTCCTCTTTTTTCAGATCCAGAAGATTAAGCTCATAACCTAAGGCGGTAAAGGCTGCCACATGAAATCTGGTGGAAAGGGGGGTGACCCGCAGGGTCTGATGGTTGGGGCATGCACTCACATGTCCTGTGACACACTGCATAGGATAACCATAACTATACCCCTCCTGGATTTCTACCCTTGCCACAGCATCCGTATCATCCGATCCCCAGATCTGTGGGAAGTAGGACAGGATCCCCAGGTCAAAGCGGCAACCTCCGGAAGCGCAACCCTCAAAGAGAATATGAGGGAACCTTTCCGTTAGGGTCTTCATCATGCGATAGAGCCCTAACACATAGCGATGGGCCACTTCCCCCTGCCTCTCCTTGGGAAGATACATGGAATAATAATCCGAGAAGATCCGGTTCATATCCCATTTTACATAGTCGATCTTAGCAGATGCGAACACCTCCGTCATGGCTTCTGTCATATGGTCCACCACCGCCGGATTGGTCAAATCCAAAATCCTCTGATACCTTCCCTCGGAATGATCCATTCCCGGAATCTGGAGGACCCAGTCGCTGTGCTCCCGGTACAAATCCGAATCCACATTCACCATCTCCGGTTCCACCCAGATACCAAACATCATACCCAGTCCGTGAATCTTTTCCGAAAGCCCCTTAAGACCTCCTGGAAGCTTTTTCTTATTCACATACCAATCCCCGAGGGATCTGTGGTCGTCATCCCGGTTTGCAAACCAGCCGTCATCCATAACAAAAAGCTCGATTCCGGCATCCCTGCCCTTTTTAGCCAGAGCCAAAAGCTTGTTTTCATTGATGTTAAAATAATTGGCCTCCCAGGAATTCAGCAGAATGGGACGATCCTTGTACTGCCACTGCCCCCGGATCACATGGTCTCTTACAAACCGGGTCATACGCTTTGTCATAAGGTCATATCCCCCATCCGAGTAGACCATAATGGCCTCCGGCGCCTGGAAGGACTCTCCCGGCGCAAGGGTAAAGGCAAAATTCATGGGATGGATACCGGAGAGGATCCTGGTCTTACCGTAGGCATTTACCGAAACAGATGCATAGTGATTGCCGCTATAGATGAAATTCATACCGATGCACTCACCCTGCTCCTCCCCGCACCCGGGACGAGACACCATAAAGAAGGGGTTTGCCCGGTTAGAGGAGGTACCGGTAACCGAACCAAAGGAATAACTTCCGGCGGATACCACCGTATCGGTGCGGTTCATCTCATGGATCCAGGTTCCGGTGAAGTTTGAGACCGTAAGGGAGCTGTCAAAGACATCAAGCTGAGCCGACATCAACCGGGTAAGCTGTACTTCCCTCTCTCCTGCATTCACAAAACAAGAACTTTTCCCGATCACATCCGAATCTGCAAACACATAGTATAAAAGGTCCAAAAGGTAGCCATGATTCTTATCCTGCATAGTCACTGTCAGTGTCTGCACTCCCGGGACCTTGTCCCCCTTTTCTGTCTCACAGGTTGCACAGGCAACATAGGAAGAGGGCATCTCTTCAAAGGCCTCCTTACCGTCAGTGACCTTCGCCTCCTTATAGACAAAGTCAAAGGAGAAACTGCCGTCTGCACTTCTGCCTTCCACGAAGGGTTCCCGGATGTCTCCCTTTCCCTGATGGCTCATTTCCAGACGGACATCCTCTAAGGTGTAGTCATGATGATCCCCATCATAGGCAATGGTATTCCCCGGCTCCACCCCAAAGGCCTCAGAAAGCACCATGGCATCCTCATAAGAGTCAATGGTGATCCGCCTGCCATAATACAAATGCTGCAGTTGCCCTGTGGGAAGCAGAGCAAAAGCATAGGTGGTATTTACAGTTTCAAGGACAAAGGCTCTTCCCTCTTCTCCTTCGATGATTCGAATCATTTCTTACCTCCTGCGTGAAGCTTCTCCACTTGTTCTGAAAGCTCCAGTACCTTCTCATCCGTAAGGATATATTTCTTTTTAAACCAGAAGAATACCAACACCAGCACGATGATCGGCACAAGGGTCATGGTCATGCGAAGTCCCATCTTCTGGGAAGACGCCACAGCCGCCCCGAAATCCTGCTTCTGCTCCGCTACTGTCGTTGCCTTGTCGGAAAGCTTTAAGACACCAAGGGTTGCAGAGGCAACAAAGGCTGCCACTCCGGAAGCCAGCTTCACCACAAAGGTCTGCATGGAAAAAATCACAGACTCATCTCTTCGGTTGTTCTTTAGCTCACCGTAATCACAGGTGTTTGCCAGGAACACGGTGATCAGAATGTTGTTGATACCGGAAGCTGCCATAATAAGGACACCCGGGATCAGAAAGGCTGCAAGAGCCTTGACTCCTGCTGCGGAAAGCACCAGAAGCGCCACATAACCAAGGACTGACATGGCAAGTCCTGTATAAAAGATCTTGACATTGGAGATCTTAAGCCCCTGGCGAAGCAGAGGATACAGCCCCATCATAGCAAGGACCTGAGCAGCCCCCGCCACAAGGTTAAAGATGGTATAGTTGTCAAACCAACCGCTTCCCCCAAGATCGTACTTGAAGAAAAAGATCACAAGGTTTGAGGTAATATACATGGCAATATCCACCAGAACAATGGTCACCACAATAGCCAGAGCCTGGTCATTATGGCTTAGGGAAGCAAACATCTGCCTTACAGACACCGTCTCCATATCGGTGGTGGAATTTTCCCGGATACAGATGCAGGTAATCAGGGTAAGGACCACAAAAAGAATTCCGACAAAAAGTGCAAGGTAGCGGAATCCGATCCGCTCCACATCCCCCGGGCCTCCCAGTGCCTCTCCCACAGAGTGGACGATCTTAAGGGCCAACACCTGAACCACAGCAGCTCCTACACCGGAACAGCTTCTGGCCAGAGTGGTGAGATTTTCTCTTTCACTTCCCCCTCTGGTAAAGGCCGGGATCATGGACCAGAAGGGAATATCCATCATGGTATAGGTGATTCCCCAGAGAATATAAGTAATGCTGGCATAGCAGATCAAGCCTCGACTATCCAGAGAAGGAGGACAGGAAAACATCACATACAAGATCACTGCATTTAAAACCGTTCCTGCCAGTAGCCAGGGACGAAACATCCCCCAGGGAGTCTTGGTCTTACCCACAATAATTCCCATAACCGGATCGTTAAAGGCGTCAAACACCCTTGCTGCCAAAAGGATCACTCCCATGGCCCAGGCGGACACCCCCATAACATCCTGAAAATAATATAAAACATAGGCTGCTGTCATCATATAGACAACATCCTTTGCAAAGGCCCCCAGGCCGTAGGATACTTTTTCAACCCCTGTTAATCCTCTTTTTGTCTCCATGAAACTACCCCTTTCTGTTGTTACTTTTAAGTCCCATAGCGATCTTAATTACGTTCATTGCCCCGTCATACAGTCCTGCTTTCTTATTGCTGCAGATGGCATCACACATCTGAGAGAGCAGTTCATCCCCTTCCAGGAAAAGATCGATCATCTGCAGGGTGTGGGGAATATCCCGGCACTCTAAGGTTCCGTCCCCCATCTCTGCAGAGTGAATGGCCCCCCACATCTCATGCTTTCCCACTCTTTTGATAAAAAGCTTCGGCACCGGATAAAAGGCCAGTTCAGAAGGCTTGGTTACAAGAACATCACAGCTTCGCATCAGAAGATTGGTAATATATACCGCCTCAAAAATATTACTGTGATAAAAACCATGAATTCCCGTAACCTCTCCATCCATAGCTTCTCCGGCAAATTCCGATGCCTCTTTGTAGTTTTCAAAATGCTCGGTTGCGATCTCTTTCATCTCCGGGATCTGACATAAAAGATCCTCCCACACATTCCGGTAATCTCCCACATTCACATACAAAGCCGCCTTCTTACTCTTCAGAAGTGGAAGCATATGGCGAATAATAGCAGCAAAAATCTCTTTTTGTGCCCCGGCTCCACCAATGGTCAAAAGGAAACGCATAGGGGCACCCTTCTCTTTTCGCTCCATCCGCTTTCTACAATCAGATTCGATGTTTGACACCAGCTCATAGTCGATATAGTGGCCGGTGTAGACAAGGGATCCCTTTGGCATGGCCTTGCACACCTTTTTCCCGTTAAACCCGTTCAGGATCTTATACCCCATATAGGCATTCTTACACTGGATGGTATGAACACTGCCCTCTGCCAGATGCAGGGCCATGGGCCAGTTGTCCGGGATGGCATTGACCACATGATGCATCCCTGCATGAATGGCAGCCTGAGCCGGCCATACATGGGTCCCCACCACCGGGATCTCCTTTGGAATATTCCGATAGACCGTAGCCATCAGCCTTGCATTCTCCTGATCTGTCGCATTATAGGACAAGGCACGAAAACCCTCGTAGTTTAAGGGCTCCCACACCAGCTTATTGAAGATGGGATTTTTGGAAAGCCTTGACCCCAGGGAATACAGATCGTTCTGGGCTGAGATCACCTTGGTACAGGTGGTCTGGGGAAAGGAGTTAAGATCCAGCCAGTAAGGCTGATATCCAAGGGCCTTTGCCGCAGACGCCATGGCCATGGAGATCCGGTAATGGCCAAATCCCATCCGGATATTCCCCACGATGATCCCCCTCTCCAGGTCAAAGTCCGCTCCTCCTTCTCCCTCCAGGCGGATGTCCTTTACCCCGAGAGCCTCTCCTAGCACCGGATTATCCCGGATATGCACAGGGTAATTCTCTCTACTGTCATCCCCGAATTTCTTTGTATATTTTCTTCGGCTTCGAATGGCCTTTTTATGTACCTTCTCCGGCAACACATTTCCGAAAATGCTTTTTGATCTTTCTGACATTCTCTTCCCTCTGTATATCTTTTATTATGTTTTTATACTTCTTTTGTAATGGTGAACTCCACCGTCTTTGGTTTTACTCCCTGAAGATGAAGGGTAAGTTCCGCCGCCCCCTCTTCTCCTGTGGTCCTTACATAAAAACCGGTCATTCCGCCCTGAAGGCTTACCACTTCAGGTCCTATGATCTCAATCGGTCCCTTCACCTCTGCAAGCACAGGCTCCTGAAGGAAGGAGAGGGTATTCCCGTTCTCATCCACAGCACAGATTCGAACCTCTGCCACATCATAGGTCTGTTTCTCCGTAAGTCTTGTACTGCTGGTACGAATCTTAAGATCCCGCTTTTTCATAGGGGCCTTTACTACGGTGGCGCAAACCTTGCCGTTTTTGACCGCATCAAACCGATAGGTCTTCGAACTGCCTCCCCAGTCACCGATGTACTTCTGGAAAAGATCGATGCCCTGCTGGGGGCGCATCCGATAGAACAATACCAGTTTAAGAGCTGCCCACACCAGCTTCTTCGACCTCTTATAGCCATGGATCGCCACCTCATTCAAACAGGTCTTCACCAGGGCATTCTGACGGTTTCCATACCCCTCTCCCTTTTTCATGGCGTTTCCCACATAATCATCAATGGGGATGGGACCGTGAGGAAGGTGCCGAAACGGGCTGTCTTCTCTTTTATATTCCTTGATCAGCAGGTCATTCTTATACATTCTCACAGAATCCGCATTGGTGATCATATAGGTCTCTCCCCGAAGGGAAGCCGGATGTTCTCCAATATCCATGGAACTTGTGACCGCAAGGAAGGGGTGCTCCTCCTGCTGAGCCTCGTAGACGGACGCCGCCATCTTGGGATTGCGGAACATATCCATTACCCCGTGATAACAGATTCGGTCTCCACTGCCAAATTCCTTATGGGTATTGTAATCAAACATGCACCAGGCAAAACTTCCTGCCACCCCCTCTTCTCCCATAACACTGTCAAGAACCTTGGCATGACGGATGGTCTGCTCCATCTGATGCTCCTCCCAGTCAAAGGACTTGGTGGGATACATATGACCGTTATACTCGGATACCAGATAGGGCTTTGAAGGATCGCTTGTCACCTGCTCTTTCTTCATAATCCCTGCCTTATCCCGCATTCCGTCATAGGAAAAATCATTAAAGGTATAGACATCCTCTAACAGATGCATCTTGGTAAGACAGCGGACTCCACCGGTTGGCCGGGTCGGATCCAGCTTCCTTGCCAGCATATTGGTCTTCTCGTATAGTTCGTCGCAGTCAGGAGATTCATTGATGCGAACCCCCCATAGAATAACGGACACATGATTCCGGTACTGGGTGACCATATCTCTTACATTCTCAAGGGCCTGGCTCTTCCAAAGCTCTCCTCCAATATGCTGCCACCCCGGAATTTCTGTAAATACCAAAAGTCCTCTCTTATCGCATTCATCCATAAAGTCCTGGGACTGGGGATAGTGAGAGGTCCGGACCGCGTTGGCTCCCAGCTCCTCTTTTAAGATCTTTACATCCTGCCTCTGCATGCTCTCCGGCATGGCATATCCTACATAGGGAAAGCTCTGGTGTCGGTTTAATCCCCGCAGTATGACCCTCCTGCCGTTCAGGTAATAGCCGTCCCTTCGGAATATGCTACTGCGAAAACCGATAAAAGTCTCGTCCTGGTCCACCACCTGACCCTCTATCACCAACTGGGTGGTAATCCGATAACGGATGGGACTTAGGATATCCCAAAGCCCTACCACACCTGTAAGCGTCTTGGTTTTGCCAGAGGGAGACAGGGGCTGGGAGGAGATCTCCTTGTCATCTAAATACTGACGAAGCAGAATCTTTTGCTGCTTTGCAAGTTCCACTGCCATAGGGCTAAGCCCAATCTCTGTTTCAAGACTGCCCTCGATGAGAATATCTCCGATCTCCTGTTCCGATAACCCTTCCGTCTTCGGCTGCTGCAAAAGAGATGGAATAAAAAACAGTTCCTTCATGGATACCGGATGGCGGCAGGTCACATAAACATCCCGATAGAGTCCACCGTAGGTCATATAATCCACAACAAAACCAAATGGGGGCTGATCCAGACTCTCCCGTGAGTCCAGCTTCACCGTGATCAGATTCTCCTCTCCATACCGGAGCATTTCACTGATATCCAAAGTAAAGGCCGTATAGCCACAGCTGTGTTCTCCTGCCTTCTTACCATTGACAAAGACTTCTGCCCTATGGGCCGCCCCTTCAAAGGTGATCTCTACGATCTGCCCCTTCCAATCCAAAGGAACCGACAGCACTCTCTGATAACAGGAGACCATCTGATAGATGCCTTCGTCAAAATAATGCAGAGGTGTCTCTACGACAGAATGGGGAAGGGTGACCCTCCTGCCATCCTGCATGATCTCCTTCTCCATTCCTTCCCGGTAACACCTGGTAAAAAGCCAGTCCCGATCCAGATAGATCTTACTTCTCATAGGCTCATTCTCCGTTGATCTTAATACCACATATCATCATATCCACTAACCCGTTTAACGCATCCATATAAGGAATCTGATAATTTTTAAGCTCGTCTCCGCTTAAAAAGCGTTCAATGGACGCATCATAGATCATCTGAAAAAGAGCGGGGTTCACCGGTCGAAAGATCCCGGCCTCCTCTCCTTCCTTCAAAAGCCCAAGGGTGGTCTCCCAACCGCTTTCCAGACGTTGACGGATCCTGGCATAAGCCTGAGGATACTTCGCCCCCATTTCATGGATCTCAGAAAAATCAATCCCTGTAAAATTCTCCGGCATAACGGATAAAATCCCCTGAAGCTTTTCCTCGATCCCCAGACTGTTGTTCCCAAGGATCGCCGCCTCACTCTCTTTGATCTGATCAAAGGCAAAATCCACCATGTCATAGAGAAGCGTTTTCTTGTCACGGAAGACCGTATAGATCGTTTTCTTGCTCATGGATAATTCTGCCGCCAGGTCATCCATGGTAAAACGGGCTCCTTTTTTGTAATATACCCGCATGGCTGCCTCTAATATTTTATCTTTCATTACTTCCTCCTGCCCTCGTAGATTTATCGACCATTTCCGCCTCTTACTCTCCGGCGTGGAAACTCACTTTAAATCTTTCGTTTCCTCTATACTATCAAAACTTTAACTATTTTTCACTTATACAAAGTCTACAATATTCTGTTATGTTTTTTAGTTATATTGCCGCACCTCACGGGAGTCGGTTTCCAATGGCGCAAAAAAAGATGCCAGGAAAAACCTGAAGTTTTTCCTGGCATCTGTCCAGACAAACGGAAGCAAAACGATAAGCCGGGTTATGTCGTTGCGTGATCATCTATCCAGGATCCGCGTTACCGCGGACCTCTAGCGACCTACCTGAAGCTGGCGGGCAACGTCAACGCTTCTATGCGGTCTTGCTTCGAATGGGGTTTACATGGCTCCCCCTGTTACCAGGGGGACGGTGGTCTCTTACACCGCCTTTCCACCCTTACCAGTCTAGGACTGGCGGTATATCTCTGTTGCACTGGCCTTGGAGTCACCTCCACCGGACGTTATCCGGCATCCTGCCCTGTGAAGCCCGGACTTTCCT
>CADCQT010000059.1 GCA_902803645.1 uncultured Lachnospiraceae bacterium | reverse complement strand
TTTGAAATTTTTTTCAAAAAAATAAAAAAAGTACTTGCATTATTTTAAAAGGTGAGTATAATAAATATTGTTGCTGCGGTGATAACCACTGCGGCACATAAGGTTCCTTGGTCAAGCGGCTAAGACGCCGCCCTCTCACGGCGGAAACAGGGGTTCGATTCCCCTAGGAACTACTACATAACTCTTGAGATTTAAGAGTGGGCCATCAGGTCCGCTCTTAAATTGCGTTTAAGAGATTTTTGATGGAGGAAGCATGGCGGCTAGAGAGTACGAGAAGAAGACAGAGGAATTTATCCTTCCGATTTTGGAACGACTTGGTTTTGAACTCTGGGATGTGGAGTATGTGAAAGAGGGTAAGGAACATTACCTTCGGGCATACATCGATAAGGAGGGTGGAATCACCATCAATGACTGCGTGGCAGTCAGTCGTGAGATGAATGAGATCCTGGATCGGGAAGATTACATTCCTGAAGAATATATATTCGAGGTTTCATCCCCGGGACTGGATCGTCCCCTGAAAAAAGACAGGGATTTCTCCCGCAGCATTGGGAAGCGGGTTGAGATCCATACCTATCGGGCGTTGGATGGACAGAAGGATTTTAGTGGAGAACTGGTCAGCTATGATGCGGACCGGATCACCATTAAGGAAGAAGAGACGCAACAGGTATTTGAGCGCAAGGATATAGCGCAGATTCGTCTGGAAGTTGTTTTGTAAGGAGGAGCAGCAAATGGCAAATTCAGAATTATTAGATGCACTGACCGTTCTTGAGAAGGAAAAGAACATCAGCCGGGATACGATCCTTGCAACAATTGAGGATGCACTTTTGGTGGCGTGTAAGAATAATTACGGATCCTATGATAATTTTTCCGTTACCATGGATTCACAGACCTGTGAGTACCATGTTTTCGCGGCTAAGGAAGTTGTGGAGGAGGTCTTTGACCCGGTAATCGAGATTTCTCTTGAGGAGGCTCATGAGATCGATGGATCTTTTAAGATGGGAGATGTGGTCAATGTTGAGATCAAGTCCCAGAATTTCGGTCGTATTGCAACCAGCGCAGCAAAGGGTGTTATCCTTCAAAAGCTGAAGGAGGAAGAGCGTAACCTGATCTATGATGAGTATGAGGATAAGGCTCACACAATTATTACAGGAACTGTTTCCAGATATATCGGTAAGAATATCAGCGTGAACCTGGGCAAGACAGATGCGATCCTTACAGAGAGTGAGCAGATTAAGGGTGAGCATTATAACACCAATGACCGTATCAAGGTCTATGTTCTTGAGGTTCGTAAGAATCCAAGGGGGCCGCGTATCCGTGTTTCCCGTACACATCCGGATCTTGTTCGTTGCCTTTTTACAGAGGAGGTATCCGAGGTTCGTGAGGGTATCGTTGAGATCAAGGGGATTGCACGTGAGGCAGGTAACAGAAGCAAGATCGCAGTCTGGTCAAATGATCCGGATGTGGATCCGGTTGGAGCCTGCGTCGGTATGAACGGTAGCCGTGTCAATGCCATTGTGAACGAGCTTGGCAATGAGAAGATCGATGTAGTAGAATGGAACGAAAATCCGGCTATGCTCATTGAGAATGCATTATCTCCGGCAAAGGTGATCGCTGTGGTTGCTGACTCCGATGAGAAGACAGCAAAGGTTGTGGTTCCGGATTATCAGCTTTCTCTTGCCATCGGCCGCGAAGGACAGAATGCCCGTCTGGCAGCCCGTCTTACCGGATTTAAGATCGATATCAAGAGCGAGACACAGGCAAGAGAGGCCGGTGACTTCCTTGATTACGAGGAAGAGTACGATGAAGATGAGTACTTTGACGAAGAAGAGTATTATGAGGAGACCGCTGCAGAAGATGAGGCAGAGGCTACTGAGGAATAACTGCGGATGACGAAGATGACAGCACAGCCTGAGAGAAAATGTGTGGGCTGCGGTGAGATGAAACCGAAAAAAGAACTGGTTCGCGTGGTGCGGACAAAGGAAGGACAGTTCCATATTGATCGTGATGGTAAGATGAACGGTAGAGGAGCGTATCTGTGCATGGACAGGACCTGCCTGCTTCAGGCGCAGAAGTCCCATGGACTTGAGCGGTCCTTCCGGGGTAAGATCTCATCTGAAATATACCAGCAGTTAGATGAGGAGATGAGTAATTTATGACAGATCCAATCTTTTCTATGCTGGGCCTGGCACAGAAGGCAGGTCGGATAGCAAGCGGAGAATTCTCCGCTGAAAAGGCTGTCAAAGAAAAAAAGGCATACTTGGTGATCATAGCCGAGGATGCATCCGATAATACGAAGAAGCATTTTACGGATATGTGTACGTATCGTAAGATCCCTTACAGGATTTACGGTCAGAGCAGTGAGCTTGGACCCTGTCTTGGTAAGGCTTTTCGTATGACCGTGGCAGTTTGCGATGCTGGATTTGCAGGATCCATCATCGATAAGATAGATAGGTTTTGCACAGCAAGGAGGAATTTGAATGGCGAAAATCAGAGTACATGAACTGGCTAAACAGCTTGGTGTTCCATCTAAAGACGTTGTTGCTTTTATGGCTTCTAAGGGAGTTAAGGTAACAGCG
>CADCQT010000058.1 GCA_902803645.1 uncultured Lachnospiraceae bacterium | reverse complement strand
CCCCAGGACAGATGTCCATATTCCGCGATGCCATTCGCAGACGCTTCGCGTCTTGCTCATGTCGCGCTGTCGCGCTATGAACACAAAAAAGGGATTGCTCCCCCAGCAAGTAAACTTGCGGAAGCAATCCCTTTTTGTATTCGCATCGCTTGTAGAAACGCGCAGATTATCTCTTTGAGAACTGTGGAGCTCTACGAGCCTTCTTAAGACCTGGCTTCTTACGCTCCTTCATACGAGGATCACGTGTAAGGAATCCAGCAGCCTTAAGAGCCGGACGATACTCAGCGTCTGCCTCAACAAGGGCACGAGCGATACCGTGACGGATTGCACCAGCCTGACCAGTCATTCCACCGCCCTTAACATTAACTGCAACGTCGAACTTATCAACAGTGCTAGTCTCATTTAATGGCTGACGAACTACAACCTTTAATGTCTCAAGACCGAAGAAGTCATCAATGTCACGCTTGTTGATTGTGATCTTACCAGTACCTGGTGTAAGGTATACTCTAGCAACAGAAGACTTTCTTCTACCTGTTCCGTAATATCTGTTATTAGCCAATTTATTTTCCTCCTATACGATTAAAAAGTAAGAGTCTCAGGCTTCTGAGCTTCATGCTTATGCTCTGGTCCTGCGTATACGAATAACTTCTTGTACATCTGGCGTCCAAGAGGTCCCTTTGGAAGCATTCCCTTAACAGCAAGCTCGATTACACGGTCTGGGTGCTTAGCGATCATCTCACGAAGGCTAGCTTCCTTCATACCGCCAACATAATCAGAATGGTGATAGTAAATCTTCTGATCAAGCTTCTTACCAGTTACCTTAATCTTCTCAGCGTTAACTACGATTACGAAATCACCGCAGTCCTCATGAGGAGTGAAGATTGGCTTGTTCTTACCACGAAGAACCTTAGCTACCTCAGATGCAAGGCGACCAAGTGTCATACCCTCTGCATCTACAACATACCATTTGCGGTCCACATTCTGTGGATTAGGCATAAAAGTGGTGTTCATTGAATTTCCTCCTAAAAAATACTAATCACTTGCGACTCCACTACCGTAATGTCCGGACGATAGCTTGTCACGCGTTCTATTAGTTAAAGCAGGATCTCGGGGCTTATTGAAATTCTGCTCCTAAACTATATCAGCTCTACAATTATAGACTACGCACCCTGGCGTGTCAATCTATTTTTACCTTAAATCCTTAATAGTCGATCCGAAGCAACACAAGTCCCTGGGGTGGTGCCGTTGGTCCGGAGCACTGGCGATCTTTGGCCGCAAGAGCCGCAGAGATCCAGTTCTCCTCTTCAAGCCCTGCCCCTACCTTGATAAGACTACCGGCGATAATACGGATCTGGTTATATAAAAATCCATCCCCCTCCACGTGGATGGTGATCACATCCTCTTCATCACGATGGACGCTAATCTCGTAGATGGTCCTTACAAAAGAATCCGTCTGAGAATGGATGGAGGCAAAACTGGTAAAATCATGTCTACCCACAAGAGCCTGGGCCGCCCGCTCCATCTTATCCTCATCCAGGGGATGATGATAAAAGTAGGTATACCGGGAAAGGATAGGATCCGGAAAACGCCGGTTTAGGATCTTATATTCATATGCCTTTCTGGTCTTTTGAAATCTGGGGTGAAAATCCACTGGCACCTGAGCCGAGCCCTGAATCACAATATCCTCCGGGAGCCTCTGGTTAAGAGCATAGGCAATCTTCTCTGCCGGCATACGACTGTCCACATCAAAGACCGCTACGTTCCCCTTGGCATGGACCCCGGAATCTGTCCGGCTGGCCCCCATGGTTTGGATGGGTGTATGAAAAAGGTCCGAAAGAGCCTTATTTAATTCTTCCTGAATCGTATCGCCGTTGGGCTGTACCTGCCATCCGCAATACCTTGTTCCATCGTATGCCACAACTAATTTTACCCGCATGTTTTGGACCCTTTTCTTTATACTCAACTAAAATAAAACTGCAACTACAATGCTGGCCACAAGAGCCAGAAGGATCAGAAGGTAAGCCACCCCATCCACTCTTCTGTAGTGAAGGGGCTTCATCTTAGTCCTCCCTTCTCCCCCATGATAACAGCGGGCCTCCATGGCCAGGGCAAGGTCGTTGGCCCTTCGAAAAGCCGATACGAACAGAGGCACCAGAAGGGGCACCATGGCTTTTGCCTTATTGATCAGTCCCCTTTTTTCAAAATCTGCACCTCTGGCCATCTGGGCCTTCATGATCTTATCTGTCTCCTCGATCAGAATGGGAATAAACCGAAGGGCAATGGACATCATCATGGCAATCTCATGCACCGGTACATGGATGTAATTCAGCACAGATAGACTCTTTTCCAGGCCGTCCGTAAGCTGATTCGGTGTAGTGGTAAGGGTCATAATGCTTGTGCCTATGATCAGATAGACCATGCGAAAGATCATCAAAAGAGCCGACCTTATTCCCTGCCGGGTCACACTGATCTTCCATAAGGTAAAAGCAGCCTCCCCCGGTGTCAGAAACAGGTTAAAGGCTCCTGCTATAACCAAAAGAAGAAGGATGGCTTTAAGCCCGCGGACCATGTAGGAAAAGGGGACTTTGCTGAGGAAAATGACCCCGGCCAAAAGCGCTGTCATAAGGGCAAAGCCTGCCACATGATCCGACACGAACAGGCAGATAATATATATAAGGGTCCCAAAGAGCTTCACTCTCGGATCCAGCCGATGTATCACGGAATCCACCGGATAATATTGTCCTAACGTAATATCCTTTAACATTTGCCTTCCTTACTTCTTACCAAGCACACGCAGGATCTCCTGCCTTGCCTCTTCCACTGTTGTAACCTGGGGATCCACCGGATAGCCCTTCTTTTGCAAATCATGCATCAGGTAGGTCACCTGTGGGGCTGCAAGTCCGATCTCCTCCAGTTTCTTATAGTTTGCAAAAACCTCCCGGGGTGTCCCGTCAAAAAGAGGAGCCCCTTTTTCCATTACAATAATTCTCTCCACGTAGTTGGCCACATCTTCCATACTGTGGGATACCAGAATAATGGTAATACCACTTTTATCATGCATCTCCTTGATCAATCCCAGGATCTCGTCCCGTCCCTTCGGATCAAGTCCGGCCGTGGGCTCGTCTAAAATCAAAACCGCCGGTTTCATTGCAATAACGCCGGCAATGGCAGCTCTTCGCTTTTGTCCCCCGGATAATTCAAAGGGGGAGGCATCATAATTCTCCTCCGGGAACTTCACCTTCCGGAGTGCCTCATAAGCACGAAGGGTCGCCTTCTTATCGTCGAGCCCCTGGTTCTTCGGTCCGTACTTCACATCCTCAAAGACTGTGGTTTCAAACAGCTGATGCTCCGGATACTGAAATACCATTCCCACCTGGGTCCGAAGTTCCTTACGATCATAATCCTTATCGTAAATATCCGCGCCGTTATAATAGATACTTCCACTGGTTGCCTGGATCAATCCATTGAGATGCTGTACCAGGGTGGACTTACCAGAACCGGTATGACCGATGATACCGATAAATTCCCCGTCATTTATTTTAAGATTTACATCATTTAAGGCCTTCACCTCATATCCGCTTCCGATACTGTAGGTGTAGGACACATGGTCTAAGATCAGCGACATAGAGCCTCCAACAATTCTTCCCGGGTCAATATACCTGCCGGGATATTCATTCCCGCTTTTCTAAGTTCATCCGCTAAAAGGGTCACCTGAGGCACGTCCAGCCGATACTTCTTCAGTGCATCCACCTGAGAGAAGATCTCCCTGGGGCTGCCCTGCATCACCACCGCCCCCTTTTCCATAACGTAGACATAGTCACTGTCCACCACTTCTTCCATATAGTGGGTAATGAGAATGATGGTAACACCCTTCTTTTTGTTCAGTTCATGGGCTGTTTTGATCACCTCTTTGCGGCCATCCGGATCCAGCATGGCGGTAGGTTCATCTAAGATAATACACTTGGGTTCCATTGCCATGACCCCGGCAATGGCTACCCGCTGCTTTTGGCCTCCGGACAGACGATTGGGAGAATGGGTGCGGTATTCCCACATGCCAACGGACTTAAGGGCCTTTTCCACCCTCTGCCAGATTTCCTCTGTGGGTACACCGATATTCTCCGGTCCAAAACCCACATCCTCTTCCACAACTGAGGCAATGATCTGGTTATCCGGATTCTGAAATACCATCCCCGCATTCCTGCGGATGGAAAGCTCATTAGCCGCCACCGATGTGTCCTTACCATCCACCAAAAGGGTCCCTTCTGTGGGAAGGAGCAGTGCGTTAATATGCTTTGCAAGGGTAGACTTACCGGAACCGTTGTGTCCCAGGATGGAGATAAACTGTCCCGGCTGCACCGACAGATCCACATGATCTACAGCCGTCTCAATGGACTCTACATTACCTTCTTCATCTCTGCGGTAATATTCATGTACTAAATCTTTTGCTTCAATGATTCCCATGAACTAATCCTTTGTACTTTCCATAACATCAGTCGACCACTTCAGGTGGTGCAGCTGACCTCTCATCTTCATTCCTTCAAAATCATTCTGGCGAAGGGCCTCATAGAGACCGATTGCCGCAGAATTCCCCAGATTCAGAGATCTGGTCTCTCCAATCATAGGGATCCTCACACAGTGCTCCGGATCCTTCTTAAGGATCTCCTCCGGGATTCCGGCGCTCTCCTTGCCAAAGACAAGATAGGCATCCTCTTCGTAATGAACCTGAGTATGGGCATAGCGTGCCTTGGTGGTAAAATAATAAAGACGGGCACCCGGATTCCGCTCAAGGAAATCCTCCCAATCATCATATCGGGTCACATCCAGCTGATCCCAATAGTCCATTCCTGCCCGCTTTAACATCTTATCATTTAATTTGAATCCAAGAGGATCAATCAGATGTAATCTTGTACCGGTAGCCACACAGGTACGACCGATATTACCGGTGTTTGCCGGAATCTCCGGCTCTAATAATACAATATTCAATGGTTCTTCTCTTTTCATGTAAAAGGACTGCAGCATAGGCCGCAGTCCCATATCTTACTGCTTCTGATTCCGAAGCTCTGTAACGAACTCTTCCATGCGATCAAGGGCTGTCTTAAGGCTCTCAATAGAGTATGCATAGGATATCCGAAGGAATCCCTCTCCGCAGGCTCCAAAGGCGGTGCCCGGAACAATGGCCACCTTCTTGGCCTCAAGGAGGCGGGTGGCAAACTCATCGGAAGTCATACCGAATTCCTTGATGGAAGGGAACATATAAAAGGCTCCGAAGGGTTCAAAACAAGACAATCCCATACCACGCAATCTCTCCAAAAGGTAGCGGCGTCTGCCGTCGTATTCCTCCCGCATGGCAGCCACTTCCTTATCGCAGTGCTTCACCGCTTCCACACCGGCATACTGGCTGGTGGTAGGGGCACACATAATGGCAAACTGATGGATCTTGAGCATCTGCTCTAAGATCTCCTCCGGCGCACAGACATATCCCAGTCTCCACCCCGTCATGGCAAAGGCCTTGGAAAAACCGTTGATATATACGGTACGCTCCTTCGTTCCGGGAAGAGATGCAATGGAAACATGCTCTGTTCCATAGGTCAGTTCGGAATAGATCTCATCCGTAAGGACATAGATATCATGACGGGCAATCACATCTGCAATTGCCACCAGATCCTCCATCTCCATAATGGCACCGGTAGGATTGTTGGGGAAGGGTAAGACCAGGATCTTGGTCTTATCTGTAATATGCTCCTCCAACTCCTGGGCCGTCAGACGAAACTCATTCTCTTCTTTCAGATCAATGGTGACCGGAACGCCCCCGGCAAGTGTGGCACAGGGAACATAGGATACATAGGAGGGCTGTGGGATCAGCACCTCATCTCCCGGATCAAGCATGGCACGAAAAGCCAAATCAATGGCTTCGGAACCTCCTACGGTTACCATGACCTCTGTTTTGGGATCATAGGAAAGCTTGTACTTACGATCCAGGTATCCGCAGATGGCTTCCTTCAATTCGAAGAGTCCTGCATTACTGGTATAGAAAGTTCGACCCTGTTCAAGAGAATAGATTGCTTCATCCCGGACTCTCCAGGGAGTATCAAAATCCGGCTCTCCTACGCCTAAAGAGATGGCATCCTTCATCTCGGCTACGATATCAAAAAACTTACGAATCCCGGAGGGTGCGATGCCGGTAATGGTCTGATTGACAGGACTTTTACTCATGATACACCGACCCTTTCATCTTCCTTGGGAGCATCGGCCATAATGGTACCGTGATCCTTGTATTTCTTGAGGATGAAATTTGTCTTGGTAGACAATACAGAGTCCAGGGCAGACAGCTTCTGGGAAACAAACTCTGCCACCTCACGAAGGGTTCTTCCCTCGATGATTACCATAAAATCAAATCCACCGGAGATCAGATATACAGAATTCACCTCCGGATAGTTATAGATACGGCGGGCCACCTTATCAAAGCCCATTCCTCTCTGAGGTGTAACACGAACCTCGATCATAGCTGTCACCTTATCGATGCCTGCCTTATCCCAGTTGATCAGAGTATGATAGCCGCAGATCACATGCTCCTGCTCCATCTCCTCTAATGTGTTCATCACCGCAGTCTCGTCTTCACCTAAAATAACAGCCAATTCGTGAAGATCAATCCTCGAATTCTTCTCGATGTAGTTAAGAATCTTTTCCTGCATTTTAAACCTCCCTAGCCCAATACTTTATGGAATTCATCCGTCTTCGGTTGTTCCAGATAACGGATCTGTCCATCATAATGAATTGCCTTTTCCCTGCCGGATGTGGTTCTACCGATAATGGTAGCTGAAATACCGGCTTCCTCAAGGGCCCTTACCACCTTAAGTCCGTTTTCTGCGGCGATCAGCATGCTTCCGCTACTGATCAAACCGTATGGATTCAGCTTATAGTGATCGCACAGTTCCACCGTCTCCTGACGGATGGGGATCCGGGACAGATCGACATCCAGTCCCACTCCACTGGCACTTGAGACTTCCCAGAGTGCGCCAAAAACGCCACCCTCTGTAATATCATGCATAGCCGCGGCCCCCGCCGCCGCCGCAATCACGCCATCCTTCTGAACAGAAAGATACTCGGACATATCGCACATGCTCTTAACGTAGGCCTCCGGAAAGACCTGCCTAAGCTCTTCTTCTTTTTCTCTGGCAATGATGGTGGTTCCCTCAATGCCAATCCACTTGGTGACGATCAGATCCATTCCGGGTCTTGCCCCTGCTGTGGAGATCAGTCTGCCTTTTTTCACCTTACCGATTCCGGTAACAGAGACCAGGGGCTGATTCACTGCGGCGGTAACCTCTGTATGTCCGCCAATCACCTGAATGCCGGCAGAATCACAGGCTGCATTCACCTGCTCCATGATTTCCCGAAGGACCTTCTCCTTGGTCTGATCCGGCAGAAGAACTGTCAATAAAATACCAATCGCCTCCGCCCCGGAGCTTGCCAAGTCATTTACCGTGATCAGGACCGACAGGTTCCCGATCTCCTTGGCTGTTCCTGTAATAGGGTCCGTAGAGACCACGAAGATCTCATCCTCTTTCAATTCCAGGGCACCACAATCTTCCCCCACACCGGAACCAAGGATCACTTCTTCTCTTTTTGTCTTGAGTTGTTTTAGCACGGAGCGCTTTAATACGCTCTCCGGCACTTTTCCTATTTCCAAAATAATCTTCCTTACTTAGTTTGTCTTCTTCGCTGGCACATCTTTGGAAGATGTCTTACTCTCTTTGCCTGTATCCTTTTTCTTGTCGTCGGATTTCTTATCCGTGGATTTCTTGTCATCCGATTCCTTGTCGGAATCTTCCTTTGGATCTTCCTCGGATTCTGCCTTCACATTCTTCCACTTGGCGGCAGCTGCTGTTATTGTACCATAATCTCCACTGGAAATAGCAGACTTTACAGCTGCAACAGCCTCCGGATTGTCTGACTTGGTTCCTACCACATACTCATTATCCGTCGAACGATACCTGCTGTTATTAAAGATCTTCCTGCTGACCACCTTACCATTTTTCTTGACGATCTTCCATAATCTCGCCACATATCCTGTATGAGCCTGTCCGGAAGTTCTGGTAACCGTTCCAAGAGGAAGGGATCCATCTACCTTGAACACATCCTTGGGATCTGTCTGAGACGTTACTTCACTGACAAATTCGATGGTTCTGTCCGGATCACGGGTCTCCTTACCATAAACATTGAAATGGATGACACCCCCTGTTGTATATCCTTCAATATAGACCGGTGTATCATAGGTGTTCTTAAACTTGAAATCCTTCACATCTCCTGCAATGGCCGCGTCATCGGAAGGCTCCACATAATGGACCACCATGGAATGGGAGGACCGCTCCACAACGCCAAGCTCTGCACGGATCACCGCATTATACAGCGTGGTGGATACCTGACAGATTCCTCCGCCATAGGTCATAACCGTGGTACCGTTCTCATAGGAGGGCGCCTGGGCATATCCATTCTCCGCTGTCATGGGATTTAAGGTCTTAGCCACAGAAAAGACCTGTCCCGGGTATAGAAGTGTCCCGTCAATCTTGCTGGCGCCGTTTCGCACATTCTGGGCTCTAGCCGCTGTTGAGGATGAAAAATCCGTTGAAAATGAGCCTAACACATCCCGGATCTGGGACAGTTCTTTTTTACTGCCTCTGGGCTGGGAAGTCTTCGTCACCAGACGAACCGTCTTCTTGCCCTTCAGGTAATCCTCCGCCGCAAAGTTCTGTACTGCCTGAAGACTCTGCTCACGATCAAGGGAATGGCCTTCCTTTCCCGGAACAAAGACAAAATCTCCATTCTCCCGCTTAAGGCTGTTATCCACTGCCTCCGAAACAAGAGAAGCTTCATTGGCAGCTAAATACTCCAGTGTCTTAACAGAATCCACTGCCAGACTCAGATCATAGTCCTTCTCCCTGCCGGCCGACAGATCCTGCCGATTCATAAAACGTTCTACAAGATTGCCCTTGGATCCATAATTTAACGCATCCTGTATCACCTCATCGCTGTCTGCGCTAAGGCCTAACTCACTGGCCTTGACCTTAACGGATCCATCCTCGGAACGAAGGGTCAGCTGACGGTCAGAAACCTTCGCCGCATAGTCATCCAATGCGGCCTTGGCCTCCTTTGCTGTAAGGCCGGACACATCCACTCCGGCGATCCTAATATTCTCAGGAATATGTGTATTTGACTTCTGTGCTTCCGTGGCAACAACCGTCTTCTGTGAAGACAAGAACATGGCACCTGCAACAACAGACGCAGATGCCAACACGGTAACTGTCAACAATCTAGATAATCTCATTTCTTTCACGTCCTTTTTCATTTACCTATAATCTTTCTAATTGTACAAAACCCCCGGGAGCTCTGACAATATGAATATCCACGAATTCCATTGAAAAATAGGGCGTTTTTTAGTATATTAATTCCACGGGATCAAAGCCGCCACAAAGGTAAGGATCATGGTTCCCACCAGGATCAGTGCAATTGTTGCCGTTATAATTCTTGTTCGCTTTGGTCTTTTATACATGTTTCTCCTCTGCAGCCATGCTGCTCTAGAAAGGTCGTTTATATGTATCCATTCCTTATCGTTATATTAACGCTATGTATCCTGCTGGCCGTTCGTCTGGCCAAGATCCGCAAGCACCAGGCTGAGAAGGATAACGCCTTCTGGGATCGGGAGAAGCAGGCTGATACAGCTATCGACAAGGACCTTAACAGTCTTACCTATATTACCATTCCACTCAGTAAATTTCCATTGCATTTTAGCGAAGACGACGAGGTCATGATGATCGAGGACGCCTTGGAAGAAATCGCCACCCACCGTATGTTAAATCTCAACGGCAAGACCAATACCGACCTTAAGCTCATGTACGGTCCCGGGAATCTGGAGGCGGTACAGCAGATGGGAGATGATTTCTCCCAGATGACCATTCTGTTGTGTGATTATGCCAAGTGCCTGATGCAGGCCGAGCGATACCACGATGCTCTTACCGTACTTTCCTTTGGCT
>CADCQT010000057.1 GCA_902803645.1 uncultured Lachnospiraceae bacterium | reverse complement strand
CTTGATCATGGCATCCTGGAAAAACACATAATAGAGGTCACCTTCCTCCGGATCCCTTACAAGGTTCCCATAATCCTCCACCGTCCGGATTCTTCCGGAACGGGTCAGAATCCGGTAGATCACATGGTCAAAATGATCATTGCCGGAACAGATCTGATCCCGGATGCTCTGCTCCGTAGCGTCCAAATCATCCCGATAGACCATCCCCCGAAAACATCCTCCGGTAAGGGCCGCAAAGTCATCCCAACTGTCACACTCGAAGATCTCCAGTGCATGCCGGTTTGCATACAGGATCTCCTCTGAAGCATCTGCCCGGTAGACAATAACGCCTCCCGGCATCTCATCCAATGCGCGATTCAAATATCCGGGTCTCTTACTCATCTCACGCCTTCCGCCCATATCGTCACTCTTTCTAGAACCCCTATCCGGATGATCCCAACAGGTTAAACAGAAATTCATGTCTCGCTAACAAAAATGTACCATATCCCCCCTATCCGGTAAAGTATCCCGCCGCAACATTTCATAGACTTTACCCTATCTAGAACGTATAATGAAAATGATTGGAGGGTTATATTATGGTGATTTCAGATTCAAATCAGACAAACCTCTTTCTCGACCAGCTTCCCGGCGGATTTATGCTCTTTCGTGCTGCAGGGAAACAGGAGATATTGCAGGTTAATCAGGGACTTTTGGACATCTTCGAATGTTCCTCCCAACAGGAGTTTTTTGACTGGACTTCCGGCAGCTTTCACGGTTTTGTCTATCACGAGGACTTTGACCGTGCCTGTGCCATGATACAGCGGCAGATTTCCCACCAGGAGAATGCCTTTTTACATATCACCTTTCGGATCAAGACCAAGAAATGGCATCTAAAACATATTGAGGCCTTTGGTCAGCTTCACTATGATCCCACCCAGGGGGATATCATCCGTTTCTTTTTAGCCGACACCTCCAGTGTCATGATGGCCGATGATATCGATCCTTTGACCGAGCTTCCCGGCTCAAGACATTTTCTTTCTGCTGCCGCCAGAATTCTGACCGACGGTGTTTCCGAAGAGACGGAGCCGACCTATCATCTTCTGTATTGCAACATTCGTAATTTCCACCTGCTGAATCTTCATACCGGACTTCATATGGGAGACGAATTTCTCCGCCATTTTTCAGACCTGCTTCGCTTCACCTTCCCGGGAGCTCTCATCGGACGTCTCTCGGATGACCGTTTCGCCGTACTGACCACCACAGCTTCCTATATAGAGCCTCTGACGCAACTTCGGGAACTGGTCTTAAAGGAACGTCCTGATCCAAATATCGACATTGCTGCAGGAATCTGTGAAGTTCCCATGGCTACAAGTGATCTCTCCGACACCCTTCGCCATGCAAACCTGGCATGTAACATCGTGACAGAAGACCGCTCCTTCTCCTTTTATATGGAGTATTCCGAGGACATTGAGCGGCAGTTTGCACTAGAAAGCTTTGCCGCATCCCATATCCATGAAGCCATCCGAAACGGACATATTACGATCCATTACCAACCCGTCTGTCGTACCATCAATGGGAAAATCTGCTCCTTTGAGGCCTTGGCCCGGTGGGATGATCCGGAGCTTGGTATGCTCTATCCTCCCTCTTTTATCAAAGTATTAGAGGAGACTCGACAGATCTACGAACTGGACTGCCATATCGTCCGGCTGATCTGCCAGCGGTATCAGAAGAACCTCCATGACGGTATTCCCAATCTTCCGGTATCCTTTAATCTCTCCTATGCAGATTTTCAGACCGGGGATATTTTCCAGTCCATTGAGGAGATTGCAGAGGAATATCAGGTTCCCCGTCACATGCTTCAAGTGGAGATCACAGAGAAGATTCTGGCCCAGGATTCCGCTCGGATTCGTTCCTGCATCGATCAATTCCATGACGCGGGCTACGGTGTCTGGATGGATCACTTCGGCAGCGGCTACTCCTCCCTTAATGTCCTGAAGAATTATCGTTTTGACCTGATCAAGATCGACATGCTCTTTCTTCGGAACTTCACCCAGAAGTCTGCCACCATCCTCTCTTCCATTGTCTCTATGGCCAAGAAGCTGGGGATCCAGACCTTGGCAGAGGGGGTGGAGACCGAGGAAGAGGCACAGTTTCTAAAGGATATTGGCTGTGAGAAGATTCAGGGATTCTTCCTTGCCAAGCCGGAGCGATACGAGGATGTCCTTGCCATCTGTCTGCATAAGGATCTGGTACTGGAGGAGATCCACAAGACCCCCTTCTATGACAATATCAGCGCTGTGGACCTGATGACCGAGATCCCTCTGGCTCTGATTCATGACGACGGCAAGCACTTTACCTTCCTCTGGGCCAATACAGAATATGTGGAGAATCTTAATTCCATGGGTTTTGCCTCTTTAGCCGAGACAGAGATCGCCTTTAACGATCCGGAATATTCTCTTTGCAACGCCATGCGAAGATTTATCCAGATTCCCATTGCCAGTGGCAAAAGGGAAACGGTGGATTTTATGAACAACAACAACTACCTCCGCTTTTCTCTTCGCACCGTGGCCAATGATGGAGATATCTATGTACATGCCGCCAGTATCCTGAATCTGTCCAAGGACATGAACTTCGACAAAGTCACCACCATTTATTGACCTCCCTTCTTCAAGTCCCGCCCCATAAGACCCGGGGTAGGACATTGATTACATGGGAGAACCTAACCTTTGCTACAACAAAAGGGGCTGCTTCCACAGCCCCTTTTCCTTATCTACTGCTGAAGAAGGTATTGACCTTTTCCAGTACCGCCTGCTTACCGGCGGTCTTAATGATATAACCATCCGGCTTTAGGCTCATAACACTCATTACACTTTCTCTGTCATTCTTACCTGTCAGAAAGAAGACCGGAATATCCCGAAGCCTGGTATCCGAGCGAATCATACCCAGCACCTGTGGGCCACTGCAGACCGGCATCTCATAATCCAACATAATAAGATCCGGCGTATGGGACGCAAGATAGGTAATGACCTGGGTTCCTGAGTTCAGGATCGTCACATCATAATTACCGGCTGTCTCCAGCCATTCACTTGCCATATCCAAAAAGGTACTGTCATCATCCACCAGAAGGAGCTTCTTACGCTTGGCCCCTTCCGCCTCTGCCACCATGTTATAATCCATCAGGCTGATACGATCGATGAGGTTACGGATATTCACCGGACGAACCACCGGAAGAGCGATCCTGTGTCTGGGAATCACCTTATAGAGTGCCTTCATCTCATCGTTATCCCCGATGGCAATGATCTGCTTATTCTGACTCTGGCAGATAGAGCCTACCATCTCCAGAAACTTCGGAGCCTCAAAGGCGTAGTACCCTAAATATAAAATAAAAAGATCCGCATCTTCCCCCTGCAGGATCAGTGAATTCTCATCCACCCCGCAAGACTCCACTGTATGATTTGCCTCGACCAGAGAACGGTACAAGGTCTCTACCATGAAGGATCTCTGTTCGCTGATTAAAAGTATTGTCTTCTTTCCTCTCATGCCTTCTCCTTTTTTGCTTTATCACCCCAGCAGCTTCTGTAAGCGTTCCCAATCCGGCCCCGCCGCTGCTTCCTTAAGTCCATCATACAATTTTTGCTTTTCTTCATCAAGAGAATAACCGCCCAAGGCCTCAAGAACCTGGCGAATACTCTTATGATCGTAGGCCCCTATCAGCTCACAGATGGTCATCATGGCATCCCCCCAAGTGCCCTCATCCATCGGAATAAGATCCTGTTCTACCCTCTTCTCTTCAAAGATCTGATCCAGATCCCGGCAGAGAAGTCTTGCCTTCTTCATAAGTACCGGGGTATCCTGAATGATCTTGGCGATATATTCCTCGTCCCCGGCCTTCTCCAGGGCCTCCGCCAGATCTGCCACCTCCAGGGCTCCTATGATTCTGGAAGAACTCTTTAAGGCATGGACCTTAATGGTATAATCCTTGATATTCCCCGCCTCAAAGAGAGCCTCGATCTTATCCAGCTGGGCGGCAAGCCCCTTATGGTAGGTCTTGATCACCTCCATATAAGTGGTGATGGATCCGTTGTTTTTGATCCCATCCTCAAGGGATAATCCTTCCACTGCCACAAGGGCCGGATCCAATTTTTTCACCATCTCTTCGTAATTCTCCTCCGGCTTCTGGGTCACCACTACCGGATGCTTGCTGACCTTCATAAGCTCCTTGGGAAGGTACTGCATCAGCTTCTGTTCCAGAAGTTCCGGCTGTACCGGTTTTGTAATAACATCCGTAAATCCGGCTTCAAGGTAGGTCTCAATGGCACCGGTCACCGCATTGGCTGTCAGACAGATCACCGGCACCGGTGTCCAGTTCTCCAGTTCAAAAATTTGCTTTAGGGTCTCCACACCGTTCATCTGCGGCATCCGGTAGTCCAAAAGGATCAGATCGTAGGAGATCTCTTTTAACATGGCAAGAGCTTCCTTGCCGCTTTCTGCCGTATCAATGGTTATCTGATTCTGAGACAGAAGTTCCTTTAATACCTTAAGGTTCATCTCCGTATCATCCACCGCCAAAATCCTTGCATCCGGAGCTACAAAGGCAGGTCCCGTATGCTCGATCCTGCCTTCGTGACGGGTCAGATCCAACTCTCCCATCTCCTGAACAGAATGACTTCCCTGCCGGACCACAAAGGAAAAGGTCGACCCTTCTCCATAGACGGATTCCACCTCAAGGCTACTTCCCATCAGCTTCAACAG
>CADCQT010000056.1 GCA_902803645.1 uncultured Lachnospiraceae bacterium | reverse complement strand
GTACATGGACTGGTCTGCACGCTTGAATACTGTGCGTACATCTTCATCATCATCAAATCTGGCCACACCGCAGGCGATCACGATTCCACCGGACTTCATAGCCATTTCATTATGCTTGGCGATGAGATCCACCAACTCTTCTGTCCGTCCGTAATCCTCATCCTGGGAAATAACCACAAACTCATCTCCACCCACACGATATACAGGGCTTCGCTTAAAGGTCTGACAGATGATCTTGCAAGCTTCGCATATACATCGGTCTCCCGCCTCATGGCCCTGGGTATCATTGATCTTCTTAAGGTCGTTCACATCCAGTACAATGATGGCAAACTCCGGCTGTCGATGGGCTGTAATCCTTTGATTCATCAGCTCTTCTCTTTCCTTGTAGGCATTCTTGTTCTTAATGCCGGTAAGGGAATCGATCTCTGCCATACTCTGGACAATGGCAAGCTTCTCCACATACTCTCTCTTGATGCGCATGGCATCGGTTACATCCTGGCAAAGCCCCAGCAAACACTCCCGTCCGGTGTCATCCGTAAACTTCAGCTTGGTGGTCTGGAACTGTCTGGGATTTCCCTTGGCATCCGGAACATCCTCGTAGAAAATAAAGGGCTTGTCCATGTCCAGAGCCTTCTTGTCATCTTCGATAAAGTGATAGGCCGTAGCCTCATCAAAGATCTCAAAATCCGTCAGCCCCACCACTCCCTCCGGGGTCTCTTTATGGGCATAGTCCGCAAAGGCCTGATTGCAGGCCAGATACTTTCGGGTATTCACATCCTTAGAGAAGGTCATAGCCGGCATATTGGTAAGAAGAGCCGATACCGACCGCTTCAATTCAGCGATCTTCTTATTGGAATCCACCTCTTCCTTCAGCTTTTCATTCTCCTTCTGAAGCTTGACATACTCACCGGATATCTTTTTCAGTTTGGCACTATTCTTCTCTAACTGGTTGGTAGCCTCCGAAGAGGAAAGCATGGCGATCATCACGGCTGCCACCTGTGTCACAGGATTCACCGCCACCCGCCAGATAAAGAGCTGTATGATCCTGCCTTTTTCTGTCACATCATCCAGGATTACTCTCTTACCACTCTTAGCGCATTGAAGCACCGCATTCAGAGATAATCCGCCGGTCTTATAGATGAAATCCCCGGCATCATATTCTGTCTGATTCAGCAACTGGGGGAAGTGCTCCTTAATGTATTGCTGGAAGGTGATATTGGACTTGACCACCGTCACCTTGTCTCCCTTGCACTCCACCATAACCATGGGCCAGGTATCAAAATAATCCCCTCGTTGTTCGTCTGTATTGGACATAGCCAGGTTGTAGAGATTAACGTTCCCTAGCTGGGTATAATACTCCGCTTCCTCTGGATTTTCAAATCCGATCTGTACTCCCTGCTTATAGCGCTCCAATATCTCCTCATAAGTTATGGGTTTGCAGTAGTAGTATCCCTGTAGCATGGTACAACCGATATTTTTCAAAAAGTCTGCCTGCTCACCGGTCTCAACCCCTTCTGCAACCGTCTCCATCCCCAGGGCCATTGCCATCCTGACGATCTCCGTTAAGATGATCCTTGCCTTCTCTCCGTCATCCAGCTGCCTTACAAAAAGCATATCGATCTTAAGAAGATCAAAGGGGACCTTATGAAGAATGGCTGGAGAAGAATATCCGCTTCCATAATCGTCCATCCATACACGAAACCCTAGTTCTCGAAAGCGGCTGATCTCGTCAATCATATAGTCCACATCGTTTGCCACAGTACTTTCTGTAATCTCGATCACCAGCATATCTCTGGAAATACCGGATGCATCCACACGCTTTCTTATCTCCTCAACAATATCGCAGGTGTAGAAATCAGACCGGGAAAGGTTAACAGACACCGGTACCACCACAAGCCCCTGCTCCTGCTGATCCTTCAGCCTCTTAATAACAAGATCCACAACAAACAGATCCAGCTTGTAGATTAGATTATATTCCTCTAATGCCGGAACAAAGGCAGCCGGACTAAAGAACCCCTTCACAGGATCGATCCATCTGGCCAGCGCCTCTTCGTGACAAACCTGACCACTGGCGGTTCGGATGATAGGCTGATAGAAGACCTTGATCCATTCCTCTCTTATCGCCTTATCGATATTCTCAACCACATACTGCAGGTCTTCGATCCTGGCCATCATCTTGGGATCAAAGAAGTATACAGCTGTTGTATAACTGTTCTTACCGGAATCACAGGCGATCTTGGCCCTGTCACAGGCGCCACTGATGCTGATATTCTCATCATCATAAAGGTACATTCCGATGCGAAGGGGCATCTGCCTGTCTCCCTCTGCCACCGTATTCTCCTCCATCAGCTCCTCTGCGCCTTCTCTTGCTGTCTTTTCATCGCAGAAGACACAAAAATGATCTGCCGTAAATCTGCTACAGTTCTCATGACTGAACCTGCGGATGAGCTTCTCAGAAAAAGCCCTTAAGAAGCGATCCCCTTCCTCCATACCATACTTCTGGTTATACCCCTTCATCCCATTAAAATCCATGAAAAGGATCGCAGGTATCTTCCCGCTTCTCCTAAGATCCTTACACCCTGCCTCTGCAAGATCAAAGAAATAGGACATGGAGGGAAGCCCCGTAAGATAATCATGACCGACCCTGATATTGTAGCCTCTCTCCTCTAACTGATTTCTCAGAAGACTTAGAACGCCATCTTTTTCATTCCTTCCATCCGTACTATAAAGACCCACATCCGTATACCAGATAAAGCCTAGTTTAACATTCTTCTCCTTATAGATGTGCTTACCATAGCAATGGATGATCCGGTATTCCCCGTCTCTTTTAAGCCGGACCACAACATCATAGGCTCCTCCCTCTGTTGCAAAACGAAGGGCGGCATCCCCTATAACAGAAAGATCATCCGGATGAATATCATGATACATATCGCTATCCAGCAGGGCGTGGATCTCCTCCCTGGTCATTCCCGAATACCCTAACAGATCGATACATCCCTTGGATATAAGGACCGTCACCACCCTTTTATTAATAAACTGATAGATGGCAAAGGGCACCGGACTGTTTTCCAGAAAGCTCTGTTCTTCTTCGCTGTACCTGTATTTTTCCAAAGCAAGCACCTCCTACAGAATTCAAGAAAGGAAACATAGATACGATCAGGTTTGTATTATTTCACTTCATCCAAGGTTCCGATAAAAAGAGGCATACCGGTTTTCGTATCCAGGATTCCATATACAAAAGGTCGATCCAGGGTCACATATACAGGATCTTTTCTAACCGGAATGGCGGTAGCCTTTGCCATTTCTACTGCGGTGGCAGCTGCTGCCTTTGTTCCGTTCCTGTCCACTTCGATATGCGTCTTATG